>NZ_CP063989.1:0-323567 GCF_014595995.2 Actinomyces respiraculi
CCACGGGTGTGGGAAAAGGGGCGTCACAACGTGTGGAGAGCACTGCTGTCGGGACACGGTGGCCATGGATGGCACGGGCAGTTCTCAGCCATGAGATCAGACAACCACATTGTCCGCACGTTCTCCCCACGTGTGGACAACTCTGTGGAGAACTACGATGATGACAGCCCGGCCACCCGCCGGACCGATCCGATCGACGCACCCGCAGACGTCCCAAGCCCGGAGGAGGGCCCGTGCCCGACCACACCACCGACCTGTGGGTCTCAGCCATCGATCACCTCGCGGCAGCGGGCACCATGGGCACGGGCAAGGTCGCCATGATGCGCATGACGAGTGTTCTCGACGTCGATGACACGCTTGTCGTCGTCGTCGGTTCCGCCTTCGCCCGCGACACCTTCGAGAAGGCACGGGCCACGATCGCCGCCTCCCTGGCCGCTGTCGCCGGCCACAAGGTGCCCTTCGAGATCATCATCGATCCCTCCCTGGAGGCCTTGTCCGCGCCCATCCGGCGTGAGCCGCGCCCCGCCGCCGCACCCGCCGGGCCCCTGCCCTCCTCCAGCCGGGTCGGCAACGAGTCGGCCGCGACGGGCTTCGACAGTCCGGCCGACCCCACCGACGTCAACGACGCCGCCAGCAACACGGCAGCTGCGATGAGCAGCACTCAGCCTCTCGAGTCCTCGACTCCTCCCCGCCCCGGGGCCGGCCTGCGCTCGGTGCCGCAGCCGACCGTCGTGCCCGAGCACCGTCCGGCCGGCCCGGACTATTCGCGCCTCAACCCGCACTACACTTTCGACACCTACGTCACCGGCGGGTCCAACCGCTTCGCCAACGCCGCCTCCCTCGCCGTCGCCGAGGCTCCGGGCACCGGCTACAACCCCCTGTTCGTCTATGGCGGCTCCGGCCTGGGCAAGACGCACCTGCTGCACGCCATCGGCAACTACGCGCGCGAGCTGAACCCGACCACCCACGTCAAGTACGTCTCCAGCGAGGAGTTCGTCTCCGACTTCATCGACTCCGTCCAGGTGGGGCGCATGAGCTCCTTCAAGGACCGCTACCGGGGCGTCGACATCCTCCTGCTCGACGACATCCAGTTCCTCAGCGGCAAGGAGTCCACCCTCGAGGAGTTCTTCCACACCTTTAACGCCCTGCGCCTGGACAACAAGCAGATCGTCCTGACCTCCGACCAGCCACCCAAGGATCTCAAGGGCTTCGAGGACCGGCTCATCTCGCGCTTCACCGAGGGACTGACCGCGGATGTGCAGCCGCCGGACCTCGAGACGCGCCTGGCCATCCTTGCGCGCCGGGCCCGCGCCGAGGGTCAGGAGGTGCCGGTCGAGGTCCAGGAGTACATCGCCTCGCGCGTGACGACGAATATCCGCGAGCTCGAAGGCGCACTCATCCGTGTCACCGCCTTCGCCTCCCTGACCAAGCAGCCCATCGACCTGACCCTGGCGGAGATGGTGCTCAAGGACATCCTGTCCGACCCCGAGGGTGAGCAGATGACGTCCTCACTCATCATGGCGCAGACGGCCGACTACTTCGGCATCACCATCGAGGACCTGTGCGGCAAGGTCCGCACCAAGACCTTCGTGCACGCTCGTCACGTGGGCATGTACCTGTGCCGCGAGCTCACCGACATGTCTCTGCCACAGATCGGCCGGGAGTTCGGCAAGGACCACACAACCGTCATCAACGCCAACCGCAAGATCGTCGAGCAGATGTCCGAGCGACGCTCGACCTACAACGAGGTCATGGAGCTGACCAGCCGTATCAAGCAGGCCGCCCAGACCGCCCGGCGCTGAGGTCCCGGTTCCGTCGTCGGCCCGTCAGCGCCGACGACGACCCAGCTGCGCGGACAACCTGCCCGTGCGTCGTCGTCGGCACCCGACCAACCCGAGTTGTGGACAACCTGGGAATCGAGGGGGGACAAGCCCCCTGTGCGACTGTGGACCACCGGCCCTGTCCTGGGGACGCCGACACTGGTCGACCCCGTCCGTCCACCGACCAGGCCGGCCGCCCACCGAAGCACGCCCGTGTGATTCCACAGCGACCCTCCCCACGTCCTCGGCCCGAAACCCGGTTCTCCCCAGGATCCACATCTCCTATTACCCCTACAAAGACTTATCTCACGCGAGGAACAACATCTCTGCCCGCACGTGGTCCCACTCCGGGCGCCTCGGGCACGAGGTACGTCTAGAATCCGGATGGATCGTCCTGACCCCAGGACCACAGCACCGCCTCAGACGCCAGCGCCCGAGGCACGCCAGCAGAAGGAGCCCACCGTGAAGCTCAGGGTTGACCGCGACGTCCTCGCCGAGGCCGTGACCTGGACCGCCCGCTCCGTCCCCGCACGCCCGCCTGTTCCCGTGCTCGCCGGCGTCCGGCTCGAGACCCAGGGTGCCAGCCTCGTCCTGGCGTCCTTCGACTACGAGGTCTCCGCGCGCTGCGAGGTACCCGCCGAGGTCGAGGAGGAGGGCGTCGTCCTCGTCTCCGGCCGCCTGTTGGCCGACATCGCCAAGGCACTGCCCTCCAAGCCCGTGGACCTTGAGGTTGAGGGCACCAAGGTGACCGTCTCCTGCGGCTCCTCCCGCTTCTCGCTGGCCGCCATGGCGGCCGACGACTACCCCGCGCTACCGCTCATGCCCGGCGCGGCCGGCACCGTCGATGCCCACGACCTTGCCCAGGCGGTCGCCCAGGTCTCCATCGCCGCCTCGCGCGACGAGACCCTGCCGCTGCTCACGAGCGTGCAGATGGAGGTCGACGGCGACGCCCTGACCCTCATGGCCACGGACCGCTACCGCCTGGCCGTGCGCGAGATGACCTGGAGGAGTGGGGACTCCGCGCTGGAGACCCGTGCGCTGCTCAAGGCCCGCACCCTGTCCGACGTCGCCAAGTCCCTAACCTCGACGGGGGATGTCACCATCGCCCTGACCGAGCCCGGATCGACCACCTCCAGCCTTATCGGCTTCGAGGCCGGGGGCCGTCGTACCACCAGCCTGCTGACCGACGGCGACTACCCGCCGGTCCTGCGCCTGTTCCCGGAGACGACGACGATCCACGCGACCGTCGGCCGTGAGGAGCTCATGGGCGCGGTGCGGCGCGTGAGTCTCGTGGCGGACCGCTCCACCCCCATTCACATGACCTTCACGCAGGGCAACCTGGCCCTGGACGCCGGCAGTGTCGAGGACGCCCAGGCCTCTGAGCAGCTCGTCGCCCACCTTGAGGGCGAGGACATCACGACCGCCTTCAACCCGGGATACCTGCTCGATGGGCTCGGCGCCATCACCCAGCCCTACGTCACCCTTGACTTCACTCACGCCTCCAAGCCCGCTGTCCTCACAGGCGTGGACTCCATCGGCGGGGAGCCGGACACGTCCTTCCGCTACCTCATCATGCCGATCCGCTTCGGCGCCTGAACGGCGTGTACGTCTCTGACCTCGCACTCGACGACTTCCGCTCCTACGAGCACCTCGTCGTCTCCTTTGAGCCGGGCATAACGACCTTCGTCGGGCCCAACGGGCAGGGAAAGACCAACCTCGTGGAGGCCATCGGCTACCTGTCGACCCTGTCCAGCCACCGCGTGGGCAGCGAGTCGGCACTTGTGCGCCGGGCCGCTCCGGGCGAGGAACAGCCCGGGGGCGCCGTCGTGCGCGCCAAGGTCATCCACGGTGAGCGGCCGACGGTTCTGGAAGTCGAGATCGTCTCGGGCAAGGCGAATCGCGCCCGGCTCAACCGGGGACAGACCCGGCCGCGCGAGCTGCTCGGACTCCTGCGCACCGTGGCCTTCGCCCCCGAGGACCTGGCGCTTGTGCGTGAGGAACCGGTGGTGCGCCGCCGCTTTCTCGATGACCTGGCCGTCACCCTGCGCCCCGCCCTGGCCGGCGTGCGCGTCGAGCACGACCGGATCCTGGCCCAGCGTGCGAGCCTGCTCAAGGCGGCGCGTGCCGCCCGGGGTGTGAGTGCGTCGATGGCGACGAGCCTGGAGGTGTGGGACGCCCAGCTGGCGGCGGTAGACGCCCGCCTCATCGCCGCCAGGGTCGACGTCGTCACCCACCTGCGTGACTGGGTGGCCTCCTCCTACGCCACCGTCAGCACCGTCAGTGGAGCCCAGTCCGAGGCCCAGATCGCCTACCGCGCGAGCCTGCTGCTGCGCGAGGGGGCCGCGGAGCCCGACCCCCGGCGGAGCACGGCCTGGCTGGAGGAGGAGAAGGAACTGCTCGACGTCGAGGCAACGACGGCGCGGCTCATCGCAGCGATGGCGGACCTGCACCCGCAGGAGGTTGAGCGCGGGGCGAATCTTGTGGGTGCGCACCGCGACGACCTGTCGCTCTTCCTCGGCGGCCTGCCCGCCAAGGGCTTCGCCTCCCACGGTGAGCAGTGGTCCATGGCCTTGGCGCTCAGGCTCGCCTCCTACGAGATGCTGCGCCACGACGTCGACGCCTTCGGGGGCGACGGCGAGCCCGTGCTCATCCTCGATGACGTCTTCGCCTCCCTGGACGCCCGCCGCCGCCGGGCCCTGACGGGCGTTGTCGCCGGAGCCCAGCAGGCCCTGGTGACGGCGGCCGTTGACGAGGATGTGCCCAGCGAGATCGACGGTGCACGCTTCAAGGTCGAGGCCTCGACACTGACGGCGGTGACCTGAGATGGGCGAGGACAAGCAGGCCGAGGAGCGCCCGGGAGGCCCGGCAACCCGACGCCCGGACGAGGAGGATGACTCGCTGGCCCTGCAGGTGCTCGCCCGCGCCCAGTCACGAGCCTGGGGCTCGGGTGACGAGCGCGCGCGCCTGGCACGCACGCCGGCCGGTGAGGACGGGGTGGCGGCCTGGGACGCGCCGCGCCGTCGCCGGAGTGAGCGGGCCGACGAGGGCGACGACGAGGAGCGCGGGCCCGGGCTGGCCCGGGGGCGAGATCGGCCCGGCCCCACGCGCTTCGACCCGCGTCCGGGAGGGCGCGAGCTGGGCGACTCCTTCGCCGAGCGCGGCTGGGCCGGCAAGCTCGCCATGGCCCAGCTCGCCGTCGCCTGGCCCAGGATCGTTGGTGAGCGGGTGGCCGAGCACACGCAGGTGGTGGCCTTCGAGGTGGGCCGTCTCGATGTGCGGGCGACGTCGACGGCGTGGGCCCAGCAGCTGCGCCTGCTCATGCCCTCGATCCAGCGGGAGATCGCCGCGGAGCTGGAGCGGATCACACGGGCCCGTCCGGGACCCGGGGGCCGACGTCGGGTCGAGGTGCCGCAGGTCGAGATGCGCGTGCTGGGGCCCACGGGTCCGACCTGGGGTCATGGGCGCTTTGGTGCGGCCCGCGGGGGCCGCGGACCGCGCGACACCTACGGCTGAGCGCCGGTGATGGTGTCTCCAAGTCTCCAAGGGTGAGACTGCCCACTTCCCCGACGGGCCCTCACAGCGGGGTCCTGGGGGTGCACCACGGTAGGATCGGGCTGGAATTGCCCATAGTGCGCCCGGGGTGCCCGAGAGGTACCCACCTACACAACACGGCCCCGGACCCGGAATCGGCCGTCTGAGGGACCATGTCCCGTCCGGCGCACAGAACGAGGAGCACCTGACACGTGTCTGACCAGGACCTGCCTGTGACCACCGGCGCCGAGAGCCCGGCTGGGACCCGTCCCGTCGGCCAGGGCAGCGCCGATTACGGCGCCAGCGACATCACCGTTCTCGAGGGCCTGGAGGCCGTACGCAAGCGCCCGGGCATGTACATCGGCTCCACCGGCGAGCGCGGCCTGCACCACCTGGTCTACGAGGTCGTGGACAACGCCGTCGATGAGGCCCTGGCCGGCTACTGCGACCACATCGAGGTCACCATCCAGGCCGACGGCGGCCTCAAAGTGGTCGACAACGGCCGCGGCATCCCCGTGGACGAGCACCCCACCGAGCACCGCCCCACCGTCGAGGTCGTCATGACGATCCTGCACGCCGGCGGCAAGTTCGGCGGCGGCGGCTACGCCGTCTCCGGCGGCCTGCACGGCGTGGGCATCAGCGTCGTCAACGCCCTGTCGACGCGGGTGGACACCGAGATTCGCCGCCAGGGGCACGTGTGGCGCATGAGTTTCGCCGACGGCGGCCGCCCCGTGACCGAGCTTGTCAAGGGTGAGGCCACCGAGGAGACCGGCACGACCCAGACCTTCTACCCGGACCCGGAGATCTTCGAGACCGTCGAGTTCGATTATGAGACCCTGCGCCGCCGCTTCCAGCAGATGGCCTTCCTCAACAAGGGCCTGCGCATCAGCCTGACCGATGAGCGCGAGGGTGTCACCGACGACGGCGACGAGATCACCGGTGACGAGCCGGGCACCACCGATGACCCTGTCAAGGGCCACCGCCAGGTCACCTACTGCTACGCCAACGGCCTGCACGACTACGTCGCCTTCCTCAACAAGGCGAAGAAGGTCGAGCTCGTTCACCCCGAGATCATCGACTTCGAGGCCGAGCAGCAGCTCGACGACGTGCGCGGCATCAGCCTCGAGATCGCCATGCAGTGGACCAGCGCCTACTCCGAGTCGGTGCACACCTACGCCAACACGATCAACACAACCGAAGGTGGCACGCACGAGGAGGGCTTCCGCACGGCGCTGACCTCCCTGGTCAACCGCTACGGGCGCGAGAAGGGCCTCATCAAGGACCGGGACGACAACCTCACCGGTGATGACATCCGTGAGGGCCTGACCGCCGTCATCTCCGTCAAGCTCTCCGAGCCGCAGTTCGAGGGCCAGACGAAGACCAAGCTCGGTAACACCGAGGCCCGCACCTTCGTCCTGCAGACCGTCAACTCCAGGCTCGGAGACTGGTTCGACTCCCACCCGGCCGAGGCCAAGGCGATCATCTCCAAGGCCCTGCAGGCCGCGGCCGCCCGGGTGGCGGCCCGCAAGGCGCGTGAGGCCACCAGGCGCAAGGGCGTTCTGGAGTCCGCCTCCATGCCCGGCAAGCTGCGTGACTGCTCGAGCCGCAACGCCGCCGACTGCGAGATCTTCATCGTCGAGGGCGACTCCGCCGGGGGCTCCGCCGTCGGCGGGCGCGACCCCGAGCACCAGGCGATCATGCCGATCCGCGGCAAGATCCTCAACGTCGAGAAGGCGCGCCTGGACCGGGCCCTGTCCTCGGACACGATCCGCTCGCTCATCACCGCCTTCGGTACGGGCATCGGTGAGGACTTCGACATCGCGCGGCTGCGTTACGGCAAGATCGTCATCATGGCCGATGCCGACGTCGACGGTCAGCACATCGCCACTCTCCTGCTCACGCTGCTCTTCCGCTACATGCGGCCCCTCATCGAGCAGGGCCACACTTACATCGCCATGCCGCCGCTGTACCGCCTCAAGTGGTCCAACGCGGAGCACGAGTTCGCCTACTCCGACGCCGAGCGCGACCAGCTGCTGCGGGCCGGGGCCGAGGCCGGGCGCCGTCTGCCCAAGGAGGGCGGCATCCAGCGTTACAAGGGTCTGGGCGAGATGAACGACCACGAGCTGTGGGAGACGACGATGGACCCGGCCACCCGCATCCTCAAGAAGGTCACCCTCGACGAGGCCGCCGACGCCGACGAGACCTTCTCGATCCTCATGGGCGACGACGTCGAGCAGCGCCGCTCCTTCATCCAGCGCAACGCCGCCGACGTCCGCTTCCTCGACATCTGACCCGCCGACCGCCGTCGGCAGCAAAGGAAAACAGCCACCGTGAGTGACGAGACCACCAACCTCCCCGTCGAGGAGCAGACCCACGACCGCGTCCAGCCGGTCGACCTCCAGATGGAGATGCAGCGCTCCTACCTCGACTACGCCATGAGCGTCATCGTCGGGCGCGCCCTGCCGGACGTGCGTGACGGCCTCAAGCCCGTCCACCGCCGTGTCCTGTACGCCATGTACGACGGCGGCTACCGCCCCACGTCTTCCTTCTCCAAGTCCTCGCGCGTCGTCGGCGAGGTCATGGGCAACTACCACCCGCATGGTGACGGGGCGATTTACGACGCTCTGGCCCGTCTTGTGCAGTGGTGGTCCCTGCGCTACCCGCTGGTGGCCGGGCAGGGCAACTTCGGCACCCCCGGCAACCTGGGGCCGGCCGCCCCCCGGTACACCGAGTGCAAGATGGCGCCGCTGGCCATGGAGATGGTTCGCGACATCGACGAGGAGAGCGTCGACTTCCAGGACAACTACGACGGTAAGAACCAGGAGCCGACGATCCTGCCGGCCCGCTTCCCGAATCTGCTGGTCAATGGCAGCGAGGGCATCGCCGTCGGTATGGCCACCCGGATCCCGCCGCACAACCTGCGTGAGGTGGCCGACGGCGTCCAGTGGTTCCTCGCGCACCCCGATGCCTCGCGTGAGGAGCTGCTCGAAGAGCTCATCAAGCGCATCCCCGGCCCGGACTTCCCCACGGGCGCCACGATCCTGGGACGCCGTGGCATTGAGGACGCCTACCGCACGGGTCGCGGCTCGATCACGCAGCGTGCCGTCGTCAGCGTTGAGGAGATTCAGGGCCGTCAGTGTCTGGTGGTCACCGAGCTGCCCTACCAGGTCAATCCGGACAACCTGGCGGACAAGATCGCCCAGCTGGTGCGCGATGGCCAGATCACCGGCATTGCGGACATCCGTGATGAGACCAGTGGTCGCACGGGCCAGCGGCTCGTCATCGTGCTCAAGCGCGACGCGGTCGCCAAGGTGGTCCTCAACAACCTGTACAAGCGCACGCCCCTGCAGGACAACTTCCCGGCCAACATGCTCGCCCTGGTGGACGGTGTGCCGCGCACGCTGAGCCTGGACGGCTTCGTGCGCCACTGGGTGACCCACCAGATCGACGTCATCGTGCGCCGCTCCCGCTTCCGCCTGCGCAAGGCGGAGGAGCGCCTGCATGTGCTGGCCGGCCTGCTCAAGGCCATCGACGCACTCGACGCCGTCATCGCCCTCATCCGCCGCTCCCCGACGGCCGACGAGGCCCGCACGGGCCTCATGGGTCTGCTCGGGGTGGATGAGATCCAGGCCGACGCAATCCTGTCCCTGCAGCTGCGCCGCCTCGCGGCCCTTGAGCGCCTGAAGATCCAGCAGGAGGCCGACGAGCTCCAGGCCCGCGTGGACAACCTGAAGGAGATCATCGCCTCCCCCGAGCGTCAGCGCGGCATCGTCTCGACCGAGCTTGCGGAGATCGTCGAGAAGTACGGCGACGAGCGCCGCACGAGGATCGTGCCCTTCGACGGCGAGATGAGCATGGAGGACCTCATCCCGGAGGAAGAGGTCGTCGTGACGATCACCCGGTCCGGCTACGCCAAGCGCACGCGCACCGACCAGTACCGCTCGCAGCACCGCGGCGGCAAGGGGGTCAAGGGTGCGGCCCTGCGCGAGGACGACGTCGTCGACCACTTCTTCGTCACCACCACCCACCACTGGCTGCTGTTCTTCACGAACCTGGGACGTGTCTACCGCGCCAAGGGCTACGAGCTGCCCGAGGGCGGGCGTGACGCCAAGGGCCAGCACGTGGCGAACCTGCTCGCCTTCCAGCAGGGCGAGGAGATCGCCCAGGTCATGGAGCTCAAGGACTATGAGCAGGCGGACTACCTTGTGCTCGCCACGCGCCGTGGCCGGGTGAAGAAGACCCGCCTGGCGGACTACGACTCCCCGCGCTCGGCCGGCCTCATCGCCATCAACCTGCGTGAGGACGAGGACGGGCAGGCGGACGAGCTCGTCTCAGCGAGCCTGCTGAGCGAGGGCCAGGACCTGCTGCTCGTCTCGCGCCACGGACAGTCCACGCGCTTCACGGCCAGTGAGAACGAGCTGCGCACGATGGGGCGCGCAACCAGTGGTGTCACGGGCATGCGCTTCCGTGGTGACGACTCGCTGCTGGCGATGGACGTCGTTGATCCGTCCTGGACGGACGCGGACCTGTTCGTTGTCACCGAGGGTGGTTTCGCTAAGCGCACGAACGTCCAGGAGTACCCGACCAAGCACCGTGGTGGCTTGGGGGTCAAGGTGGCCAACCTTGTTGAGGAGCGTGGGGACCTCGTGGGTGCGCTGGTGACGGCGCCCAACGATGAGGTCATGTGCATCATGGCGTCTGGCAAGGTGGTGCGCTCGGCGGTCGCAGAGGTCTCGGTGACCGGACGCAACACGCAGGGCGTCACCCTCGCCAAGCCCGACGACGGCGACCGGATCATCGCGGTGGCCCGCAATGCCGAGCGGGAGCTCGACGGGGATGAGCCCACCGGCAGTGCCGACAGTGCTGGGAGCGCTGAGAGTGCCGTCTCAGCCTCCTCCGCTGATGACCCGGAGGCGGTAGCGTTGGCTGACGAGGACAGTGAGGAGCAGGCATGAGTGAGCCCGTCATCCACCCGCCCGTGAGCGGGGACATGAGTGCTGACGCCCCGGCGTCGGTTGAGCAGGGGCAGGCCCAGGTTGGGGTGAAGACGCAGGCAGCGACGACGCAGCCGGCGGTCGCGCCGCGTCGGGTGCGCCTGGCGCTGACGAGGGTCAACGTCCTGTCCGTCACGAAGGTCTCCTTCCTGCTGTCCGTGGCCTCCGGCATCATGATTGTTGTTGCCGCCGCCCTCGTGTGGTTCATGCTCGACAAGATGCACGTGTTCTCCACGATCCAGGACCTCGTGGGCACGATGTTCGACTCGGATTCCAACGCCTTCGTGGCGCTGGTGGAGTACATGAGGTTCTCCCGCGCGATCTCCATGGCCACGATCATCGCGGTGGTCAATATCGTTCTGACCACGGCGCTGTCCGCCATCGGGGCGCTGTTGTACAACGTCACGGCGGCCCTCGTGGGTGGGGTCCATCTCACACTGGCGGACGAGTGATCTGATTTGGCCGCCTCAGACCGGCTGAGTTAGTCTCTTTCGGTCGCACGGGCCTATAGCTCAGTTGGTTAGAGCGCATCCCTGATAAGGATGAGGTCGCTGGTTCGAGTCCAGCTAGGCCCACCACCCGCGGTGGAACGATGAGGAGGGTTCGGATGAACCGGAGGATCGTCTTAGCCGCGGTTTTCTCATGTCTTGGGGTTCTGGCCTACGCGGCGTGGCTCCGGCATGAGTCTGAGCGCGTGGAGCGCTCAGCCTGGGTTGAGGTCGCTGACGCGACCTGAGCACCGGGGGCCATGGCGCAATTGGTAGCGCACCTGCTTTGCAAGCAGGGGGTTACGGGTTCGAGTCCCGTTGGCTCCACCCCACGTGTCCGACGACGCGACAGGGACGTCGTCGTCGGCCTCCTGTACGCCCTTGTCGGGCCGCCGCCATCGCCCGTGCTTCGTGAAGTGTCAGTGGCCCCGGATACCATGACGGGGTGTTGGCGACAGATCTACTGAGCATCGCCGAGGTCGAGCGAGTTGCCGCCCTCAGCGAGCTTGACGCGCTCACTCAGAGTGAGCTTGGTCAGTTCTTCACACCTGCGGCTGCGGCTCGGCTCATCGCGTCGATGCCCCGCCTGCCTGAAGCTGGGACGCTGCGTGTGCTCGACCCCGGCGCGGGCTCGGGCGTGCTGTCCGCAGCACTGGTCAGTCGTGCGCTGATGGAGCGGCCGGACCTGTCAATTGAGATCGTGGCGGTTGAGCGCGATCCTGCGGTGTTGTCGAATCTTCGGGCGACGCTGTCTGCCTGTGAAGACGTCGGCAGAGGTCGGGTCCACGCGGAGGCTGTTGAAGCGGACTTCATCCTGGACTCTGCCGGTTGGGAAGCGTCACTGAGCCTGGATGGCCAGTTCGATCTCGTCATCGAGAGTCCTCCGTACGGGAAGTTGGCGGTGTCGAGTGCTCATCGCAGGGCCATGCGGGCCACCGGTGTTGATGCGCCGAACGTGTACGCAGCGTTCCTCTCGCTGTCCATCTCGGCCCTCAAGGTGGGCGGACAGGTTGTCGCGATCACTCCCAGCTCGTTCTTCAATGGCCCGTACTTCAGTGCGTTCCGCGCTCACCTGCTCGACTCGATCGCGCTTGACCGGGTGCACGTCTTCGACTCCCGCTCGACGGTTTTCGCGGATACCGGAGTCCTCCAGGAGAACGTGGTTGTCGCTGGAACGCGGGGCGCGACGCCTGAGGTCGTCGAACTGTCGGTCAGTCGTGACCATACGGACGACATCTCATCGCGTACCGTTGCCTACGAGGAGGTCGTCTTCCCTCACGACCCCAATCGATTCATCCGGCTGGCGACCGATGCCGAGGACACGGCTGTTGCCGACATCGTGCTGTCCCAACCCTGCACACTGATGGATCTTGGTGTTCAGGTCTCCACTGGTCGCGTGGTCGACTACCGGTCACGTCATGCTCTGAGTGCGGTCGAACGACCGGACGCCGTGCCTCTGGTCTACCCCGGTAACCTCCGCGATGGCAGCGTGCTCTGGCCGCGAGAGATTCGTAAGTCCCAGTGGTTCCATCCAGGGGATGACAAGGACCGCGCAATGCTGCTGCCAGAAGGGTGGTATGCGGTCGTCAAGCGTTTCAGCGCCAAGGAGGAGCGCCGGCGAATCGTTGCCTCGGTCTGGTCACCCGTGGAGCACCCCGGTGAGGTCGCTTTCGAGAATCATCTCAACGTCTTCCATAGTGGAGGCCACGGCTTGGACGAGGACCTCGCCAAGGGCATTGCCGTGTGGCTCAACTCCTCCGTCATCGACAGGTTCTTCCGTACGTTCTCCGGTCACACCCAGGTCAACGCCACGGACCTGCGAGCCCTGCGGTTCCCCACCGCAGCCGCACTGCGCGAACTGGGTAGCAACATGGTGGTATCCCAAGTGGAACGGGTGTGAGTACCGGCGTCACGAGGCCCGCAGCCCGTGCCCCCGGCTGGAGCCACAGCCCGGCTGCCCGCCGCCCACAGGTGGTGCGCAACCCCGGCTCCCCAGTCGGTGGACAACCGTGTGGAAATCTCGCCCGCTCGGCTCCCGTGATGCCAACGTTCTCCCCACCTGTGCGCATCCCTGTGGAGAACAACAGCCATGTCGTTCCACACCGCAGTCCACAGGTGTGGACGAATCACAGCGATGTGCTTCCCCAGAACCCACAGCCAACAGAAACCCTGTGGATCACTGTTCGACTCGGCGCCCGGGACACGACACGGCCCCGCCCATCATGGACGGGGCCGCGCGTGCTGACTTCGGGTCGCTAGCTCACCAGCGCCTTGACCGCGATAAGGATGAGGAGCACAAGCCCTACACCCACCGGCCCCCACAGCCCCACCGCCTTGCGCCGCTCGCGCGGTGCCCAGGCGAACAGCGCCGCCACCGCGGCACCGGTGAGCAGACCGCCCAGATGCCCCTGCCAGGAGATCGATGCCCCCGTGAAGGAGATGACGAGGTTGACCGCCAGCAGACCGACGATGGCCGAGGTGTCGCGCCCAAAGCGTCGCTGGATGACGAACAGTGCCGCGAAGAGGCCGAACACCGCGCCCGAGGCACCCACCGTCCCCGTCCACCACGACGCACCCGACGGCGAGGCCAGCAGATAGACCATGACCGAGCCGCCCAACGCACTCAGGCCGTACAACGCCCCAAAGCGCCACCGGCCCAGCACCGGCTCCAGCGCCGTGCCCGTCACCCACAGGGCCCACATATTGAAGGCCAGGTGCATGAGGCTTGAGTGCAAGAAGGCCGTGGTGAGGAACCGCCACGGCTCACTCAGCGCCACCGCCGGAGCGAACAGCAGGTCGGAGGTCAGCGAACCCAGCACCTGCTGGGCGATGAAGACCAGGACGCAGGCCCCGATGAGCACCTTCGTCAGCAGTGCGTCCGCCACGACGCTGCCGCCCAGGATGGTGCGCGCCCCACGGCGCGCGGCCTGGGCCGAGCGCGCGCAGTCCACGCAGTGCACACCCACCGCCCCAGGTACCTGGCACTCGGGGCACACGGGCCGCTCACAGCGCTGGCAGCGGACGTAAGAGACGCGGTCGGGGTGCCTGGGGCACACGGGGGCGGCCGAGGTGTCGGCGTACTGGCTCATGGTTGCTCCTCACAGCGGCGACAAGGGGCCGGGTGTGCCGACGCCGTCGGGCCCTGTGGTCCGACGGCGTCGAAGGGGCGCATGCCCCGAAGAACTGATGCAGGTCACGCGCTCACTCAGTGACGGACACCGAGGTGATGACCACGTCCTCAAGGGGGCGGTCACGCGGATCCGTGGTCACCGCGCTGATGGCGTCTACGACCGCGCGGGAGGCGTCGTCGGCAACCGCACCGAAGATCGTGTGCTTGCCCTGCAGCCACTCGGTGGGAGCGGTCGTGATGAAGAACTGCGATCCGTTGGTGCCCTTGCCCATGCGGCGGCCGGCGTTGGCCATCGCCAGGACGTAGGGGGCGGAGAAGGTCAGGGAGGCGTCGATCTCGTCGTCGAAGACGTAGCCGGGACCACCCGTGCCCGTGCCAAGCGGGTCACCGCCCTGGATCATGAAGCCGGGGATGACGCGGTGGAAGATGACGCCGTCGTACAGGGGGGAGGAGGACTCCTCACCCGAACGGGGGTCGGTCCAGCTCTTCGCACCCGTGGCCAGGCCGACGAAGTTGGAGACGGTCTCGGGCGCCTGCTCAGGGAAGAGCTCGAGGCGGATGTCGCCGAGGGAGGTGTGCAGTGTGGCTTCCATGGCGTCATAGTCGCACGGAGGGCGCCCAGGAGCCTGAGAGGGCTGCCAGGTCCAGGCGCATTTCACCGCAGGCAAAACCTCCGCCCGTGTCCGGCCGGTCTTCAGGCGACACACAGGATGAGGTGACACTATGTGGCTCGGGATAATATTGGGCGCCCGCCCGGCCTCACCGACCCGTCCGAGGAGGAGCCATGGAGCTCACCAAGCACGAGATCACCTTCGACACCGACCAGATCCGCAGTGAGGTCGCCGCACTGACCGAATCTCTCGGCGAGCGCGCCGAGCGTGCCGCGAGTCGCGCCGCGGAGTGGGTCGCCCCCGCCGTGGACCGCGCCCGCACCGGTGCGGACCGCCTCGCCAAGGAGGCCGCCGAGGTCGCCAAGGAGGCGCAGGGGCGCATCGAGGTCCTCAGCGAGGACACCCGCTCGCGCGCCGAGCGTGCCGCCTCGGCCGCACGCACGGCGATTGAGGCGCCGGGAACCGTGACGGAGCGGGCCCAGCGCGCTACTGTAGCTGTTGTGAACGCTGCACAGACCCCTGCCCCCCGCAAGTCCCGCCGTGTCCTCAAGACCCTGGGCTGGCTCACCATCGCCAGTGTCGCCGCTGGTGCGGCCTACGTCGTCTGGCGCCGCAGCCAGCCGGTGGAGGACCCGTGGGCCGAGGAGTACTGGGCTGACTCCACAGAGACAGAGGAGGAGGGCTACTGGTCCGACTCCCCCGAGAACGCCGACGCCGAGTGACCCACTCCGCCGGCTGACTGAGCACGGCACTGCTGATCTCTGATCCGTCTGAGCATGACCGAGGGCGCCCCCACTGGGGGCGCCCTCGTGCGTGTGTCTGCGGGGTCACCGCCTGCCGGCGGGCCCGCCCACCTGCGGACCACCCGCGACGGCTGACGGGACCGCGTTGCTCACTTCCAGCGCAGTAGTCCCAGGAAGCCGATCAGTATGACGGCGAAGCCGATGTAGAGGTTGCCGTTGATGAGCCAGTCCGAGCCGTGGTGCTGGGTGAAGTACGGCAGTGGGTAGCGCCCCTGGAACAGGTAGGTGACCACCACCCATAGCAGGCCAACAATCATGAGGCCCACCATCGTGGGTGCGTACCACCTGGGTGAGGAGGTGTCGCGGACCTTCTGCGGCGTGCGCGAGACGCGGTTCGCGGCCGCGCGAGAGGCCTCCAGGTGCTCGCGCTCAGCGGCAGCGGCCTTGGCGGGGTTGCCCGAACGGCTGGGGTCGGTCTTCTTCTTGTCGGCCACGCCGGGCCTCCTCGTCTCATCGTCCATACGTCACCGCGCCCACGTCGTCGGCCGGTGGGCCCGTCGTGGTGCGCTCCGGCGCCCAGCCTAGGCCATCGCCGTCGTCACACCCGCCCCGAGCCGGGACATGGCGCCCACGTGCCGATGGCCGGGCCCCGGGGCTCTACACTGACGGCGCAACCCGTCAGGAGGTCCAGTGGACTTTGTACAGACCCTCAACCGGCCGCGGATGCCTCGTCGGCACGCCTGCCATCATCGGCGCACCTGGTTCGACTACCTGGTGGGAGGCATCGGGGAGCTCCTCATCACCTCCGGCATCGTCATCGCCCTGTTCCTTGTGTGGCAGCTGTGGTGGACGAGCATCGACGCCGTCGAGAGCGCCCAGGCGATCCAGGAGGAATTCGAGACCACCCAGGTCGCCTCACCGCTGATCGCCGGCAAACGCCACACGGAGGACCCGCCGCCCGTCGCGCCCGTCGGCTACGGCGAGACCATCGGGATGCTCATCGTGCCCAAGTGGTACGGCGTGACGAACAACAACATGCCGATCCTCGAGGGCACCGGCGCCGACGTGCTCGACCAGGCCGCCGCGGGTCACTACGACTACACCCAGCAGGTCGGTGAGGTCGGCAACTTCGCCATCGCCGGGCACCGACGCACCAACGGCAACTCCTTCAGGCGCATCGACCTGCTCGAGCCCGGCGACGAGATCATCGTCGCTACCACGGACACCTGGTACGTCTACGTCGTCACCGACTACCAGATCGTCGAGCCCTACGACGTCGAGGTCATCGCCCCCGTGCCGGGTGACCCGACGGCGACGCCCACCCAGCGCATGCTCACGCTCACCACCTGCCACTCCGTGACCACCGGCGAGTGGGGCAACGACCACCGCTGGATCACCCACGCGACCCTGTCCTACTGGATGCCCCGCTCGGAGGGCCGCCCAGAGTCGATCCTCAACGACCCGGAGGTCAACTGATGTACGGATGGATTTGGCGCCACCTGCCCGGCCCGACCTGGCTCAAGGTCATCGAGGTGCTCCTGCTGGCCGCGGGCGCCGTCCTGCTGCTCTTCGAAGTGGTCTTCCCCTGGGCCAACGAGACCTTCCACATCTCCGGGGAGGCGACGGTCTAACGATCAACGCACACAGTCGACGCACAGACGTGAGCAGCCGTGTGAGAGCCCGCCCAAGGGCGTCTCACGTCTCACACGGCTGCTGTCGTGACCGGCAGGCGAGCCCCGGCTGGGCTCAGTGGCCCGACGTCGGCGTCGGCGTGGCGGCCTGGTACTTGCCGAGTGTCACGGTCACGAGGGTGTCCGCGCTGATCGTCGAGCCGGGCGCCGGCGTCACCTCGACGACGAGGCCGTCCTCGTTCTGGTTCGTCGTCGTGCGGGACTGGAAGATCACCTGAGTGAAACCGTCCAGGGCCTGACGGGCCTGCTCCTGCGTCATCCCGCGCACATCGGGCACGGGCAGCGAGGCCGCCTGCCCGGAGCCGACGACGATGGATACGTAACTGCCCAGCTCCACCTGGGAGTCGGCGGCCGGGTCAGAGGACAGGACGAGGTCCTTGTGCTCCGCGTCCGAGTCACCGCGCACGACGTCGCCGACCCTCAGCCCCGCCTTTTCCAGGGCCTGACGGGCCTGTTCCTGCGTGTGGCCGGTCAGGTCCGGGACGGTGGTCTTGCCGGTGGACACGACCAGGCCCACGGACTCGCCGCGCTGGACGGAGGTGCCGGCCACGGGGCTCGTGCGCACCACCTTGTCCTTGGTGATCTTCGGAGAGTCCTCAGCGGTGACCGTGCCGACCTTGAGCCCGGCCTTCTCCAGAGCCTCCTTGGCCTGCTCCTGCGTCATGTCGGAGACGTCGGGCACCTCCACCATCGCCGAGCCGGCCGAGAAGTGCACGGTGATCTCCGTGCCGAGGAGCGCGGAGGTGCCCGCACCCGGCTCGGAGGAGACGGCCTGGCCGGACGGGATGTCGTCGGAGGCGACGTCGGAACCCTTGACGAAGACCAGGCCGACGCTCTCGATGGCCTGACGCGCCTCGGACTCGCTCTTGCCCTTGACGTCGGGGACCGCCGCGGCCGTCGCCGTCGACGTGGGTGCCGGTGTGCTGCCGCCCAGGCGGTCGGTCATGAGCAGACCGATGCCGATGCCCGCGGCGATGAGCAGGGCGACGATGAGGGCCCACACCCACCAGCGCGCGGGGCGCTTGTCCTGCTCCTCGGCGACGGCGTTCTGTGCGGCCGGAGGTGCCGGTGTGGGTGCCGGTGCGGGCGCGGGGGTCGGTGCCGACGCCAGGACGGTGGTGGCGGAGGTCCACGTGTCGACCGCGGGCGCGAGCACCGCGGCACCGCGGGCGGCGGCCAGCAGGTCCGTGCGCATGTGGGCGGCGTCCTCGTAGCGGTCGTCACGGTTCTTCGCCAGCGACTTGAGGACCACCCGGTCCAGAGCCTCGGGCACGTCCGCCGCGACGGACGAGGGCGGGCGCGGGATCTCACGCACGTGCTGATAGGCGATCGCCACCGCCGAGTCCCCCACGAAGGGCGGCTGGCCCGTCAGCAGCTCATAGAGCAGACAGCCCGCCGAGTACAGGTCCGAGCGCGAGTCGACGATCTCTCCACGCGCCTGCTCCGGGGACAGGTACTGGGCGGTGCCGACGACGGCGTGCGTCTGGGTCACCGTGGCCGCCGAGTCCTCGACGGCGCGGGCGATGCCGAAGTCCATGACCTTCACGGCGCCCGTGGAGGTGAGCATGATGTTGCCCGGCTTGATATCGCGGTGGACGATGCCGGCGCGGTGGGAGTACTCCAGGGCGTCGAGCACCCCGGTGACGATCTCCACGGCCTCTGGGATCGGCACGGCCTCGCCCTCGCCCAGCAGCTCACGCACCGTGTGCCCCTCGACGTACTCCATGACGATGTACGGCACGGTGCTCACCGAGCCGTCCGGGCTGGTCAGCTGCTCCTCACCGGAGTCGTAGACGGCGACGATCGACGGGTGGTTGAGCGCGGCCGCGCTCGTGGCCTCACGACGGAAGCGCGCCTGGAAGGTGGGGTCACCGGCGATGTCCGAGCGCAGCAGCTTGACGGCGATGATGCGCGACAGGCGCGTGTCATAGCCGAGGTGGACCTCGGCCATGCCGCCGCGGCCAATGAGCTCGCGGATCTCGTAACGACCCGCGAGGACCTGGGGATGCTGGCCAGTCACAGTGCCTCCTTCAAAGGGGTAGCGGACGTGAGGACGCCGTCACCCAGCACCGCTCGCGCTTGCGCCAGGGTACCTAGGCATAGCGCCAGAACGAGTGTGGTGACGACGGCGAGGACGATCCAGGACCACATCTCAAGACGCAGTCCCAGCAGCCCACGGTCGGTGGAATGACGCCCGGTGGTGCCCGCGGCACGGTGGGTGGTGGCCAGACGTCCGACGGCCGGGACGGTGGGTGTGCCCGGGCGACGCGAGGTGCTGGAGGTGCGGACCGTGCTCGCTTCAGCGCTTGCGGACGTGGCCGCGGTGCCGCGATTGAGCCCTGCGGAGGAGGCCGGGGCGGAGGCCGGGCCCTTACCCGGGTTCGCGGCGGCACGGCCGGTCGCCACCCAGGTGGGGGCCTGGCGCGGGTCCCAGGACTCGGCCGGCAGGTTGACGACGATCCGGTCCAGGCGCCGCGCCACCTCACGGGCCGAGTGCGGGCGCGCCGCGGGCTTCTTCTCCAGCAGGTCCATGACGACCGCACGGACCTCGGGGGGCACCGAGTCAGGCATCGGCGGGACCTCTTGGTTGACGTGCGCGAAGGCGATGTCCACCTGGGTGGCACCCATGAAGGGACGCCGCCCCACGAGCGCCTCGTAGCCGATGACCCCCAGGGCGTACAGGTCCCCGGCCGGCGTGGCCATGCTGCCCATCGCCTGCTCGGGCGCCAGGTACTGGGCCGTGCCCATCACCATGCCGGTGGCCGTCAGCGGGCGCTGATGGGTGCCCGTGGAGATCCCGAAGTCCGTGAGCTTGGCCAGTCCCTCACGGTTGATGAGGATGTTGGAGGGCTTGACGTCACGGTGGACGACCCCCGAGTCGTGCACCACCTGCAGGGCGCGCGCCACCTGTGCGAGCACCGGCAGGATGTCGGCGGGCTGCATGGTGCCCTGCTCGGAGATGATGTCGGCCAGGGCCCGGCCCTGGACGAGCTCCATGATGATCCAGCCCGAGCCGTCCCTCTCCCCGGAGTCCAGGACGACGGCGAGGTTCGGGTGGCGCAGGCCCCGCGAGTTGCGCGCCTCCGCCCGCAGGCGCGACAGGAAGATCTCGTCCCCGGTCAACTCATGACGCAGGATCTTCGCGGCGACGGCGCGTCCCGAGCGCAGGTCGGTGGCCTTCCACACCTCGCCCATGCCGCCCACGGCGATGCGCTCCACGAGTTGGTAGCGGCCCTGGAGCTGCAGGCCGACCTCCGGCCTCATTGGTCCACCGCCGCGTCGATGACTGCCGCCGCGATCGGGCCGGCCACGGAACCTCCCGTGCCGCCGTCGGCGGTCTGCTCCCCGCCGTCAAGGACGACGGCGAGCGCGATGCTCGGGTGCTGCGGGTCCGTCCCCGCGAAGCCGATGAACCAGGTGATTGGGCCGCCGACGTCGGAACCGGTTTCGGCCGTGCCGGTCTTGCCGGCCACGGAAACCCCCGGCACCTGGGCGCTGGACCCGGTGCCCTCAGCAACGGCCTGAGTCATGAGGGAGGCGAGGGTCGCCGCGGTCTGGGTGTTGACGGGTGTGCGCGCCACGCTCGGCGTCGTCGTCGACACGACGTTGAGGTCCGGGTCGAGGGTGCGGGCCACGAGGAAGGGGCTCATCTGCTCGCCGCCGTTGGCGACGGTCGCGGCCACGAGCGCCATCATGAGCGGAGTCACGCGCACCGAGGACTGGCCGATGCCCGCCATGGCGGTCTGTGCGGTGTCGTCGTTGGCCGGGTAGACCGAGGGCGTGACGGCCAGGGGCACGTTCATGCGGGCACCGAAGCCCCAGGCCGCAGCCTCCTGCGCCAGGGCAGCGTCACCCAGGTCCATGGCCATCTGGCCAAAGGGGGTGTTGCAAGACTCGGCGAAGGCGTAGGCGACCGTCACCGTCCCATTGCCGCAGGACTCACCGGCGTAGTTCATGAGCTCATGGCTCGTGCCCGGCAGCGCCAGGCTGTTCGGGGCGGCGACCTCGGTCTCAGGGCTGAGCATGCCCGCGCGCAGGGCCGCGGCGAGGGTGAGGATCTTAAAGGTGGAGCCCGGTGGGTACAGGTCACCGGCAATGGCCCGGTTGGACAGCGGGTTCGCCTCGTCGGCCTGGAGCTGGGAGTAGGCAGCGACGGCGGCGTCGGCGTCGTGGGAGGCCAGCAGGTTCGCGTCGTAGGACGGGGAGGAGACCATGGCGAGAATCGCGCCCGTGGAGGGGTCGAGGGCGACGACGGAGCCCCGGCGTCCGTCCAGGGCGTCCCAGGCGGCCTGCTGGATCTGCGGGTTGATGGTCAGTTCGACCGAGCCTCCCGACAGTGAGCCTCCGGTCACGAGGGCACTGAGCCGTGAGGACAGCAGGGAGGGGTCGTCCCCGTTGAGCACGGAGTTCTCCGCCTGTTCCAGGCCCGTCATGGAGGCGAAGGCCGTGGAGAAGTAGCCCGTGACGTGGGAGTACATCTGACCGCCCAGGTAGAGGCGCTGGTAGGCGTAGGCGTCGTCGACGGGCTGGGAGTCGACGATGACGTTGCCGCCGACGATGATCTGGCCCCGGTCCGTGCCGTACTGGGCGAAGATGGTGCGCGAATTGCGCGGGTCGGTCACGAGCGTGCCCTGCTCGGAGGAGGACTCCCACAGGGCGGGGCGCGACAGGCCTTGGACGGAGGTGATGGAGGCGGCCAGGGCCAGGAACATCACGAGGACCAGGACGGTCATTTGGTGGATCTGACGGTTCACGACCCCTCCTTCGTCCGCGTGGGTGCCGGACTGTGCCCGGCGGCATTCTCGGCGGCGTCCTCAGGACTGTTCTCCTGGGTGTCCGCGTCCAGCACGCTGCGGCGGATCGACGTCGGCAGCTCGGCCGTGTCGATGATCTGCGGTGCGGCCACGGCCGGGCGGCGGGCGGCGTCGGACAGGCGCACGAGCAGCGCCAGGATCACCCAGTTGGCCACAAGGGAGGACCCGCCGTAGGCGAGGAAGGGCGTCGTCAGTCCCGTCAGCGGGATGAGGCGCGTGACGCCGCCGACGACGACGAAGACCTGCAGAGCGATGGTGAAGGACAGGCTCACCGCCAGCAGCTTGCCGAAGCCGTCACGCAGGCGCATGGCCGTGCTCATGCCCCGTTGGACGAGCACGAGGTAGAGCATGAGGATCGCCAGCAGGCCCGTGAGCCCCAGCTCCTCACCCAGGGCCGCGACGATGAAGTCCGAGTTCGCGAAGGTCACGAGGTTGGGGTAGCCCTCGCCCCAGCCCGAGCCCAGCAGGCCGCCCGAGGCCAGGCCGAACAGGCCGGTGACGAGCTGCCAGGAGCCGCCCGGCATGTCGAAGACCTCGGGATCCATGGCGTCGAGCCAGGCGGTCACGCGCTGCTGCACGTGGGACAGGTGGGTGGCGGCGAACCAGGCGGCGGGCGTGAACAGGCCCGCTCCGAGCAGCAGCCAGGAGGGGCGGTCGGTCGCCACGTACAGGGTGACGACGAACAGACCGAAGAGCAGGAGGGAGGAGCCCAGGTCCCGTTGCGCCACGAGCACGAGGATGCTCGCGCCCCACACGACGAGCAGCGGCCCGAGGTGGCGGACCCGCGGCAGGTTGATGCCCAGCACGCGGCGGCCGGCCAGTGCCAGGTTGTCCCGGTTGGCTACGAGGAAGGAGGCGAAGAAGACCGCCAGGAGCACCTTCGTCAGCTCCGCGGGCTGGAAGGACATGGGGCCCACGCGGATCCAGATGCGGGCGCCGTTGACCTCAGTGCCCAGGCCCGGCACGAAGGGCAGGATGAGGAAGAGCAGCCCCCCCCACATCGCCCGCCGGTCCCAGCGGCGCAGCATCCGGTGGTCGCGCACGAGCAGCACGAGGCAGAACAGGAGCACGCCCAGGGCGGTCCACACGGCCTGCTTCGTGCCGTAGTTGTGGATATCGCCGGTGCGCTCGTAGGACAGGTCGAGTCGGTAGATCATCGCCAGGCCCAGGCCGTTGAGAGCCACCGCCACCGGCAGGAGCACCGGGTCCGCCCAGGGGGCCGTGCGCCGCACCCACAGGTGGACAACGAGCGTGACCGCCACGAGAGCGCCTGCCAACGGCAGCACATCGGCGGGTTGGCTGCCCGTGCGGTTGATGGTGGTCAGCACGAAGCCGCCCAGGCCCAGGGCGAGGGCGGCGACGAGCAGCACGGCCTCATCCCAGCGCCCGGACGGATGCCGGGCGGAGGAGACGGCTACGGGAGCGGGACTGGGCACGACCGGCCTCACTGCCCCGTCGGGCCGCTGGTCGGCGAGGGGGACGGGCCCGCCGGGTCTGTCGGCGTCGCCCGGGCCGACGGCGAGGGGGAGACGACCTCACTCGTGTAGCCGACGACCGTCGTGTTGACGTACTCGCGGGCGGCCTCAAGGGAGGGCTGGGAGACCGTCTCCTCCAGGCGCTGGCGCATGCGCTCGTCGAGCTCGGCCAGGGAGGGCTCGGAGTAGGTCTCCACCAGGTGCGACAGGCTCAGCGGCCCCAGGGTCTGTGGGATCCCCTGGAAGATGGCGACCTTCCCGCCGGAGGTGGAGACGTAGAACTGCGTCTGCGTCCACCGGTAGCCCAGGACAAGAGCGCCGGCCAGGGCGACGATGAGGACGAGCGTGCTGAGCACAGCCCGACGGCGCCGGGTGCGGCGCAGGCGGGCATGAGAGTCGGCCAGGGAGGCCAGGGCCTCATCCTCGCGGCTGCGGGAGTCACCCTCCGTGTCCTCCAGGCCGGCGACGAGGGCGGCGGCCTTGGCGGCGGGGGTGCGGGGCCCGTCCTCCGGCTCGGCGGCGCGCTCGCGGTGCCGAGCGGCGGAGCCGACCACCTGGGCACCCGTCTGGGCGGGTGCGTCCGTGTCCACGACGTCGAAGATGACCGCGGTGATGTTGTCCGGGCCCCCGGCGCGCTCGGCCAGGTTGATGAGCTCGTCCGCTGCGGCCCCCGGGTCGGCGACGCGCGTGAGGACGTCCTTGATGGTGTCGGCGGAGACCGGGCCGCTCAGGCCGTCCGAGCACAGCAGCCAGCGGTCGCCGGGGACGGCCTCACGGATCGACTCGTCGAGCTGGACATCGCCCTCCGCGTCACCCAGGACGCGCAGGAGCACCGAGCGCTGCGGGTGCTCGCGGGCCTGCTCGCGGGTCAGTCGCCCGGTCTCGACGAGGTACTCGACGAAGGTGTGGTCGGTGGTGACCTGGGTGAGCTCGCCCTCGCGCAGGAGATAGGCGCGCGAGTCGCCCACGTGGACCATGGCGAGCTTGTTGCCGCTGCGCATCACCGCGATGCAGGTGGTGCCCAGGCCCGCCAGGGCGGGGTCGGAGGCCGAGCGGGACATGAGGTCCTGATGGGCGTCCTGCACGGCGGTACGCAGCAGGTCCAGCAGCTCGCCGGCCTGGTGGGAGTCGGCGTCGAGGGGGCTGAGGTGGTCAATGGCGACGGCGGAGGCGATGTCCCCGCCGGCGGGGCCGCCCATGCCGTCGCACAGGACCATCAGGTGCGGCCCGGCGTAGCCGGAGTCCTGGTTGGAGGCGCGCACGAGCCCGACGGAGGAGCGGGCGGCGTATCGCAGGGAGGTGGTCATGGGCGCAGCTCCAGGGTGGTCTGGCCGATCCGCACGGGCTCACCCACGGGGAGCTCGACGGTGCCCCTCACCGGGCGGCCGCCGACCATGGTGCCGTTGGTTGAACCGAGGTCCTCCAGCCACCAGGCCCCGTCCTTGGGGAAGACCCGGGCATGGCGTGACGAGGCGTAGGAGTCCTCCAGGACGAGCGTGCACGAGGGTGAGCGGCCGATAGTGATGGACGTTGGGGTGAGTGGGACGGTGGAGCCTGCCAGGGGGCCCTCGGTGATGACCAGGCGCGTCGCGCCACGGCGGCGACCCGTGGGGGCCGCCTGGGTGGTGCCGCTTTCACGCCGTCGGCTTGCCGGAACCGCGCTGGCCACGTCCTGGCGCAGGGCACGCACGATGAGCAGCACGAAGACCCACAGCAGGGCGAGGAAGCCGAGCCTGGCGGCGGTGAAGGCGAGCGCGCTCACCCGTGCGCCTCGGCTCCGTGGGTGCCGTCCCAGAACATGATGCGGGTGCGCCCCACCGTGAGGGTGTTGCCGTCCAGGAGGGTGGCGGCGTCGATGCGGTGGCCCTCGACGAAGGTGCCGTTGGTGGAGCCGAGGTCCGTGGCGATGGCGTGGCCCTGGGTGAGGCGGATCTCGAGGTGGCGGCGCGAGACGCCGGAGTCGTCGACGATGATGTCCGCCTCCGAGCCGCGTCCGATGATGGTGACCGGGCCGGTGAGCAGGTAGTGCTGGCCGTCGACGTCGAGGATCGGGGTGGAGGGGGTGGGGGCGGCCGCAGCGGCCGGGGCAGCCGCGCCGCGGCGCGTGGAGGAGTCGATCTCGATGGCGGGGGCGGTCAGGGTCTGGTCGGGGAGGAAGGAGACCTCCACAGGCCCGACGAAGGAGTAGCCCTGCTCGGCGGCGTGGGAGGTGAGGACCTCCACCATCTGACGCACCATCTCGTCGCCGCCCCAGGCGTTGATGCGCTCGATGTCGGAGGGGGCCAGGTGCACGAGGAAGACGTTGGGCACGACCGAGCGGTCGCGTGCGAAGGCGGCAGCACGTTTGTCCATCGTCTCGCGGAGCTTGGAGGCGATCTCGATGGGTTCGACGTCGTTGGAGAAGCGGGACATTGCGCGCCCGGCGACGTTCTCGACGCCCTTCTCGAACCTGTCAAGGAACCCCATGTTCCTCTCCTCCCTGTTGTGCCGACACGTAAGGCACGGACCGGCCGCGCCCATCGTAACGGTTGAGGCACGGACGGTGGGGAGGCTGGGTGGCGTCATGCTGCGGGAGAAGGGCAGGGCCGGGGCAGGCGTCCAGGTGACGGGTCTCACCGTGGCGGCTGCGGGACAGGATTGGACGCGGGGGCGCTGCGGCCGCTATCGTCGTTCTCGCTTCTCGCGCGAGTGGCGGAATTGGTAGACGCGCACGGTTCAGGTCCGTGTGATCTTACGATCATGGGGGTTCGAGTCCCCCCCCGCGCACGAGTCGGGCCCGGGCTGGTTTCCCAGCCCGGGCCTTCGTCGTCGGAACGCTCCGTGACAGCTGCGTTCAGCAAGCGCTCAGCAGCAGCGGGCCTGGACGTTGTCCTCGTCGAAGTCCGCCTTGGCCCGCCACCACTGGCGCTGCGTCATCGGCTCGCACTCGGGGTGCTCGCGGCGATGCCGCTCGACGTAGCGGTCGTAGGCCGACTCGCCCGTGAAGTCCCGCCACAAGGTGCGGGCCTTCGTGAAGCCGCTGCGGATGCGGGCCACTTGCTGCGTCATGGTGTTCTCCGTTCAGTGGTGCGCGTGCGCGCGCCCAGGAATGAGGGCGGGGTCGCCCAGGACCTCGTAGTCCGCGACCAGCTTCTTCTCCAGCGGGGTGGCGAAGAGGTGCTCGGGGGCGTAGAAGTTCGACTCCTGGTAGGGATCCTCAGATGTCGTCGTGTCCTTGGCTCGCACCGCCTTGATCATGGTGACGGCTGCGCAGACCATGACGAAGGCGACGAGCACAAGGAAGATGACGCTGAGCGTGCCCTGGATCATCGTGTTGCGGATGATCGCGTTCTGGATGGAGATTGCCTCGGGGTCGGTGAGGGTCCCCACCAGCGCCCTGGCATCGCGCCACTGCTGGAAGTATCCCACCCGCGAGTCCGTCGAGAAGATCTTCTGCCACGAGGCGGTGAAGGTGACCACCGTGTCGAAGACCAGCGGAATCGCCGGGATCCACGCGTGCTTGAGGTAACCCTTGCGCACGACCACTACCAGGCACACCAGCAGGGCGATGGCCGCGATGAGCTGGTTGGCGATACCGAACAGCGGGTAGAGGGTCTGGATTCCACCGCGCGGGTCGGTGACGCCCATGAGCAGCATCGAGCCCCAGGCGGACACGACGGCGGCGGTTGTCGCCCACGCGCCCACGTGCCAGGAGGGGTCGCGGAACTTGGGCCAGATGTTGCCCAGGGCGTCGCCGAGCTGGAAGCGGGCCACACGGGTCACCGCGTCCACGGCCGAGAGGATGAACAGCGCCTCGAACATGATGGCGAAGTGGTACCAGAAGCCCATCATGGCCCTGCCTCCACCGATCTGGTGCAGGATGTGCGACATGCCGACCGACAGGGTCGGGGCGCCGCCGGTGCGGGAGACGATGCTCGGCTCGCCGACGTCGGAGGCGACCTGGCGCAGGGCGTCGGCACCGGTGTACGTCGTCGGGTTGCCCTGCTCGTCCCAGGACTCCCACACGGGCACGAGCGACTCGCCGTGCGCGTCGGTCACGCCCAGGTTCGCCACGGCCTGAGCCGCGACGTCCTCACGGTCAGCGGCGGCGGCCACCACGTCGGACCCGGCCAGCGCGTCCATGGTGGCGGCCGAGGTGTTCATGGAGAAGTAGATGCCGGGGGACAGCGAGACGGCTGCGGCCAGCGCCATGATGGCGACGAAGGACTCCATGAGCATGCCGGCGTAGCCGATCATGCGCACCTGGGTCTCCTTCTGGATCATCTTCGGGCTCGTGCCCGAGGAGACGGTCGCGTGCATACCCGACAGGGCACCGCAGGCAATGGTGATGAACAGGAAGGGGAAGAGCGTGCCGGCGAAGACCGGGCCCTTGGTGTTGAGGGCGAACTCGGAGACCGCGGCCATCTCCACGACGGGGCGCACGATGATGATGCCGGCCGCCAGGATGACGATGGTGCCAACCTTCATGAAGGTCGACAGGTAGTCGCGCGGGGTGAGCAGGACCCACACGGGCAGGACCGCGGCGAAGAAGCCGTAGACGATCATGCACCACACGAGGACGGTGGGAGACAGGTGCAGGTACTCACCGAAGGGGGACTCGGCGACCCAGCGGCCGGCGATGATGACGCCGATGAGGATGATGAATCCGGCGATGGAGACCTGGGTGATCTTGCCGGGCTGGACGAAGCGCAGCCACAGTCCCATGCCGACGGCGATCGGGATCGTCATGCCGACGCTGAAGACACCCCAGGGGGACTCGGCGAGCGCGTTGACGCAGACCATCGCGAGGACGGCGAGCACGATCATGAGCATGACGAAGACGACGATGGTGGCGACGGTGCCGCCGATCTTGCCGATCTCGTCGGTCGCCATCTGGCCCAGGGAGCGCCCGCCGCGGCGCATGGAGAAGAACAGGACGAGCATGTCCTGGACCGCTCCGGCGACGACGACGCCGAGGATGATCCACAGCGTGCCCGGCAGGTAGCCCATCTGAGCTGCGAGCACGGGGCCAACGAGGGGTCCGGCACCGGCGATGGCGGCGAAGTGGTGGCCGTAGAGGACGACGCGGTGCGTGGGGTCGAAGTCGCGGCCGTTATTGATGCGCTCGGCCGGTGTGGCGTTGGAGTCGTCGGGCCGCATGATCGTGCGCTGAATGTAGAGCGCGTAGAAGCGGTAGCCGATGGCGTAGGTACACACGGCGGTGACGACGAACCAGATGGTGTTGACGCTCTCGCCGCGGGCAATGGCCAGCATGTACCAACCGAGAACGCCGACAGCCGTGATGCCCACCCATAGGGCGATCGACTTCGGGGTCCACGTGTGGTGGGGCTTGATTCCGACGGCGACGCCGTGCTTGTTGCGGATGATGAGCCGCTCTTCCTCAGGGGTGTACGAGGAAGGAGCCGACTGTTCCTTTGTGTCCATGAACGAGCCTTCTTAGGGTAGGAAGCCACATCGTTGGGGTATAAGACACACTAGCCCCAAAGAGACAATGCCGTAAGGGATGTCAGAACAATAGGTGAGATTAGCGTCGCTTAGGAGCCGACGGCGACATCCGCCTGGTCCTGAGCATGCGGCGTCATGACCGGCAGCGCCGACCACGGGAAATTGATCCACTTGTCCGTCTCACGCCAGCAGTAGTCCGGCGTCAACACCGAACGCGGCTTGCGGTAGATGACCGCGCTGCGCGCGTCCACCGCAATCGTCTCATCACCCAGGTCCAGGCCCTCGTGACGCAGCATCTCCATCACCATCTTGAGGGTCTTGCCCGAGTCGGCGACGTCGTCGACCACGAGGACCTTCTTGCCCGGCAGCTCGGAGGCGTCCATGAGCGGAGGCAGAATGACCGGCTCCGGCAGGGTCTGGCCGACACCCGTGTAGAACTCGACATTCATCGCCCCCATCGCCTTGATCCCGATGGCGTAGCCGATCGCGCCGGCTGGGATGAGGCCACCGCGGGCGATGGCGATGATGAGGTCCGGCATCCAGCCGGAGGCGACGATCTGCTCGCTCAGCTCACGCTCGGCCCGGCCGAACAGCTCCCAGGTGAGCTCCTCCCGCTCAGGGGCGGCGTCCGAGGTGGCGCCGTCGTCGAAGGGCATGCGGGTGGTGGGGGTGCTGCTCGCGTCGCTCACCCGCCAGAGGGTAATGGCCGACGGCGCCCCCACCCAACCCGGCGCACCCCAGCACACCCCCGGCACATCCCCGACGCAGCAGTGCAGGTGCGGGAGGCCGGGGTGGGCGGCGAGCACCACGGCCGGGCAGTGCGCCGGGGCACTGAAGGCGTCACAGGACCTGGCTAGCCTGGGCGCGTGCCCGACCTCCTGACCCCCATCACCGACCTGCTGGCCGCCGTGCCCCTGCTCACCGTCTTCCTCGTCATCGGGCTCGGCACCGCCGTCGGACACATTCCCTTCGGACCCATCCGCTTCGGTGCCGCCGGCGCCCTGTTCGTCGGCCTCGCCGTCGGCGCCCTCGACCCCCGCCTGGGCCAGGACCTGGGCCTGCTGCGCAGCCTGGGACTGGCCCTGTTCTGCTACACCGTGGGCCTGGCCGCCGGCAACACCTTCTTCCGCGACCTGACGCGCCAGCTGCCCCTCATGAGCCTGGCCGTCGGCGCCCTCGTCCTGGCCGGTGGCGCCGGGGCCCTCTACTCCCAGCTGGTCGGCGTCAGCCCCGCCATGGACGCGGGCGCCTACGCCGGCGCTCTCACCTCCCCCGTGCTCGACGCCGCCATCGAGGCCGCCGGAACCCAGGAACCCGCCGTCGGCTACGCCCTGGCCTACCCCGTGGGCGTCGCCGTCGCCATCCTCGTCGTCGCCCTCATCATCCAGCGCGATTGGCCCGCCGCACGCGACCCCCGACCCGCCAGCGCCGACGGCATCACCGCCACCAGCGTCCACCTCCTGCGCCGCGTCCGGCTCGACGAGATGGAGGCCTTCCAGCGCGCCCGCATCCGCATCTCCTACCTCGAGCGCGACGGCGACACCCGCGTCGCCGCCCCCGGCGAGGAGCTGTTGCCGGGGGACAAGGTCGTCGTCGTCGGCTCCCCGACGGCGGTCGAGGAGGCCGTCCACGAGCTCGGCTCCGGACTCAACCGCTGCCTGGCCAAGGACCACAGCGTCGTCGACCACCGGCGCCTGACCGTCTCCTCCACCCGCGTGGCCGGGCGCACCATCGGCGAGCTCGACATGCCCGGCCGCTTCCAGGGCGTCATCACCCGCGTCAAGCGCGGCGACCTCGACCTGCTCGCCCACGACGACCTCGTCCTCGAGCTCGGCGACCGCGTCCTGGCCGTCGTGCCCTCCGACGAGCTGGAGAGGGCCGCCGACTACTTCGGCGACTCCGAGCGCTCCATCGCCCAGATCGATGCCTTCAGCGTCGGCCTCGGCATGGCCCTGGGCGTGCTGGTCGGCCTGGTCGCCCTCCCCCTGCCCGGCGGCCTGACCCTCAGGCTGGGCGTCGCCGCCGGGCCGCTCGTCGTCGGCATGGTGCTCGGGCGGCTGGGGCGCTCCGGCCCCTTCCTGTGGGGCCTGCCGCACGCCGCCAACGCCACCATCCGCCAGCTCGGCCTGCTGTTCTTCCTCGCGGCCATCGGGCTCGCCTCCGGCCCGGACTTCGCGGCCGCCGCCTTCTCGCTCACCGGCCTCGCCGTTGGGGGCCTGGCCGCACTCATCGTTCTGGTCAACGCCGCGGTGCTGCTCACCGGGGCGCGACTGGCCGGCGTGAGCGCGGTCCGCGCCGCCGGCGGCTTCGCCGGACTCGTCGGCCAGCCCGCGATCCTCGTCTTCGCCCTGTCCAAGCGCGACGATGAGCGCGTCGAGGCCGGTTACGCCACGCTCTTCGCCCTGGCCATCGTCGTCAAGATCGTCATGGTCCAGGTGCTCGTCGCGTTGTAGCGGCAGGTGCATGATTGGATTGGATGGTGAGCACCCCCTCCTCATCGTCCCGGCCCGCCCTCGCCGCCGGATGGCCCGGCATCATGCTGTGCGCGGCGGTCGCCGCCGTGGCCACCGCTGTCAACACGGCCGTCCCCCTCGTCTCGGCCATGCTCATCGCCATCCTCGTCGGGCTGCTCCTGCGCAACCTGGGCCTCGTCCCCGCCCTCGCCGAATCCGGCCTCAAGATCACCGCCCGCACGGTGCTGCGCGCCGGCGTCGTCCTGCTCGGCCTGCGCCTGTCCGTGCCGGCCGTGCTCTCGCTCGGATGGGGGGCCATCGGCGTCATCGTCGCCACTGTCACCTGCGTCTACCTCGCGACCCTGTGGGCCGGGCGGCTGCTCGGCGTCCCGCGCGCCACGACCATCCTCACCGCCACCGGCACGGCCATCTGTGGGGCCGCCGCCGTAGCCGGCATGAGCGCCGTCCTGCGGGCCGACGACGAGGAAGCCGAGAGCGTGGAGGAGGCAGCCGCCACCGCCATCGCCTCCGTCACCCTCTTCGGCACCGTCGCCATCCTCGTCCTGCCCCTGCTGGTCAGTGCGCTCGGCCTGGGCGCCGTGCCCGCCGGCGTGTGGGTGGGCGCCGGCGTCCACGAGGTCGGCCAGGTGGTGGCGGCGGCCGGACTGGTCTCCACGGCCGCGCTCGACGTCGCCGTCGTCGCCAAGCTGGGGCGGGTGGTTCTGCTCGCCCCGCTCGTCGCGATTGTGGGCGTCCTGGAGACCCGCCGGGCCGCACGGCTGGTGGCCCAGCGCACGGCGGCCGAGGAGGTCGGCCAGGTCCTGCGCGGAGAGAGCGTCACCCACCGTGCGAGCACGCCCGTCGTGCCGCTCTTCGTCCTGGGCTTCCTCGCCGCCGTCGTGCTGCGCTCCCTGCTGGAGGGCAGTATCCCCGCAGGCGTCTTCAGCGGGGTGGACGTCGTGGCGAGCTTCCTGCTGACGATGGCGATGTGCGCCATGGGCGCCGGGGTCAACCTGCGCCGTCTGGCGCGCTCAGGCGGTCGCGCCCTGCTGCTCGGTGCGCTCGCGGGGGTGGTGGGCGCGCTGGTGCCGCTGGTGGGCGTCCTGGTGCTCGTGGCCTGAACGCCCGCCTGGCGGCCCGTCCGAACCGCCCGCCGGAACTGCGCCTCCTGAGCGCCCGCCGGGACCGCGCCCGTCTGACCGCCCACCCGAACTGCAACTCCTGACCGCTCGCCGGGGCCGCGGGGCGGCGTCGGGCGGCCGAGTGCTTGCAGGTCTGGCCGGCGACGGTCAGCCGGTGGGTGGGGTGCTGCCATTTGGACCACCTACTGCCATTTGGACCACCTGCCGTCGTTTGGACCACCTACGGACGCGTCTGGGGTGGTCCGAACGACCGAAGGTGGTCCGAACGACCGAAGGTGGTCCGAATTGATCAATGGCGGTCCGCGCTGAGCGCGCAGCGGGCCAAGGACCGGGACCCTGGCCGCAAGGGCACGGGCCACTGGCGGCTACCGGTTGCCTGCACCACACCACCGACGCGCACTCGCGCCTGGTCTACTGCGAGGTCCTGGACGACCAGACCACGCCAGCCACGTCCACAACCCCACGGGGAAGTACACCTAGCCTGAGGGCATGCTCGTTGCCTTCTCCGTGTCCCCCACCACCACCGACGCCCCCGACGGCTCCGTCTCCGAGGCCGTGGCCGCCGCCGTGCGCGTCGTGCGCGACTCCGGCCTGCCCCACGAGACCACCGCCATGTTCACCACCCTCGAGGGCGAGTGGGACGAGTGCATGGATGTCGTCAAGCGCGCCTGCCAGGCCGTGGCCGCGGTGAGCCCGCGCGTCGCGCTCGTGCTCAAGGCCGACATCCGCCCCGGCTGGCAGGGCCAGCTGAGCGCGAAGGTCGAGCGCATCGAGCAGCACCTGCGCCGCGGCTGAGCCGGGCCCCGCAGTGTCCGGCTGTCAGTCAGCGCCCAGCCGTCAGCGCAGCACGGCCAGGACGACGGCGGCCGAGCGAGCCGCCGCCTCATCGGCACCGATGTGGAAGTCCTGCCCGGCCTCGGGCCCGCACAGGTCGCTGACCCCGCGCACCGAGAGGAACGCGATGGCGTGGGCGTGCGCGACCTGCGCGACGGCGGTGGTCTCCATGTCCGTGCTCACCGCCTGCGGGAAGAGCTCGCGCGTGGCGCCCACATTCGTGGCGGTGACGAAAGAGCCCCCCGCGAGCATCTGGCCCACGTGCACCCGCGAGGCGCCCGAGGTCGCGGTCGCCTGGAGCAGTGCGGCCTCGCCCACCTCGCGCACGCGTGCGACCAGGGCGTCGTCGGCGGTGAAGACGGCCGGCTGACCCGGCGTCTGGCCCAGGGCGTAGCCGAAGGCGGTGGCGTCGACGTCGTTGTAGGCCGCCTGGGTGCAGGCGCACACGTCACCGACCTCAACGGTGCGGGCGAGCCCCCCCGTGGTGCCGGCCGAGACGATGGCCTCGGGGGTGACCTGGGTCAGGGTGGAGGCCAGGGCGCTCGCGGCGGCGACCAGGCCGATGCCGCAGCGCAGGAGGACGAGCTCGCGCCCGTCGAGGTTGAGGGACCAGGCCTGCGCGCGCCCGGGCAGCTCGACGGCGGGCGCCTCCGCCCGCGCGGGCAGGGCGTGGAGGAAGGGCTCGGCCTCCTCCTGCATGGCGACGACGACGAGGGCGGCGACCGGTCGGGGGCTCAGGCTCATGCTTCGAGCCTAAAGTGCCCTCGCCCAACTTCTCGCCCAACTCCTTGATCTGCTCTCGAACGTACGGCGATTCACCGTTTACGTTCGAGAGCAGACCGAGGAGTTCGAGGGGGGTTAGTCGGGGATGACGACGTCCCACGTCTCGCGCTCGGCCAGGAAGGCGCGCACCGCCTCCTGCGCCTCGGCCAGGGAGTGGTTCGCCCCCCAGCCGCACTGGACCTCGTTCGCCGCCGGCACCTGCCCGGCCTCCAGCACGTCACGGAAGGTCACCTCGAGCAGCGCCGCGAACTCCTGCGGCTCGACGCCGAGGGTCAGGGCGTAAAAGCCCGTCTGGCAGCCCATCGGCGAGAAGTCGATGAGCCGGTCCGTGTGGTTGCGCATGAGCTCGGCCGTCAGGTGCTCGATGGAGTGCACGGCCCGCATCCCCAGGTGCTCGACATTGGGCTGGCAGAAGCGCACGTCGTACTTGACGAGCTCATCCCCACCGGGCAGGCGCTTGCGGTCCGCCACCCGCACGAAGGGCGCACGAACCTTCGTGTGGTCGAGGTTGAAGGACTCGACGTTCATCCGGGGGCCATCGGTCAGGGTGTGCGACTCGTTCTGCTCGCTCATGGCCCCAGGGTAGGCGGGTGACAGGGCAGGATGGGGGCGTGCCCGACACCCACGCCCAGGCCGAACCGCCCGCCCCGACCCGCCGTCGGCTGGCCCGCTACGTCCTCGGCGCCCCCGACGCGCCGACCCTCGTCTACCTCCACGGCATCACCTCCAGCGCCGCCAGCAGCTCGGAGGCCCTCGAGCACTGGGCCGCAGCCGGCTACCGGGTCATCGCCCTCGACGCCCGCGGGCACGGCCTGTCGCCCCGCTGGAGCCAGGAGGAGCTGTCCGACGCCGGCGCCATCCTCACCGACGACCTCCTGCAGGCCCTCACCGACCTCGCCCAGGAGAGCCACGCCCGGCGCAGTGCCGACCTGCCGGTCGCCGCGGCCCGCCCCGTCGTCGTCGGACACTCCATGGGGGCCGCCACCGCCATGGTCGCCGCCACCCGACGTCCCGACCTGCTTGGCGGCGTCGTCCTCATCGACCCCGCCCGCTACGGCACCCGCGGCCCCGAGGAGCTGCGCGCCCGCGGCGCCGCCCGGGCCCGGATGCGCGGCCGGGACCTGGCGGACCTGCCCGCCGCCCTCGCCCGGATCCTGTCCGACGACGAGGTGCCCGAGACCGAGGCCGTGGCAGGAGTCTGGGCGCAGCAGCACACGGACCCCGCACTGCTGGTCACCGGCGTCGTCGCCCCAGAGGCCGAGTGGGAGCAGGCCATGGCGACGCTCGCGGTGCCGACCCTGCTGGTGACCGGCGACCGCCCGGGCTCGGCCCGCGTGGGCACCGAAGGCCTGGCGCTCCTTGGCCGCCTGGGTAACCCGTGGATCGAGACCGCCCTTGTGCCCGGTGCCGGTCATGACGTGCGCCGCTGCGATCCGCAGGCCTTCCACCGGGTGGTCGACCCCTGGCTGCGCCGCTACCTGGGCGCCTGACCGTCCGCTGTCACGCCTGTCACGCCGGGGTCCCACCGGGGCCGGGGTCCGGCGAGAACGGGCGCCGGAACCATGACGCACCTGTGATCAACCGCATAAGATCATCCTGCCCCGGCAGTGAGGCCGGGAATCCCGTACCCCGACGACGGGGCCCAGGAAGGAAGACCATGCCGACGCCGTCCGTGCGCCGTTCCAGGCCAGCCGCCGTGCGCGATCGCCGCGCCGCCGCCTCCCGTCCCGCGCGCAGAGAGCCCCTGAGCACGAAGCAGGTGATCGGCCTCATCCTCGGGGGCATCGCCTTCCTCCTGCCGCTCGTCCTCGACGTGCCGGACCTCGACGACATGGGCGAGCGCATGCTCGCGATCTTCCTCCTCGCGATCGTCCTGTGGGTCACCGAGGCCATCCCGCTCGTCGCCACCGCCGTCCTCGTCATCGGGCTCGAGGTCCTGCTCGTGTCCAACCAGGCACTCCTGCCGGTGCCCGAGGACGCCACCGCCTACTCCACGTTCCTCGGGGCGCTCGCCAACCCCGTCATCATCCTCTTCCTCGGCGGCTTCCTCATCGCCGACGGCGCCGCCAAGTACCACCTGGACAAGAACCTCGCGGCCGTCCTCATCAAGCCCTTCACCGGCTCGGCGCGCACCACGGTTCTCGGCCTCATGGTCATCACCGCCCTGCTGAGCATGTTCATGTCCAACACGGCGACCACGGCCACCATGTTCGCCGTCATCATCCCCATCCTCGGTGCCCTGCCCTCCGGCAAGCCCCGCACCGGCCTGGCCCTGTCAATCCCCGTGGCCGCCAACGTCGGAGGCATCGGCACTCCCGTGGGCACGCCCCCCAACGCCATCGCCCTAGGGGCCCTGGCCGAGCGCGGCTACCACATCTCCTTCGCCTCCTGGATGGTCATGGCCGTGCCGCTCATGCTCGTCATCCTCATCGGCGCCTGGCTGCTGCTCATCGCCCTGTTCATCCCCAATGGCCTGGGCATCGAGCTCGACATGAAGGCCTCCTGGGCCACCGACCGCAAGGCCGTGACCTTCTATGTCATCGCCGACTGCGTCATCCTGGCGTGGATGACCGAGTCCCTGCACGGGATCAACGCCAACGTCGTCGGCTTCCTCGCCGTCGTCGCCCTGCTCGTCACCAAGGTCATGGGTGGCGAGGACCTCGGCCGACTGTCCTGGCCGGTCCTGTGGCTCGTCGCCGGTGGTATCGCGCTCGGCGACGGCGTGGGCGCCACCGGCCTGGACGCCTGGATCCTCAGTCTCTTCAACTGGGGCGCTATGCCCGCCCTCGTCGTCGTCATCGTCATGGGGGCCCTGGGCCTGGGCATGTCCAACGTCATCAGCCACTCCGCCGCCTCCAACCTCCTCATCCCACTGGCCATGGGCCTGGCCACCGGCATTGACGGCCTCGAGCCCGTCACCATCGCCGTCGTCCTGGCCCTGGCCTGCTCGCTGGGCATGAGCCTGCCGATCTCAACGCCTCCCAATGCCATCGCCTACGCCACCGGTGAGGTCACCACCGCGGACATGACCAAGGTCGGCATCGTCGTCGGCGTCATCGGCACCGTCCTGCTTGTGCTGTTCATGCCCTCGATCTGGGGCGCCCTGGGGCTGCTATGAGCGGGCCCGACGCGCACGGCGAGCACACCCAGGCCCCGCTCACCGTCGCCGTCATCTCGCCGGGCATGGTCGGCGGGCAGGTGGCCCACGAGGCCGGGCGCTCGGTCGGGGAGGTCGCCAATGTCGAGCGCCTGCACTTCCTCGATGAGCTCGTCGCCCTCGTTGACGGGCCCGAGGCCGAGCGGATCGGCGACGTCGCCGTCATCTTCGCCACCGACGAGGTTGGCCGGCTCGACGACGTCGCCACCGTCCTGGCCGGCCACCACGCCCTGGCCACCGCCCGCCTTGCCCTGCTCACCGAGCGCACCGCCCTGACCGGCATCGGCCACGCCTTCGACACGGACCTTGTGCGCGAGGTCATCGCCGTGCCCTGGCGCCCCGGCGCCATCGAGTCCCGTGCCGCCGCCCAGCTGCGCCGGTGGATGCGCGACAACCGTCCCGGCGACGTCCGACGCCGTCTGCTTGGCGCCGGACGCTCCGCCACGCTCACCCACGCCCCGCTCATCGAGTCCCTGTCCCACTCCACCGACCGGCTCACCGAGGAGTTCATCGACGCCTGCGAGAAGGTCCTGGGCCCCCGCCCGCGCCTCCAGCTGCCCGCCGGGGTGCGCCTGACCCACCAGGGTCAGCCCGTCGACGCCGTCGGCGTCGTCCTGTCCGGCTCCGTTGCCCTGACCCGTGACACCCCCGTCGGCGAGGTCATCCTCCACCACGCCACCACCGGGCGCATCGTCGGCCTTGTGTCCCTGGCCGAGCGCGGCAAGGCCTTCGTCACCGCCACCACCACCACCGACGTCGAGCTCATCCTGCTGTCCATCGAGCAGCTTGACCGCGCCCTGAAGGAGAACCCGGTCACCGAGCAGATCCTTGCCGCCCTGCTCATCTCCTCCCTCACCAAGCGCCTGGCACGCTCCGAGATCCTGCAGGTGGAGAAGATCGAGCTGGCCGCCGCCGTCGAGGCTCAGCGCGTGGCCACCCAGGAGGCCCTGGACGCCCTTGAGCAGGCCCGCCTGGAGCTGCTGGCGCAGGAGCGTTTCGCGACCCTCGGCGAGCTGGCGGCCGGTGTGGCCCATGAGCTCAACAACCCCGTCTCCGCCCTCGAGCGCGCCAACGACCACCTGCGCGCCGACCTCATGACCATCATGTCCACGCACCCGCAGGGCCCCCTCATCCGCGAGTCCGTCATGGCGGCACTCAGCCGCTCCGCGGTCTCCACCCGTGATGAGCGCGCCGCCCGCCGGGCCCTGGAGAAGGTCGTCGGGGACCGCGAGCTCGCCCGGCGCCTGGTCAGCCTCGGCATGGACGCGGACACCCCCCACGAGGAGGTGCGCGCCCTCGTCGCTGATCCGGCACGCCTGGAGGTGGCGCTCGCGGCCGCCTCCATCGGCCGCGAGGAGCGCAACGTGCGCACCGCCACCGAGCGCGTGCGCAGACTGGTGTCCTCCCTGTCCACCTATGTGCGCCCCGAAGGGGAGATGGAGCAGGAGGTGGACGTGCGCGAGGTCCTGGAGGACTCCCTCAGGCTCACCGCCCACCGGCTGCGCGGCGTCGAGATCGAGCGCGACTACGACGACGTGCCCACGGTCCCGGGGCGGGCGGGCGAGCTCGCCCAGGTGTGGACCAACATCCTGTCCAACGCCGCGGACGCCCTGACCGGCGCGGTCAAGGAGGCTGAGGCGCAGGGGCGGGAGTTCCACCCGGAGGTGTCCGTCCGGGTGGCGTCCGAGGCGGCGGGGGTGCGGGTCGACGTCGTCGACAATGGTCCCGGCATCGCCCCGGAGACCCTGCCGCGCATCTTTGAGCCGCGTTTCACCACCAACCACGGCAAGGTCCGCTTCGGCCTCGGTCTGGGGATGGGCCTGGCCAAGTCGGTCGTCGACGCGCATGACGGCACGATCGACGTCGATTCCCGTCCCGGTCGCACCCGCGTCCGGGTTGTCCTGCCGACCAACCGGCGCCCAGCGCCCTGACCCAAGGAGCAGCCATGAAGCTCACTATTCTCGTCGTCGACGACGAGCCCGAGGTCCGCGACGCGGTCGTCGGCGACCTGCTGCCCTTCGCGGACGTTGTCCGTGTCGAGCCGGCTGAGGACGTCGAGGACGCCTGGGAGGTCGTTCAGGAGGTGGAGGCCGACGGCGACGTCGTCGCCCTCGTCCTGGCCGACCACCGCATGCCCGGCACCACCGGCGTCGACATGCTCATCGCCATGGAGGGCGACGAGCGCACGGCCGACGCGCGCAAGGTCCTCGTCACCGGTCAGGCGGACCAGGCGGATACGATCCGCGCCGTCAACGAGGCGGGCCTCGACCACTACGTGGCCAAGCCCTGGCGGCCGGAGGAGATGCAGGCGGTGGTGCGTGAGCAGCTGACGGACTTCGTGGTGGGCACCGGCCTGGACCCCCTGCCGCACCTGCGGGCGATCGACGGCGCCCGGGCCATGGAGATGCTGCGCTGAGCGTCGGCTCACACCAGGGGCGCAGGGCGCACTGGCCGGTGGCATGGAAGGATCGTGTGCCATGAGTGACCACCAGGACGCTATCGCAGGCCGACGAACTCAGGGAGAGGCCACCATCGTCACCGTTGCCGCCCTCGTGGTCGGCTGCATCGGTATCTACTTCATGCGCAACCTCATCGGGCCGGCCTTCTTCGCGCTGACCCTCGTGCTCACGGTGCGCCCGTTCGTGTCCTGGGCCTCACGCCACCGCGTCCCGCGCCCCGTGTCCGCCCTGGCGGCGATCCTCATCATCTACACCTTCGTCATCGGGCTGTTCGTCGCCCTGGGTGTCGCCATCGCCCAGCTCATCGAGACGCTGCCGCGCTATACCGAGAAGTTCCAGCAGATCTGGGAGCAGGCCCAGGCGCTGCTGGTCTCGCTCGGCATCGAGCAGGACACGCTCCTGGACCAGGTCTCCTCGATGGTCTCCACAAGCCGCGTGGTGGACCTCGCCCAACAGCTCATGGGCCAGCTGACCTCCTTCGGGTCGATCCTCATGATCATGGCGATGACGGTGGTCTTCCTCATGTTCGACATGGCCCGCGTCGAGGTGCGGGCGACGGCCCTGGCCGAGCTCAAACCGGGGATCGCCACGGGCCTGGTCGGCTTCGCCCAGTCGGTGCGCTCCTACTGGCTGGTCTCGACGATTTTCGGTCTCATCGTTGCGGTCCTGGACGTCATGGCCCTGGGCATCCTCGGGGTGCCGATGGCGGTGACCTGGGGCGTGCTCGCCTTCATCACGAACTACATCCCCAACATCGGTTTCGTCATCGGCGTCGTCCCGCCGGCCCTGCTGGCGCTGGTGGACTCCGGGGCGTGGACCGCCCTGTGGGTGGTCATCGCCTACTCGGTGCTCAACTTCGTCATCCAGACCCTCATCCAGCCCAAGTTCACCGGTGACGCGGTGGGGCTCAACACGACGACGACCTTCCTGTCGCTCGTGTTCTGGTCCAGCGTCATCGGCGCGCTGGGCACGATCCTGGCCGTGCCGCTCACGCTGTTCGCCAAGGCGGTCCTTATCGACTCCGACCCGCGCTCGGCCTGGGTGGGGATCTTCCTGTCCGCGGGGGACGAGCCGGTGGACCGCCCCGGGGCGGTGGACTCGCGCACGGTTGCCGCCCTCGACCCGGATGGTGATGGGATGGACGAGGCCGTGGACGCCGTCTCTGACGAGCTGCGTGAGGCCATCGGGGACTCCCGCGAGGGTTCCGACGGCGCAGAGGCGGTCAACGAGAACACCGGGGTTATCTCACAACCGGTCGAGTGATCTCATACCGGTTCGCGAGTGATGCCGGAGGCCAGGCCGGGCGCCAGGACGTAGTGCGTGCCACGTCGTTGGCCTGTCTGGACCGCCAGTCCGCGGGCGACGAGGTCCTTGAGATCGGTTCGGGCGGTTGTCGAGTCCACCCCGGCGAGGCGTCGGTAGGCGCCGTTCGTCATGGGGCCGGTTGAGCGCATGTGCAGCAGGGCCTCCCGCTGCGTTCTGCTGAGTCCCGTCGTCTCGATGGTGCCCAGCCACTGGAGGTCTCCGTGCGGGTACAAGGCGTGGTTGGGGAAGATGACCGTGAAGCGCAGCCCGTTGTCGATGAACTGCGGGGGCTCGAGGCCGGCCTCCCTCAGAGCGTCGCGCGCGGTCCGGATGCCGGCGCCCATCGCCTCGATAACGCGGTGGTCGCGTGCGCCCACATGTCGGCAGATGCCGTACAGGAACTCGTTGACGGCGCTCTTGCCGTCCGGTGTGCCGAGATGGTCGACGCTCAGTCCCCACAGGCCGCCCGGGCTGGTGAGCACCATCCCTGTGCGTGTCAGTCGCAGCGAGGAGGCCGTGCTCGCCGCCGCGCGCGAGCTTCTCGCCCGACCGCAGGCTGGGCCGCCGGCGCCCTACCCTCAGGCCCGGCGATGACGCAGAGACACTCCTGCGCCCACCAGCACCATGCACAGGACCCAGAGCAGCACGAGGTCGCCGGCACCCGTGCGGGCCAGCGTCGTGGACTCACCGCCGTGCTGGGACGCCCCGGCCACCGTGTTGGTACCCGAGTCACCCGCCGGGGCCTTGGTGGAGGTACCACCCGACTGAGCCGAGGTGTCTGCGCCCGGAGTGTCACCGCTCGGGGCGCTGGGCTCCGGTGTCGGCTGAGCAGCCGGCTTCTGTACCTCGACGTAGACGGCAACCGTGCGGGCGGGAACCGTCGCGGTACCCGTCGCAGCATCAAAGGTGGAGGTCCTCACCACCGGGTCGGCCCCCTCGGCCTGGACCGAGTGCAGGACGAACTGCCGGCCTTGCAGGTCGGTGATCGTCTCGGCCACCGGCTCATCAGTGGCGTTGAAGACCGCGAGCAGCGCCCCGACCTGCGGGTCGATGTCGGCCGTGCTCGTGGAAGCGGCCCGCATCGTGCCTGCGGCGATCCCGGCTCCCGGGAGCGGACGGTCCTCAATGAGCATCGCGATGACGCCCGGTGTCGCACCCTGACCCGAGTTCGGGAAGGACACCCGCTCCTGGATGAGCTCGGCCGAACCCAGGTGGAACAGGGGCGTTGAGCTGCGGATGCGCAGCAGGTCGAGAACCTGCGCCTGAGAGGTGGCGATGTCCTGCGGGCTCGGCTTGAGCGTGGGGTCCTCCAGCAGGGGCCGCATGATGTCCCACTTGGAGCTGTTGGCTGACGCCACGGGCAGGCCGTTGCCGTAGCCGTTGGTCTGGTACGTCCAGTCGATGGCGTTGAAGTGGTCCCCGGAGTTGTAGGAGTCGCGGTCCAGGGACTTGCTGCGCAGGATCTCTGTGCCCGCGGCCCACAGCGTGGGCGACTGCCCCAGGGCCACGGTTGCCAAGGACAGCGTGTTCATACGCACTCGGTCCGTCACGCTCGTGCCCGTCGGCAGCTTGAAGATCCCCAGGTCGTAGAGGGACTCGTTGTCGTGGGCGTCAACGTAGTTGATGGTCTCCTCCGGACTGGATGCGTAGCCGGCGGGCTGCCCGTTGTAGTCGATCTGGGCGCCCGAGCGCACCGTGCCGTCATGGTTGGTGAAGGTGAAGGTTGACAGGTTGCCCGCCAGACCCAGCTTGATGAGGTCGGTGGCGTGCCCCAGGTCCGCCAGCTGCTCCTGGCTGCTGCGCGGGTCCATCCCGTTGGGGTCCGTGTACAGGCCCGTGCCGAAACCCTGGTAGGTGCGCGGGTCCTGGTCGAAGGGGCCGCCGCCGTGGACGGCGTCACGCAGACGGTCGTTGAAGGTGCCGATGCCGGTGCCGTTGAGCTGGCCCTGGGTGGCGGTGGTGAACAACGCGTTGTTGGCGATCTCCCCCATGTTCCAGCCCTCGCCGTAGAGGTAGATGGCTGAGCCGTCCACGCCGTCGGTCTCCAGGGTCAGCTTGTCCAGGGCGGTGCGCAGCGCCTGCATGGTCTGCACCGAGTGGTAGCCCATGAGGTCGAAGCGGAAGCCGTCCACGTGGTAGTCGCGTGCCCAGGTGACCACGGAGTCGATCATGAGGCGCTCAGCCATCGTGTTCTCGGTGGCCGTGTTCGAGCAGCAGGTGGAGGTGAAGATGTCACCCTTGGCGTCGAGCCGCTGGTAGTAGCCCGGCACGATCCGGTCGAGCACCGAGGCGGGCGACTGGCCCGCAGCGGCCGTGTGGTTGAAGACCTGGTCGAGCACCACCTGCAGGCCTGCGGCGTGCAGTGCCCCCACCATCTGGCGGAACTGGTAGGTGCGGGCGCCGCCGTCCTGGTTGCCGTCGGTGGCGTAGGAGCCTTCCGGCGCCCGGTAGTGCCACGGGTCGTAGCCCCAGTTGTAGGCGTCGGCGTCACGCACGGCGGCGACGGCGGCCTGCTGGGCCTCCGAGGCTGGGCCGGCGTCCGTGGGGATGTCCGGCACCTGCTGGTGGCTGCGGTCCTCCCCAATGGAGGCGATGTCGAAGGTCGGCAGCAGGTGCACCGTGTCGATGCCCGCCTCGGCGAGCTCGGCCAGATGGGTCATCCCCGCCGACTCCGGGTGGGTGAAGGCAAGGTAGGTGCCGCGCTCGGCCTCGGGCACGGAGGTGTCAGCGGCTGAGAAGTCGCGCACGTGCAGCTCGTAGATCGTGCGGCCGGCGTCGGAGGTGACGACGGGGCTGGCGGTCTGGGCCCACTGCTGGGGCATGAGGTCCGGGCGGCTGAGGTCGACGGCGACCGAGCGCTGGGAGTCCATGGTCAGGGCCAGCGAGTAGGGGTCGGTGACCGTGTTGGTCTCGACTCGGCCCGTGTCGGGGACGTAGACGGTGACCTCCCACAGGTACTGGGAGCCGGCGGTGATGGCGCCGTCGGTGTTGGCCACGCTCCAGCGCCCGTCGCTGCCGCGCACGGCCTGCGTACGCACGGCCTGCCCGGCCACCAGCGGGGCTGAGCCCGTGGCCTGGCCGGTGGCCCAGGTGAGCAGGGTGACCGACTGGGCGGTGGGGGCCCACAGTGCGAAGGACGGCACGCCGTCGGAGAAGGTGGTGCCCAGTGGGGCGTCGGGGGCCGGGGTGAACAGGGAGTCGATGACGGCGGCGTTCTGCACACCGGTGAAGGCGGCCACGGTGCCGTCGGCACGGCGCTCGACGACCGCGACCTGACCGCTCAGGGCCTGCTCGACCTGGCTGCGGCTGAGCAGCGTGGTGCCGTCGGCGCCCGTGAGCGACAGGGCGAGGTAGCCGGTGAGGTTGGGGTGGTTGGCGAGGACGCCGGCGCTCAGGTCCCCGCTCACGCGCAGCGGCGTCTCGGTGCCGCCGGTGACGGTGCCGTCGGACAGGCCCGCTCCGCCGTCGGGGGAGGTGACCAGAGCGAAGCTGACGGCGGCGGGGGTGCCCGCGGCCACCGCCTGGTCGCGGGTGACTGACTCGGGCAGGAGGGAGGTGGGCCAGGCCAGGGTGGTCTCGTCGACCCAGTAGGCGCGCTCCTCGCCGGTGCCGGCTACGGGCGGGTCGGCGACGGCGATGCTCAGCAGGTGCGTGGCCGGGTCGTAGGTGAAGGTCACGTCCTTGCCTGTGGTGGCGGAGAAGGTGTAGTTGGTGCCGCCTGGCGCGCCGTCGACGCCGTAGTTCTCGTCCCAGGAGCGGCCGTGGGCGACTTTGACCTCGTAGGAGCCGGTTGGCAGGGCGGCGGTGGTGAAGGTGAAGGTGCCGTCGGCCGCCGGGCGCATGAGGGTGGCCAGGCAGTCGGGCGTCCAGTCGGAGGGGCAGCCGAGCTCGTCCTGGAAGGAACCGGGCAGGGTGATGTACGGGGTGGTGGCGTCAGTCCAGGACACGTGGCTGACGGGGTCGTAGAAGAAGGTGACCGGTCCACCGCCGGTGGTGTAGGTGATGTTGGCGCCGCCGGCCGCGCCATTGGCGCCGTAGTTCTCATCCCAGGTGGCGCCGATGGTGACCTTGTAGTCGTAGGTGCCGGCGGGCAGGTCGAAGGTCGCGGTGTAGAGGCCGGAGAGCGCATCGCGGGTCAGGGTGGCGGCGGTGCAGTCGGGTGCCCAGTCAGTGGCGCAGCCCATCTCGTCGTTGTGGCTGCCGGGCACGGTGACCTGGAGGCCGGGGGTGGCCTCGTCGGCGGCCTGGGCGGTGGGTGACAGGGCGGAGTTGAGGGAGGCGCCCACGAGTGCGAGCGTGGCGACGGCGGCGGTCAGGGCCCGTGCCCAGGGGTGCCGATGGGTGGGTACCAGCCGAGGAGGGTGTGCTGCTCTGCCGGGGTGTGTGCTCCGGATGGGGACGCAGGACCAGATGGATCGCAAGGCGTGCAGGGCTTGCATGTGCACGGTGACTCCTTCGTCTGTGCCGACGCGCCCCAGCTGGGAGGAACGAGGATGAGATTCCAAGGGAATGCGAGGCTCATGCCCGGTGTGTTCCGAGGAGGGCGCGCTACGGCAGCGTAGGTCACAGTGTCGGACGACGCAAGACGCTGCAAGGTTCTTGCAGGCCGGGTGGCCCCACCCCCGCCCTCACCCCGCCCGCGCCCGCAGCCATATGCCGGGGACCTCGGCGGGGTGGGAGGGGGTGGATGGCGTGTGGGGCAGACGATCAACGAGGGACGCCAGCATCGCCATCGGAACTCAGCCGACCAACTCCGCCTGCTCCAGCACCGTCTGGCGCACGAACTCCACGGGCGTGTAGCCGCCGATGACCGCGTCATTGACGATGAGGAAGGGCGTGCCCTTGATGCCCAGCTGGTGGGCGTGCGCCGTCGCCTCGCTCACTCGGTCCACCGTCTCCTGGGCGGTCATGTCCGTGCGGAAGCGCTCCAGGTCCGCCACCCCCGCCTGCTCGGCGAAGGCCACCAGCGACTCCTCGGTGTACTCCGGGTGCCCCTGCGGGTCCGCGGCCGCGTACACGGCGTCGTGGAACTCCCAGAAGCGCCCCTGGTTCGCCGCCGCGATCCCCGCCTGCGCCGCCAGCGGCGAGGAGGCGGAGATCTGAGCCAGATCGCGCCACTCGATGCGCAGCGTGCCGTCCTTGACCAGGTCGGCCAGACCCGGCTCGACGTTCTGGGCGAACAGCGTGCAGTACGGGCAGGAGAAGTCCGAGTACAGGACGAGCACCACCGGCGCGTCCAGGGCGCCTCTGGCCCGACCGTCCTCGGGGTCCCTGTGCACCTCGGCGTGCATGAGCTCCAGGACCTGCTCGTCCGTCACCGATGCAGCGGAGGTCGGCTGCGCCGTCGGCTGGGCAGGTGCCGGGGTCTGTTGGCTCTCCTGCGTGGGTGAGCCGGCCACCACCGGCAAGGTGGTGGACGCCGCCGGGCCGTCGGTGTCACGCACGACCAACATGGCCGCGATAAGGGCCAGCAGCACGGCGATGATGATGAGGACCGTGAGGACCGCCGGGTGAGGGCCCGGCTTGTTGCTCGCGGGGGAAGTGGACTCGGGGGTTGGGGTGGGGACCGTGGTCATAAGGACAGTCTCTCAGACGAGCGCGGGGCCGGCATCACCGTGCCACTCGCTGAGCCACCTGGTAGCCCTCGACGTCGAGGACCAGCTCGTACACGGCCCCCGACGACGTGCTCGTTGCCCACTCGGCCGCGTTGACCGGCGGGTTGCCGCCCCAGGCCGAGGACTGGGTGTCGATGATGACGTAATCCGTATCCACTGAGGCGCTCCCCACCCAGTACACGTTGGCGCGCGGCACGAGGTAGGCGAGCAGCCCCAGGTCCGTCTTCACCGTCGAGCCTTCGGCCACCGTCTCAAGCACCTGCTGGGCGGCCGCCGCACGCGGCGGCTCCTGCCCCCAGCCCTCCTCGAGCATGGCGGCCAAGGCCAGGCGCGGCGTCGTCACCACCCCCAGGACGAGGGGCAGCCCCACCGCCAGCACCGACAGCCAGCGCACCGGCACCGACGCCTGCATCCACGTGCGCTCGCCTTTGAGACGCACGAGTACGTCCAGCAGCGCGCCCAGGGCGATAGGCATGAGCACGGTGTTGTAGTGCCAGTGCTCCCACTGCCAGTAGGCCTCCTTGCCGGCCAGGAAGCGCCAGGCGAGCGTCGGCAGCACCAGCGTCATCCACGGCGAGGCCAGACCCACCAGTCCCGCCGTCATCGCCAGCACTGCCAGGGTCGCCAGCTTGACCGATGGGGACAGCAGCCGGGCCAGCAGACCGCCGGGGGTGGCGGCCGCCGTCGACCCGTCGCCTGCGTTGCCGCCCAGCCCGTACTCCCACGTGCCCGTCGGGGACAGGGCGGGCAGAAGCACCAGCACCGTCAGCAGGAAGGCGGCAAGGCCGAAGAGCGCCACCCCCAGGCCCAGGCCCGCACCCGAGATGCGCCGGCCTCGCACCTGGACCTGCTCGCCGCGGGCACGCCACGCGATGGCCAGGCCCGCCATGAGCACGGTCAGGCCCAGGTCCTCCTTGACGAGCACCAGCGGCACCAACCACAGGGCGCTGGCCAGCCAGCGGCCCTCGACGAAGGCGACCGAGGCCCAGGCGAGCATCGGCACCGCGAAGGCGATCTCATGGAACTGGGCTGCCACCGCCCCCTGCATGCCCCACGCCAGGACGTAGAAGATGCCGAGCGCACCGCCGGCCCACGGGCTCGTCGTGCGCGCCGCCAGCCGGGTGATGGGCCAGGCGGAGACCGCCAGGAGAAGGTCCTGCACGATGAGCAGCGCCAGCGGCGAGGGCCACAGCGCCCACACGGGACCCAGCAGCACGAGGATCGGGTGGAAGTGGTCCCCCAGCAAGTTATAGCCCTCACCCTTGATGGGGACGATGGGCGCCTCGAGGTGCGCGTAGGCCTTCGCCAGCTCGGAGAAGATCGCCAGGTCCCAGCTGGGGACCTGCATCGAGACCCACTGGCCCACCGAGTACGTGCACATAAGCACGGCACCGACGACGACTGCCACAACAGCGGGAGGGATGTCGGCGGGGGGACGGCGGACAGTGCGTGCGAGAAGGCTCATCGGCGACGAGCCTAGCGAGTAGGAGATACCGGGGCCGCCTGAGTTCGGTGACCGGGGCGCGCGGACGTAGGCTGCCCCCACGTCCCGCTCCCAGGAGGCCGCATGCCGAAGACCGTCGATGAGATCGTTGCCGAGGGCCAGCTCCAGCGCAGGCTCACCAATCGCCACGTCCAGCTCATCGCCATCGGTGGGGCCATCGGTACCGGCCTGTTCATGGGCTCCGGCAAGACAATCTCCCTGGCCGGGCCCTCCGTGGTGGTCGTCTACACCCTCATCGGTGCGGTCCTCTTCCTCGTCATGAGGGCCCTGGGCGAGGTCATGCTCTCCGACCTGAGTTACAAGTCCTTTGCCGACGTCGCCGCCGACCTCGTTGGGCCGTGGGCCGGGTTCCTCACCGGCTGGACCTACTACTTCTCCTGGCTGGTGACGGCCGTGGCTGAGGTCATCGTCATCACGGGCTACGTCCGGTTCTGGTGGCCGGGGGTCCCCCTGTGGCTGCCGCCGGTCGTCACCGTCGCGCTGCTGCTGTCCATCAACCTCACGACGGTCAAGGCCTTCGGGGAGATCGAGTTCTGGTTCTCCATCATCAAGGTCGTGGCGATCCTCGCGCTTGTCGCTGTCGGCGTCGCCATGGTGGCTGTGGGCTTCACCGCCCCCAACGGGGCTGTCGCCTCCGTGACCAACCTGTGGTCCGACGGCGGCTTCTTCCCCCGCGGCTTCGACGGCTTCGCCCGGGCCTTCCAGATTGCCGTCTTCGCCTTTATCGGCACCGAGCTCATCGGTACGACGGCGGCAGAGGCCAAGGACCCGCACGTCACCCTGCCCAAGGCGATCAACGCCATTCCCGTGCGCATCGTGCTTTTCTACGTCGGAGCGCTGACGGCCATCATGATGGTGACCCCCTGGCGTGAGGTCTCCGCAGAGAACAGCCCCTTCGTGTCCATGTTCGCCCTGGCCGGGCTCGGGGTGGCTGCCAGTGTCGTCAACTTCGTTGTCCTCACGGCCGCGGCCTCGAGCGCGAACTCCGGTCTGTACTCGACCTCCCGGATGCTCTATGGCCTGGCCTGGGCCCACCAGGCGCCGCGCGTGTTCAAGCGGCTGAGCGGTCGCAGTGTGCCGGGCTGGTCCCTGCTGGTGACCTGCGTCGGTCTGCTGACCTCGATCCCGCTCATGAGTCTGTCAGGCTCGATCATGTCGGCCTTCACGACGGTGACGACGGTGGCCTCCGTGCTGTTCATCGTCGTGTGGGGCGTCATCGTCGTGTCCTACCTGCGCTACCGCACGCGCTACCCGGAGCGTCACGAGGCGAGCGCCTACAAGGTTCCCGGTGGGCGGGCGGCGGCCTGGGCGAGCCTGGCCTTCTTCGCGTTCGTCGCCTGGACGCTCACGCTGGCGCAGGACACCCGCCAAGCGCTCCTCGCCTCGCCTCTGTGGTTCGCGGCGATGGCGGTGGCGTGGGTGGTTCACCGTCGGCGAGCGCGTCGCTGAGGCAGGGCGCCGCCCCGGCCGGCCCCTCCGGCGAGGCGTCAGCGGTGCAGCACCTCGTCGCGCGCCTGGGTGAAGGCCGCCACGCACCGGCGCACATCCTCCTCGGTGTGCGCCGCGCTCAGCTGCACCCTGATCCGGGCCCTGCCCCTGGGCACCACCGGGTAGGAGAAGGCAATGACGTACACGCCCAGCTCCAGCATGCGGTCCGCGACGCGCCCGGCCAGCACCGCGCCCTGCATCCCGGGGAACATCACCGGCACGATCGCGTGGGAACCGGGCAGCAGCGTGAAGCCCGCCTGCTCCATAAGGGAGCGGAACAACTCGGCGTTGCGCGCCAGCACCGCGCGCGACTCGTCCGCGTGACGGGCGATCCGCACTGCCCGCAGCGAGCCGCCGACGACGGAGGGCGCCACCGTGTTGGAGAACAGGTACGGGCGGGCCCGCTGGCGCAGCAGGTCGACGATCTCCTGGGGGCCCGCGATGTATCCGCCGCTCGCCCCGCCCAGCGCCTTGCCGAGCGTGCCCGACAGCACGTCCACCGTCACCCCGAACAGCTCGGGCGTGCCCGCGCCGCTCGCCCCGACGAAACCGGTGGCGTGGGAGTCGTCCACCATGACGAGCGCCCCGTACTCCTCGGCCAGGGCCACGATCTCGGGCAGGGGCGCGTAGGAGCCGTCCATGGAGAACACGCCGTCGGTGACGATCATGATGCGCGGCGCGCCCGCCGCCTTCGCCGCCTCGAGCTGGGTGCGCAGGTCCTCCATGTCCGCGTTGCGGTAGCGGTAGCGGGTCGCCTTGCACAGGCGCACGCCGTCGATGATGGAGGCGTGGTTGAGCTCGTCGGAGATGATCGCGTCCCCGGCACGCAGCAGGACGTCGAAGATCGCCCCGTTGGCGTCGAAGCAGCTGGAGAAGAGGATCGCGTCCTCGGTCCCCAGCCAGCTGGCCAGCTCGCGCTCGAGCTCGCGGTGCGGGGACTGGGTGCCGCAGATGAAGCGCACCGAGCTCATGCCGAAGCCCCACTGGTCCAGGGCCTCGTGAGCGGCGTCGCGCACGCGCGAGTCGTCGGCAAGCCCCAGGTAGTTGTTGGCGCAGAAGTTGAGGGCGGGCCCCTCGGCGGTCTCGATCTCGGAACCCTGCGCGCTTGTGATCTCCCGCTCGCGCTTGTACAGCCCGGCGGACTCGATGGCGGCCAGCTCCTCGCTGATCTCCTGCTTGAAGGCGAACATCCCTCACTCCTCCCAGTTGATGATGACCTTGCCGCACTCGCCGGAGCGGGCGGTCTCGAAGGCGTCCTGCCACTGCTCGGGGGCGAAGCGGTGCGTGACGAGCCCACGGATCTCGTTGCGCAGGCGCTCGGACGAGCCCAGCATGAACGACCCCTTGTACCAGGTGTCATACATCTCGCGGCCGTAGACACCCTTGATGGTGAGCATGTGGGTGATGACCTTGTTCCAGTCGATCTCGTAGCCCGCCTTGGGCAGCCCCAGCATGGCGATCTTCGCACCGTGGTTGCACACGTCGATCATCTGACGGGTCGCGGCCGGCGCCCCGCTCATCTCAAGGCCGACGTCGAAGCCCTCCGTCATCCCCAGGTCGTGCATCACCGTGCGCAGGTCCTCGCGGCCGGTGTTGACCGTGGTGACCCCGACCTTCTCAGCCAGGGAGAGCCGGTAGTCGGACAGGTCCGTGATGACGACGTTCCTCGCCCCGCAGTGCCGGGCGATGGCGGCGCACATGACACCGATGGGGCCGGCTCCGGTGATGAGGACGTCCTCGGAGGCCGGGGGGAATTGCATCGCGGTGTGCACGGCGTTGCCGAAGGGGTCGAACAGCGCCCCGAGGTCCGGGTCGATCGTATCCGCCTGCGGCCACACGTTGCGGGCCGGCACGACCACGTAGTCGGCGAAGGCGCCGTCACGGTTGACGCCGATGGAGTTCGTGCGGATGCACATGTGGCGCCGGCCCGCACGGCAGTTGCGGCAGCGCCCGCAGGTGATGTGCCCCTCGACGCTCACCCGCTGACCGATGGACAGGTAGTCGGTGTCGTCGTCGGCGGTGGACTCGTCGGTGGCGGTGCCGGAGCCGATTTCAACGATCTCGCCGTAGAACTCGTGGCCGAGGGTCATCGGCGGGTGCAGCTGGGCGGCCGCGAAGTCGTCCCAGCCGGCCAGGTGCAGATCGGTTCCGCACAGGCCGGTGCGCAGGACGCGGATCTTCACCTCCCGGAATCCGGTGGTGGGTTCGGGGATGTCCTGCAGCTCGAGCCCAGGTCCCGGGGCCGGCTTGCGCAGTGCACGCATGGGATCTCCTTGTGCATGGGCCGCGACAGTGCGACCGGGTTCCTCGCCGGGTGGGCGGTCTACACGTCCCACTCTAGACGGCGCGCGCGGAACCTACCTGTTCTTGAGCCAGCCGGAACTGGGTGGGTCGACGGCGTCGGGAGCGTCCACGCCGGCTGTGGGCCGGCCTGTGTGTCGGAGCCGGTTGGCAGCACGCCGGAGACGGCGAGCACGGCGGCGAGCACGGCGGCCAGGACTGCGGGCAGAGCGTATGAGGGAACCTCCGGAAGGACGGGGCGGTTGCCAGGAGTCTGGCACGCTCCACCGGTCCGCGCCGAGGGGAGCAGTACCCGCCCCGCTACAGGTCGCCCTCGCGTTGCAGTCGCTGGAGGCTGAGCCAGCCCACGGGAATGGGGATCCAGAAGGTCACGAGGCGGTAGACGATGGCGGCGGACAGGGCCACGCCCGAGGGGATGCCCGACGCGACGAGGCCCGCCGTCAGCGCGATCTCCACCGGGCCGATACCACCCGGCGAGGGCACCACGCTTCCCACCGTGTTCGAGGCCAGGTAGGTGATCGCCAGGACCGAGAAGGGCAGGGTGTAGCCGAAGGCCCACAGGCTGGCCCCGAAGGCGAGGACATAGGACAGGCTCAGCAGCAGCGTGCCCCCCACACCCAGCGCCAGGCGACGCGGGTTGGACAGGATCCACACCACGCGCGGCCACACCTGCCGGTAGGTCGGCTCGATCTTGTCCCACAGGAAGGAGCGCACCCGCGGGATGAGCAGGGCCGCCGCGACGGCCGCCACCAGGACGACCGCGGCCAGCATGATCCACCCCGACGGCAGGGTTAGTCCTGTCGAGCGGCCCGTGAGCGCCGCCAGCAGGACGAGCAGCAGCACCGTGACGGCGAACTGGACCACCTGGACGAGGGCCACGGTTGCCACGCCGATCGCCGTCGGAACGCCCTTACGTGCCAGGAAGCGCAGGTTGATGGCGGCACCACCCACACCCGCGGGGGCGACCAGTGAGACCACCGAGGAGGCCAGGTGCACCTCCGTGGAGCGCAGCACGCCCAGGCGTACCGGGGAGAAGGCCACGAGCGCGAGGCCGGCGCCGACGTAGGTCGCCAGGGAGAAGATGAGGGCCGCCAGGATCCACCAGGCGTTCGCCTGGCGCACCGCCTCGCTGATCTGCTCGAGGTTCATGCGGGCCAGCAGGGTCCACAGCGCCGCCAGGGCGACGACCGCCATGATGACGGTGCGCGTGGAGAATCGGGTGAGCCGGGCGGGCTCGGCGTGCGCCGTCGGAGTCAGAGCCACGAGGGCGTCGCGCAGCTCCTGCAGCACCGTGCCGCGCCGACCCATCGCCTGTCGGGTGGAGTCCGGCAGCACGACCTTCTGCAGCATCGGGGCGATGGAGGCGAGCTGCTGGGTGCTTAGCGCCCGCGAGGCGGAGGCGATGGCCCGCTCGACGCCGACGGCGGAGGCGATGAGGGCGAGCGCCTGGGCGAGGTCCACGCGCCGGGAGATCTCGTTGGAGGCGGTCTCGCCGGAGTCCCAGTCGAGCAGCCACACCTGTTCGCGGGCGTCGACGACGACGTGCGAGCCGTCGAGCTCGCGGTGAGCCAGCCCGGAGGCGTGCGCGGCCGCGACCTGCTCCCATAGCTGGTCGAGGACCGCCTCGGGCACATCGGAGCCCAGGGCGTCGAAGGAGCGGGCGTCGGCGACGTGCTCGGTGACGAGGATGACGGACTCCTGCGCCTCGGCCAGGCCCAGGAGGGCGGGGGTGCGCACGCCCACGCGCCGGGCCTCGAGGGTCATGAGGACGGCGTGCTCGGCGGCGGGCCGTACCGACAGGTCGCGGGTGGGGGACAGGCCGCGCACGCGCACGCGGTCCCACAGGCCGGCGAGGAAGCCGGCGACCTGACGGTCGGCGTCCAGGACGGTGACGTCGCGGCGCACGCCCTGGGAGTCCCACACGGCGTAGACCCGGTGGACGGAGGGGCGGCCCTCGGTGAGCGCGGAGGAGTGGGCCTCGGCGAGCGCGGCCGCGGTCTCGACGTCGTCGGCCGGGGCGATCGTGTTCGCCGACTCCGTGTGAATGGGCGCCTGATGCGGGGGCCGGGAGGAGGGTGGGGCGGCCTCCCCCTCGGCGGCCGGGGCGGGTGCTGGGTGGGCAGAGGGGCCGACGGCGGCATCGGCGTCGGGCGTGCCTGCCGTGTCGGGCGGGGGACTGAGGTCCACGGGAGCGGCCAGCGGGGTCTCGCGCACGCGCTCGGTGTAGCCCAGGGGCGCGTCGGTCGTCACCGTCCAGGCGCGCGGGTCCGGGGCCGGATCCATGCGCACGACGCGCACCGCGTCGACGCCGGCACGGCGCAGGGCACGGATGAGGGCGACGCCGTGCGCACGGCGGTCGTCCACCCCGAGGGCCAGGCGCACGAGGATGCCGACGGCGCGTCCGATGAGCACGGACAGGAGAGCGCCGGGCAGGGTGAGGGCCGAGCGCAGCACCGTCAGCCCGACGATGACCCACACGACGCCCCAGGCGACGCGCACCGTTGTCGATGTGCGCCGGTCGCCCGCGCCGGTGAGCAGGCCGGCGAGGGCGGCGAAGATTGCCGATACGCCGATCTGCGCCGTGCCCGAGGCCGTGACCGTCAAGCCCGCGACCAGGGCTTCGGGGGCCCAGGTGACGAGCATCTGGTAGATGAACAGGCCGGCGAACCAGCCGCCGAGCGCGCCGAGGGCGCCCTGCAGGGCGCTGCGCCACGAGCCCTGGAACAGGCGGGTGAGTAGGACCGTCACCGGGATGAGGAAGGTGGCCAGGCCCTCGACCGCCTGGAGGGGCAGGACGAGGATCTGCCGCAGGACCGTGGTGAGGACGTTCTGCACGTCCTGGGTGACGCCGGTTGTCGTCTCGTGCGCGTAGATCGCGAGGACGATCGTCGCCAGGGCTCCGACGACGGCGAGGACCAGGTCGAGCAGGTCCTCGGCGCGGCGCAGACGCCGTGGCTGGGAGTCAACGAGGAGCGTGTGCGAGCGGACCGCCGGGGTCGGGCGGGGCGTGGGGGCGGTGACCGGGGCCAGGCCGATGCGCGGGATGCCGACCGGGGAGGTGCGGTCGGAGGCGGTACTGGCGGGGGACGTGCCGGAGAGGTCGTCGGCCGAGGCGTCAGGGAGCACGGCGTCGGTCATGTCCTGGAGTCTACGGGCGGGGTGTCGGGCGGTCCCCAGTTCGTGGGAGGACAGGCCCCGTGCGTAGGTAGGAGTGGGGCCCGACCAGCACTGACCCTGCCGAAGTCCTCGGCAGAGGGGGTGTCCTGCGGCGTGGTGGAGGTTCCCGCGGAGACCTGTGCTGCCAGCGCTGCACGCTCATGCACGCTCACGCTTTCCGGTGCCGGTCAGGATCCGCAGGATTCTGCGGATTTTAGGATCGGCTCTCTCGAGTCATTAGGCTCCCATGTGCACGAGCAACACCCATGCACATGGGAGCCTCAGAGACGGTTTCCGGCTACAGGACACAAATCGCGGAATACCAACGAAAGGTCCGAATCGGCCGAGTCACACCAGTCACATGAGCGTGCAACACCCACACTCATGGGTATCACAGGCTACTCGCCGGCCCGGCCTCCTGCACCGCGCAGCCGCAGGGAGTTCGTCACCACGATGACGCTCGAGGCAGCCATCGCCGCACCAGCGATCATCGGGTTGAGCAGCCCCGCGGCCGCCAGCGGGATCGCCGCCACGTTGTACGCGAAGGCCCAGAACAGGTTCTGCTTGATGACCCGCAGCGTGTCGCGGCTGACCGTGATCGCGTCGACCACGGCGCCCAGGTCCGCCCGTACGAGCGTGATGTCCGCGGCCTCGATCGCGACGTCCGTCCCCGAGCCCATGGCCATGCCCAACCCCTGCTGGCCCGCCTGCGCCAGCGCGGCCGCGTCGTTGACGCCGTCGCCCACCATCGCGACCACGTGTCCCTGCTCCTGCAGGCGCGCCACCACGTCGCGCTTGTCCGCCGGCAGCACCTCGGCCATGACGTCGTCGGTCGCGATCCCGACCTGTTCGGCCACGTACGCGGCCGTGCGCGCGTTGTCGCCCGTGAGCAGCACCGGACGCACCCCCAGCGCCCGTAGCCGTGCGACCGCCTGACCAGAGGAGGCCCGCACGGTGTCGCGCACGGCCAGAACCGCGGCGGCTTCGCCGTCGACACTGAGGACGACGGCGGTGGCGCCACTGGCCTGGAAGGCGGCGACGGAGGCGCTCGCCTCCTGCGACACGCCCACCCCCTGCTCCACGAGCCAGGCCGGTCGTCCGACGGCGACGCGGTGCTCGGTCCCGTCCAGCATGACGGTGCCGGACACACCGCGCCCTTCGTGGTTGGAGAAGCCGCGCACCGCGGGCAGGGTTCCGAGGCGGTCGCGGGCCGCCGTCGTGATCGCTTGGGCGACCGGGTGCTCGGAGGAGGCCTCGACCGCGCCGGCGAGCGCGAGAGCCCGCGCCTGGGAGTCCGCGCCCAGCACGACGAGGTCGCGCTCGACGTCGAGGCTCATGCGCCCCTCGGTCACCGTGCCGGTCTTGTCCAGCACCACCGTGTCGATTGTGCGTGTGGACTCCAGCACCTCGGGGCCCTTGATGACGACGCCGAGCTGCGCGGCCCGCCCGGAGCCGACGAGCAGCGCCGTCGGCGTCGCCAGGCCCAGCGCGCACGGGCAGGCGATCACAAGCACTGCCACGCCCGCCATGAAGGCCTGCTGCAGCGGGTGCCCGAGCGCCAGCCAGGCCAGGACGGTGCCCACCGCCAGGACGATGACCGCCGGGACGAACACGCCCGAGACGCGGTCCGCGAGGCGTTGCACGGGGGCCTTGCCGGCCTGGGCCGCCGTCACCATCCGGCCGATCTGCGCCAGGGTGGTCCCCTCGCCCACGTGGGCGGCCCGCACGAGCAGGGAGCCCGAGGTGTTGACGGTGCCCCCGGTCACCGTGGCGCCCACCGCGACCTCCACCGGCACGGACTCGCCCGTGAGCATGGACTCGTCCACCGCCGAGGACCCTTCGACGACGACGCCATCGGTGGCGACCTTCTCTCCCGGGCGCACCGCGAACAGGTCGCCGACACGCAGCACCTCCACCGGCACCGTCTCCTCGTGGCGTTGGGCGTCGGCGCGCGGGGCGCCGTCGTCGTCCAGCACGTCAATGGCCGCTGAGGAGCCCGACGGCGACGTCAGCCTTACGCGGGTGACCTCCTTGGCGCCCAGCTCGAGCAGGGCGCGCAGCGCGTCGCCCGAGCGGTACTTGGCGCGCGCCTCCGCCCAGCGCCCGAGGAGGAGGAAGGTGGTGACCCACGCGGCCGACTCGAAGTACATGTGTGCGCTGTGACCGGAGTGGCGCGGCAGGAAGGTCATCTCCATCGTCGTGCCGAGCTCGCCCGCCCCGCCCCAGATGAGCGCCCACAGGCTCCAGCCGGTGGCCGAGATGACGCCGAGGGACACGAGCGTGTCCATCGTGAAGGCGCCGTGGCGGATCGCCTGGAGGGCGGCCTTGTGGAAGGGCCAGGCGCCCCAGGTCGCCACGGGCAATGCCATGGCCGCGACCGCCCACTGCCATCCGTAGACCTGCAGGGCGGGCACCATCGACACGAGCATGACCGGGACGGACAGGGCCAGGCTGACCAGCGTGCGGGTGCGCAGGTGGCGGGCGCGCTCCAGGTGCGAGGCGCCCAGGGCTGGGGTGGCGGGCGCGGCGGGTCCGGTGGGCCCGCTGGAGGTGCCGGGCTCGGCGCTCGGGATGGGCGCCGAGCCTTCGGCGTCGACGGAGCCTGAGGTCGGCTCGGCGGCCAACAGGGCACGTGCGGGTTCGCCGTCGGAGCCGCTGGGCGCCCCGCCGTCGGAGCCACCGGCCGTCTCGCGTCGGGTGACGGTGGCGGTGTAGCCGGCCTTGAGGACCGTGCTCACCAGGGTGTCGTCGTCGACGTCGGCGGTGAGGACGAGGTGGGCGGTCTCGGTGGCGAGGTTGACCGAGGCCTCGACGCCCTCGAGCTTGCTCAGCTTCTTCTCCACACGGGCTACGCAGGAGGCGCACGTCATGCCGCCGACGGCGAGGTCCACGGTGGCAATGGGGGCCGGTGTGCTCATGGGAGGAGTCCTGAGGTCGTGACGGGGGCAGAGAAAACAGTGGAAGGAGGTAGTGGTAGTCCAGTAGTCCAGTAGTAGCTACTGCTGTTACTGCTCGTCCCGCTCAATCGCGTCGAGGGTGTAATCGCCCGCCTCGTCGATGGCCTCGCGCAGCCGGGCGTCGTCGAGAAGGACGTCGGAGACGACCGTGGCGACGGACTGGCCGCCCTTGTTGAGGATGACGGAGACGTTCTTGACGCCCTCAAGCGCCTCCAGCTCCTCGGTGACGTGGGTGACGCAGTGGCCGCAGGTGAGGCCGGACAGGCGCAGGGTGGTGGTGCGGTCGATGCCGTCGGAGGTGAAGGCGGTCATGGTGTGCTCCTTGTCGAGTGTGGGTGTCAGGACGTGTGGGTGTCAGGACCGGACGAGGCGGGCGATGGCGTCGGAGGCCTCGCGGATCTTGGCCATGCCCTCCTCATCGGAGGACTGGGCGGCGTGCAGGACGCAGTGGCTCATGTGGTCCTCAAGCAGGCCGAGGCTGACGGCCTCGAGGGCCTTGGTGGCGGCCGCGATCTGGGTGAGGACGTCGATGCAGTACGTGTCCTGCTCGACCATGCGGGAGATGCCGCGGACCTGTCCCTCGATGCGCCCGAGGCGTGCGAGGTACTGCTCCTTGGTGCCGGTGTATCCAGGCATGGGCCCTCCTGGTGTGGGGGTGCTGACGACGACACGGTACCCCTAGGGGGTACGCATTCGCAGCCCCTACCCCCTAGGGGTATTGCGGTGGGTGCTGGTGGGTGGGTCGGAGCGGGTCCGGCCCTGTAGCGGGGGATGACGACGTCGGCCCGCCCGTCTCGCCCCGTCGTCGCCCGATCTCCTCGCCCCGCCGCCGACGGCATGGGATGCTGGCCTCATGAACGAGCAGCGGGTCACGTCCGTCGACGGCACCTCCTGGGCCCCGGCCACCGGGGGCTTGTTCGCCGACGACACGCCTTTCGGGTCCGTCCTTGGTGATCCGCTCATGGGGCCGCTGATGTTCGACGTCTCCGTTCTCGACGCCACCCCCGGGACCCAGCCGGAGGATGACGTCCTCTTCCAGGACCGGGCCGGCCTGTCCGACGAGGAGCGCGCCCAGGTCTCCCGCGCCGACCGCATCAAGGAGGGTGCCGCGAGGCGCGATGCCGCCCACCACCAGACCCACCGTCAGACCCGCGGCCCGGCCCGCGGGCCCCAGCCTCCCCAGCAGCAGGTCCTCATGCCCGGTGTGCCGCAGTACGGCAACGTCCCGACGGCGCCGCCCGCCTTCCAGCAGCAGGGTCAGCCCATCCCGGCCCAGTACGGACAGCGGGCCCAGTACGGGCAGCAGGGCGGTCCTGTCCCGGCCCAGTACGGGCAGCCCGTCCGCCAGCCCGCGCCCGTCGTCCCCCGTCAGCACAGCCGCCGCCTTGCTCACACCATGGGTCGTCCGGCCGCCGATCCGTTTGCGCGCCGCCAGAAGCCGCGATCTCGGGCCAGTGAGCAGAAGAAGACTGGTCCTGTCCCCCGGATCGGGTTCGCAGTTCTCGGCTTCATGCTGCTGCTTCGCGCCTGCGCCGGCTGAGCCGGGGGCCCAGCCGAGACCGCTGGTCGGTGCCCCGGCCTCGCTCCGGCCGGGACCGTCACCCGGTCGGGACCGCCCTCAGTGCAGGTGCGAGACCAGCTGTTCGGCCAGCCCCGTGTACGTGGCGGGGGTCAGCGCCAGCAGGCGCTCCTCGACGTCGGACGGCATCCCCAGGCCGGAGATGAACTCGCGCATCGCCTCGGGTGTCACCTTCTTGCCGCGCGTGAGCTCCTTGAGCCGCTCATACGGGTCCGCCATGCCGGTCGCCCCGGCCACGGAGGCCGCGCGCATCGCCTGCTGCACGGGCTCGCCCAGCACCTCCCACGTCTGGTCCAGGTCCTCCAGCAGGCGGGCACGGTCGACGTCGAGACCGGCCAGGCCGCGGCGGATGTTGTCCAGCGCCAGCAGGGAGTGGCCGAAGGCGACACCAATGTTGCGCTGGGTGGTGGAGTCCGTGAGGTCGCGCTGCAGGCGGCTGGTCACGAGCGTGGCGGCCAGCGTGTCCAGCAGCGCGCAGGAGATCTCGAGGTTCGCCTCGCCGTTCTCGAAGCGGATGGGGTTGACCTTGTGCGGCATCGTCGAGGAGCCGGTGGAGCCCTGCGCGCTCAGGCGCTGGTGGAAGTAGCCCAGCGAGATGTACGTCCATACATCGGTGGCGAGGTTGTGGGCGATGCGGTTGAGGCGGGCGACGTCGGAGTAGAGCTCGGCCTGCCAGTCGTGCGGCTCGATCTGGGTGGTGAGCGGGTTCCAGGTCAGGCCCAGGCCCTCGACGAAGGTGCGCGCCACCTGCTCCCAGTCGGCCCCGGGCACCGAGACGACGTGCGCCCCGTAGGTGCCGGTCGCGCCGTTGATCTTGCCCAGGTACTCGGTGCGCTCGATGCGCGCCACCTGGCGCGACAGGCGCCAGGCGAGGACCGCCATCTCCTTGCCCAGGGTGGAGGGTGTGGCCGCCTGCCCGTGGGTGCGGCTGAGCATGGCGGCGTCAGCGTTGTCCCGGGCCAGGATGGCCAGGTCCTCCACGAGCCCGCGGGCGGCGGGCAGCCACACCTGCTCGACGGCGTCGCGCACCGTGAGCGCGTAGGACAGGTTGTTGATGTCCTCACTCGTGCAGAAGATGTGGACGATCTCGTGCACGGTGGGCAGGACGCTGTCGGCGGGCGCGGCGTCCAGGCGCCGCTTGAGCAGGTACTCCACCGCCTTGACGTCGTGGCGGGTGCCGGCCTCGATCTCGGCGAGCTCGGCGATCTCCTCGGCGCCGAAGCTCTCGACGACGCCGCGCAGGTAGGTCTTGTCCTTCTCGGTCAGGGCTGGGGCGCCCGGAAGGACGCGGTTGTCGGTGAGGTGAATGAGCCACTCGACCTCCACCCTCAGCCGGGCCCGGTTGAGGGCCGCCTCGGACAGGTGGTTCGCCAGGGGTGCGGCGACGGCGCGGTAGCGGCCGTCCAGGGGCCCGAGGGCGATGGGAGGGTTGAGGGTGGAGAGGTCGACCATGAGAAGGATTCTGCCAGGCGGGGGCGGAGGCGGGGTCTCCGAGCAGGAGGAGGCGCTGGCCGGGCTCGGGCGCGCGCAGCGCCGTGAGCACGGCGCCGTGGATGCCTCATCCCACCACTCCTCCGCATAAGGTAGGCGCACCTTACTACAGGGTGGTGGGGTGGTGGCGAGCCGCTACCCTCGCCCCATGAGCAGCCAGTGGCAGAACAGGTGGGAGGAGCGCTACGCCTCCGTCGGGCAGCTGTGGTCCGGGGAGCCGAACGATCTCCTCATGGGCCTTGCTGAGGGGTGGCAGCCCGGCCACAGCCTTGACCTGGGCTGCGGCGAGGGCGATGACGTCCTCTGGCTCGCCTCGCGTGGCTGGCAGGTCGTGGGTGTTGACGTCTCCCCGACGGCGATCGCGCGTCTGCGCTCGCGGTCTGCCGAGCGCGGGCTGACGGGGGTTGAGGGCGTCGTCGTCGATCTGTCCAGCGAACCGCTGCCGGTGGGGCCCTTTGACCTGGTGACCTCTTTCTTCATGCATGGGGGGCCAAGCGAAGGCTCGATTGTCCTCGAGGACGTGCTCGTGCAGGCGGCTGAGCGTGTGGTCGAGGGCGGGCGTCTGCTCGCGGCGGTGCACTGCAGCAACCCGCCGTGGCGCCGTCACCACGTGCGCTCCTTCCGGCCCGAGGCCCTGGCGGCGGAGGTCCTGGCCCTCCTGCCCGAGGGCGCGTGGGAGGTCGAGAGCTGTGCGGAGCAGTGGCGGGACGTCACCGGTCCCGACGGCCAGGCGGGGCGTCGCTCCGATGGAATCGTCTGCTGGCGCCGCCTTGCCTGAACGGGCTTCGGTGAGGCCTTCTGCCGGGCCTTAGTCCCTGTCCCCGGGGCCGATGAGGCCGACGACGAGGGCCGAGATGATCGACACGATGAGTGAGCCGAGCACCGCGTAGCCGAAGGAGTCGACGACGAGTCCGGCAGGGGTCATCTGGCTGATCGCGGAGGTGAGCATGAGCATCGCCCCGTTGACGACGAGGGCGAAGAGCCCGAAGGTGAGGATGTAGAGGGGGAAGGCGATCACCTTGGCGATGGGCCTGACGATGGAGTTGACCAGCGCGAGGACGAGCCCGATGAGCAGGTAGATGAGGACGGTGTCCAACGTCGTGGAGCCGCCCGTGACCCGGATGCCGCTGAGGATCGAGGCGGCCAACCACAAACCGGCGGCGTTTCCGATGGTGCGCGCGATGAATTCCATAGATCGATCCTCCCACGTGGTGCGCGGGATGGCTGTGGCCCATCGCTCGCTGAGAACTGCGTGTTCACGCTGAGCCCTGCGCGGAAGGGTCATGCCTCAGCGGTGGGGGTGGGCGCGACGTCGGGGGACAATGGACAATGCGGAGCGTGAACGAGCGCCCGGCCGCCCCTGGTTCCGACGACGAGAACCCAGCCACTCCTGGTTCCGACGACGTTGAGGTTCCCGCGTGGATCCTCGACCTCGTCCCCGTCGCCGACCTCGCTCGCAACCACCTGCGCGCCAGCCTCTGGACAGCCGTCGTGGTCGTGCTCGCCATCGTCGGTGGCGCCTGCCTGAGCACCGGGACGAGCGGGCTCACCACCACTCTGTTGCCCGTCTCCGGCGTCACCGGCCTGCTGCTCGCGGGCGTGGTCACAGGCCGTCTGAGACGAAGCGGCCCCACCCCGACGTCGCCCGGTGAGAGCACGGCGCCCCTGCGTCCCGGCGGGCGCACGCTCGCCGCGCTGCTCGTCCTCGACATCGTGGGCACCGCGCTCGGTCTCGTGGTGCTCGCCGCGGCGGCACTGTGCGGGATCGACGGCGCTCTCGTCGGCGCGGCCCTGCTCGTGGGCGTGCTCATCGCCGTCGGGACGGCGGGCGTGCTCGTTGACGAGCTGTTCCCGGGATGGCGCCTCAGGTGGTTCGGCGGCACTGGCACCGCTGCGCTTCTCGTGCTGCTCGCAAGCGGGGGCGTGCTCGCGCTCGGGCGGGGCCTGTGGTGGCTGGTGCTCGGGCTCGCCGTCGTCGCCGACCTGGCGGGTCTGCTCGCCCTGCGGGCCGGACGACGTCGCGACCTCGCTGATCCGGCCCGGTAATCCGGCCCGGGCACCCGTCTTAGTCATCCGGCCCGGGCACCACAGGGCCCTGCCGTGACGCCCTGGGGGCCAGTTGTCCACAGGCTCGGCGACCGGCCTCGCTTACCCGGGGCCCGCTGCCTACCGTCGTGAGCATGATTTCGCTCCATATCGGTGCGGCACGCACCAGCATTGAGCAGGCCGTCGCCCTTGTCCCCGCCCTCGTCCCGGACACCTGGACCGGTGGCGCCTCCGAATCCTGCCAGCGCAACCTCGACGAGGCCCGTGCCCTCCTCGTCACCGTCGAAACGCTCCTGGACGAGGCGGCCAGCGCCCTCGCCGCCGTCTCCTGCGAGGACACGCTCGTCTGCTGGGGCACGCCATGAGCACCACCTACGCCACGACCCACGTGACCTACTCCTCCGACGGCGCCTCCGACACTGCCACCCCCCTCGTCGAGCAGCCCTACGAGACCAGCTGGAGCGCCGGTTCCGGCACTGTCACCGCCCTCGTCGTCGGTGGTACCTGCTCCGTCGACACCTCGGACCTCGACAGCCTCGCTCTCGCCCTCACCGCCGCGGGCGACCATCTCGACCAGGCCCGCCTCGAGGTGCTCAAGACTATCACCGAGGTCGAGAGTGCCGGCCCGCCACCGGTGGAGGCCCCGACGCATGTCCTGGCGTACCCCTCCATGGTGCCAGTAACCCTGCCCGGCGCCGAGCCCGCAGGTGGGACGACCGCCGGCTGGGCCTGGGGTGACAACGACAGCGTTCCCGTCCCCGGCGTCGGACGCTTAAGCAGGAACGTCACCTGCATGCTCGGCCAGCACCACGCCATCAATGCTCTCGAGGTGCTCGCGGACGGTCCCAGCTCCCTGGCGGAGACCGCCGGCGCCCTGCACGACCTCGCGTCCGCGGTCACTGAGGCCGCCGATGCCTACTCGGGCGCCGAGTCGGCGGTCCGGGCCCGCTGGGCCACCGGCACCCTGTCAGACCTGAGAACGGACGTGCTGAACTACGCCTCCTCCCCGCTCGTCACCATCCTCGGCCTCCAGGCCCTCATGGTCATCCGGGCGCTCACATTCGACGGCGCCCTCCTCGACGACTCCGACGCCGACCTCATCCAGGTCGCGAGCCTCCTCCAGGACGACGCCCTGGCCCTCTGGGCCATCCGGGACCTCATGCTCGTCATCATCGCCAGCCAATGGGTCCGGGATGCCGGCACCGGCACTGAGGCGGCCGCCGTGGAGGCCTATCTTGCCGACGTCGCCCACCGCCTCAACCCTGTGGTGACCGAGCGCTTGCCCAAGACCGTTCAGGTTGGCTCGCGCAGCGTCCCCACCTCCAGCCTCACCGAGATGCAGCGTGTCTCCGCCTACCTCGCCATGATCGGAGCGGCCTCCGGGGCGCGCCTGCACGGCGCTCGCACGGGCGTCGTCGTCTCCGCACAGGGCGGCGGCTCTGTCACCGTCCCCACCCCCTCCGTCGACCCCTTCGCACTGGGAACCGCCGTCCCCGTCCTCACCACTGACGGGACTCCAGTGACGGCCCCCGCCACCGCCGCCGACGTCATTCGCTACAGCGCCGGGCTCAAGAAGGCCGACACGGACCCCTCCACCGGCGTCATCTCCGTCCTGCGCACCGACCACGCGGACGGGACCACCTCCTGGCTCGTCGTCGTACCCGGCACCACGGACTGGGGCATGGGCGACTCCAACCCTCAGGACCTGCTCACCAACTTCGAGGCCGTGGCTGGACAGCCCACCGACATGGAGAGCGCCGTCGTCACCGCCATGCGGGCGGCCGGTATCCAGGAGGGCGACCCCGTTGCCATCTACGGTCACAGCCAGGGGGCCATCAGCGTCGCCAACGTTGCCGCCGACCCCGCCGTCGCCGATCACTTCAACATCACCCATCTGCTCACCGCCGGTGGTCCCGTCGCCGGAGCGGCAGTGCCCGACGACGTCACCGCCCTCCACCTGGAAGACACGGCCGACATCGTGCCCGCCCTGGACGCCGCCCCCAACCCCACAAGCGCCACACGCACCACCGTTCTTCTCAACACCACCGAGGCCGGTATCGACGGTTACCCGCACGGCACCGAGCACTACGCGCAGGCGGTCGAACACATGGACTCCGAGCCCGCCCTCGCCGACTTCCAGGCCGAGCTCGCCGACGTCACGGGTGCCGGGGAGGAGGGGGCCGTCACCACCGAGTACGTCTTCGACATCACCAGGAGCACTGACGTCACCGTGTGGGAGCAGGTGGCGGGTACGTCCGAGCACAGGTCCGAGCCCGACCCCCAGCCCGGGCCCGCACCCACCCCCGTGCCCGTCGTCCAGCACCCGGGGAGCGGGTCGGCGAGCCAGTGGTGACGGTGCGAGGATGCCCGCATGAGCGCACACATCCGCCCGGCCGTCACCACCCTGCCCGCCTACGTCCCCGGGGCGCGGCCCGCCCGGTCCGATATCGCCAAGCTCTCCTCCAACGAGATGCCCTACCCCATCCAGGACAGCGTCCTCGATGCGGTGACCGCCGCGGCCCGCTGCGCCCACCGCTACCCGGAGATGACCGGGGACACTCTGCGCGCCGCCCTCGCCGCGCGCCACGGCCTGAGCGCCGAGACCATCGCCGTCGGCAACGGCTCGACCGCGCTCATCCAGCACCTACTCGACACGGTCTGTGACGACGGCGACGACGTCGTCATGCCGTGGCGCTCCTTCGAGGCCTACCCGATCTGCGTCGCCGTCGCCGGAGCCCGGGCCGTCACGGTCTCGCTCACCGCCGACGCGCGCCAGGACGTCGACGCCCTCGTCAACGCGGTCACCCCCCGCACGCGCCTGCTCATGGTGTGCACCCCCAATAACCCGACCTCGACGGCCCTGACCGCCGCCGAGCTCGGCGAGCTGCTCGATCGGGTGAGCGAGAACGTGGTGGTCATGGTGGATGAGGCCTACCTCGACTTCGTCACCGACCCCGCCGTCGGCGACGCCACCACCCTGCTGGCCGAGCACCCCCACCTCGTGGTCTCACGCACCTTCTCCAAGGCGCACGCCTTGGCCGGCATGCGCGTGGGCTACCTCATGGGGGAGGCCGGGCTCATGGGCGCCGTCCGCTCCGTCGCGACCCCCTTCGGCGTCAGCCTGCCCGCCCAGGCCGCGGCGCTCGCCGCTCTGGAACCGCAGGCCCTGGCCGAGACGACCCGCCGGGCCGGGCTCGTTGCCGCCGAGCGTGACCGGGTGGTGGCGGCGCTGCGCGAGAGCGGGTGGGACGTGCCCGATGCGCAGGGCAACTTCTACTGGCTCGCCGTCGGCCAGGCCACGACGGCGCTGGCCCGGCACTGCACCGAGGCCGGGATCCTCGTGCGCCCCTTTGCCGGGGAGGGTGTGCGCGTGAGCGTTGGCAGGCCCGAGGAGAACGACCGGGTGATCAGCGCCCTGGCCTCCTGGCGCGCCCGCGCCTGAGCGGCCGGTCCGGGCAGCCAGACGGGCCGGGCTGCCGACCGGCCTACCAGGAGGCGACGGTGAGCAGGAACAGGACGCAGATGACGATCTCCACGACCCCCATCGTCCCCGGGCGCAGGCCGCGGTGCCGCGTGCGCACGAGCTGCCACTGCACGCTCGGAAGGACGAAGGAGCGCACCGCCAGCGCCACCCACAGCAGCGCGTGCGCCCGGGGCAGGAACCCGGCCGACGCCGCCCACACTGTTGCCAGCGCGACCACCGTGTGCCAGGCGACCGTCCCCGCCAGGAGGCGGTTGTTGAAGCGCTCGCGGATCATCGACTTGATGTAGGGCACCGTCCCGCAGAAGTACGCGGCCGTCAGTCCCGTCACCAGCCACATCCACGGCCAGCCGGTCAGCTCGCCGTTCGGGCTCGCCCCCGGCAGGCCCGCCGTCGGCGTCAGTCCCAGCAGGCCGCCGGCGCCGCCGACCGCCAGGTGGTAGGTCACCGCCGCCATGAGGGAGGCGGCCGTCGTCGTCGAGAGCCCTGACAGCAGTGAGCGCTCGCGGCCCTGCCACACCTCCCACAGGGCGACGGCGAACAGCGGCGTCAGCGGCAGCGCCCAACCGAACAGGTAGGGGGCTGCCGCCAGGGTGATGAGGCCAAGCAGCCCCGTCATGCCCGTGTACACCGCCAGCGGCACCAGGATGAGCCGACGCCGACGCGGCGAGCGGGTGCGCAGCCACTGTGACCAGGCCCAGTAGGTGAGGTAGGCGCTCCACCAGGCGGGCACGAACAGGAGGTTGACCCAGGAGAAGCCGCCGACCACCCAGCCGACCACCGGCGGCAGGGCCAGCATCGACCAGGCGCCGTGCTGGTTGGGCACCCACGCTTTGCGGCCCGGCTGATGCCGGATGCGCTCCTGCTTGGCCTTGGCGGCCTCGACGTGCTCGGCCGCGGTGCGCGGACGCGGTTCCTCTCTCGGCTTGCCGGTGGCGAGCATGATGTCGTCCTCCGGGCCAGGCCGGGACTGGTGCGAGGGGATGGGAGCGGGCTCACGGCCCTCGAAGCGCGCGGTCACGTTCTCAGGCTAGCGCCCTCTCAGGCCAACGCCGCAGAGACGACCTTCTTGGCCTCCTCCTGGACGAGTGCCAGGTGCTCCGCGCCCTTGAAGGACTCCGCGTAGATCTTGTAGACGTCCTCCGTGCCCGAGGGGCGGGCGGCGAACCACGCGTTGTCGGTGGTGACCTTGAGCCCGCCGATGGCGGCGTCGTTGCCCGGTGCGCGCACGAGGCGGGCGGTGATCGCCTCACCGGCGAGCTCGGTGGCCGTGACGTCCTCGGGGGACAGGGCCGCGAGTTTGGTCTTCTCCGCCTTCGTGGCGGCGGCGTCGATGCGGGCGTAGGCGGAGGCGCCGAAGCGCTCAACCTGCTCCTCGTGCAGCTGCGAGGGCGTCTTGCCGGTGACGGCGATGATCTCGCTGGCCAGCAGCGCCAGAATGATGCCGTCCTTGTCGGTGGACCACACGGTGCCGTCCTTGCGTAGGAAGGAGGCGCCCGCGGACTCCTCACCGCCGAAGCCCACCGTGCCGTCGAGCAGGCCGGGCACGAAGTACTTGAAGCCCACCGGCACCTCGATGAGCGTGCGGCCCATGGAGGCGACAACCCGGTCGATGAGGGAGGAGGACACGAGCGTCTTGCCGACGGCGGCCGTGGCAGGCCAGCCGGGACGGTGGGTGAAGAGGTACTCGATGGCCACGGCCAGGTAGTGGTTGGGGTTCATGAGGCCGTCCGGCGTCACGATGCCGTGGCGGTCGGAGTCGGCGTCATTGCCCGTGGCGACGTCGTAGGGGGTGGTGCCGTCGGCACCCGGGGTCATGGTCTGGCGCAGGGAGGCCATGGCGTTGGGGGAGGAGCAGTCCATGCGGATCTTGCCGTCCCAGTCCAGCGTCATGAAGGACCAGGTTGGGTCCACGGTGGGGTTGACGACCGTGAGGTCGAGCCCGTAGCGCTCGGCGATGGCACCCCAGTAGTCGATGGAGGCTCCGCCCAGCGGGTCGGCACCGATGCGCACACCGGCCTCGCGGATCGCCTCGACGTCGATGATGTTCTCCAGGTCCGCGACGTAGGACTCGAGGTAGTCGTGCTTGATGACCCAGCTGGAGTCCAGGGCATCGGTGATGGGGATGCGCTTGACGTCCCGCCAGCCGTCGGCCAGCAGCTCGTTGGCGCGCTCGGCGATGACGCTGGTGGCATCCGAGTCCGCGGGGCCGCCGTGCGGGGGGTTGTACTTGAAGCCGCCGTCGCGCGGCGGGTTGTGGGAGGGGGTGACGACGATGCCGTCGGCCAGGCCCGGGCCCGTGGTGCGCACGCCGGCCTCGGTGCCGGCGCCGTTGGCCAGCAGGATCGAGTGGGAGACGGCCGGGGTCGGTGTGTAGGCGCCGCGCGCGTCCACGGCCACCGTGACGCCTGCGCCCGTGAGCACCTCGATGGCGGTGCGCCAGGCCGGCTCGGACAGGGCGTGCGTGTCGCGGCCGATGTACAGGGTGCCGTCGGTGCCCTGGGAGCGGCGGTACTCGACGATGGCGGCGGTCGTGGCGACAATGTGGGCCTCGTTGAAGGCGGTGTCCAGGGAGGAGCCGCGGTGGCCCGAGGTGCCGAAGACGACCCGCTGCTCGGGGACAGCGGGGTCCGGTACGAGGTCGTAGTAGGCGTTGATGAGCTCGTCGACGTTGATGAGGTCTTCGGGAAGGGCGGTCTGTCCGGCGCGTGCATGCATGGTTATCAGTGTGTCACGGGCCACTGGGCAGGACGGAATCCTCCCGGCTGGCGGACCGGTCCGTCTCGCCCCCGCCCCGGTGCTGGGGCGGTCCGGCAACGGCGACCACCCGGGTTCCAACCGGCAGACCCGTGGCCGGGGTGGGGCTCATGGTTAGGGTGGCGTTGAGTCGGGCGGCAGGCCCGGCAGCCGCCCGGACCGCCGAGGAAGGACCGTCATGACCCCCACCCGCATCGCCACCGAGAACGCCCCCGCCGCCGTTGGCCCCTACTCGCAGGCCGTCGAGGCGGGCGGCACCGTGTACATCTCCGGCCAGGTCCCGCTCGTGCCCGCCACCGGGCAGCTGGTCGACGGCGACATCCAGGCCCAGGCGGAGCAGGTGCTGCGCAACGTCGGCGCGATCCTTCAGGCCGCGGGCCTGGGCTACGGCGACGTCGTCAAGACCACGGTCCTGCTGGCCGACATCGCCGACTTCGCGGCGGTCAACGAGGTCTACTCGCGCTTCTTCACCGGCCCCGTCCTGCCGGCCCGCGCCGCCTTTCAGGTCGCCGCCCTGCCGCTGGGGGCCGGCGTGGAGATCGAGGCCGTCGCCGTCCGCTCCTGACGGAGGGGCCGACGGTGGGGTCGGCGCGGGCACACCCTGCCCCGATCGATAACCTGGTCGCACTCTTCGGAAAGGAAGGCCCAATGGTGGCACTCGGCGGACTCCGCTCCGTCCTCGCGCTGACGTCCAAGACCGCCGTCGGCGTGCTGCTGATCGCGCTGGCACCTTTGATGATTCTGTGGCCCTTCGGCCGCACCCACGCCCCACAGGTCGAGATCCACGACGAGTACGGGGTCCTGCAGCCGGCCGCCGTCGAGGACAGGCTCTCCGATCTGCGCTTCCGCCAGGACGTCACCCTCGCCGTCGTTACTCTCGACGCCGACTACTCCGCCAACTTCAACCTCGAGGTCCTCACGTACGCCCGTGAGAACCAGCCGCAGTGGATCAGTGCCGAGGACCCGAACTACTGGGCCGACGGGCTCGTGATTCTTGCCGTCTCCCCGTCGGGGCGCTGGGTTGGCGTGTACTTCGGCGAGGACGTCAAGGTCGACACCGCCACCCAGGGAGGGATCCAGGAGGCGGGCAAGAACGCCTTCCGCGACGGCGACTGGGCCGGAGGCCTGGTGGACATGGGGCGGGAGGCCGCCCTCGCCGTCGGAAAGCCCGCCTTCGCCCGCGCCGGCGTGGTGTGGGTCGTCGGTGCCATCGCCGGGCTGTTCGGGACCGTGTCCGTGTGGTGGGCGGGCCTGATGAGCCGTGGCCGCTACCGGCGGGCCGAGCGCCACTACGCCAACGTCACCCGTGACTGGGAGGAGACGGAGGTCCTGGCACGCACGGTCCCCGAGAATGAGCCCCACGGCGCCCAGGTCCTCATCCGCTACTCCTGGTTCCGCGGCCGCTACTTCGACCTGACCAAGAAGATGCAGGAGATCAGCATCAACAAGGGGGCCGATTGGTTCCGCTTCCGCAACATCGGGCTCACCGGCTCCATCGCCGAGGAGGCCGCCACCCTCGACGAGCTCGACGACACGATTGCCAACGCCTCCGCCCTGCTCACCATGTCCTCGACGTGGCGTGAGGTCTGGAACAACGAGCTCGGGCCCGTGTACGAGGACGCCGCCGCCTTCGAGTCCCTGTGCGACCAGATCGACAGGAAGGCTCTCGGTGTCTCCACGCTCGAGCAGCGCGCGTGGCTGCGCACCACCGTCAACGGCCTCGGCCAGTGGACGGCGGACCTGGAGGCGCGCCGGGTCACGCCGTCGGCGGCCCTGGACCACCTGGACTCGGTGAGCGAGAAGATCCGCAGCCGTGCGATGGACCTGTCCCAGCAGGCCATCAGCGCCGATCAGTCCGCGAGTGCCGACCTCCGCAAGAAGCGGTACAAGGAGGTTCGCAAGAGCTGGAAGAAGAGCTCGGACCCCTATGCAGGCACGTGGAGGGTCGGCGACACGACCGGGACCTACCACCCGGCCTCGACCATCCGCCTGAACTCCTCCTCGGCCGGTCTGGAGGGCGCGGGACCGGCAAAGGGCTCGGCGTCGGGCTTCGCTCCCGTGGCCGGCCTGGTGACGGGCTACTCCACTGCCGCGAACTGGTCGGCGTCCACCTCCTCCGGCTCCGGCGGCAGCTACGGTGGGGGCGGCGGGGGTTTCTCCGGGGCGGGCTCGTCCTCGCACTTCTGATCAGTGGGTGCCCCGATCAACCGGTGGAAGGACATCGGATGCAGTACGCACAGGAGTTGATGAGCCTGGGCCCACAGTGGCCCCAGGCGTGGGCAAATGAGGTGGGGCCGGTGATGGAGGATGTGGGTACCGTGGACCGCTGGTGTATGACCGCGGAACGGGACCGGACCGGTGTGCCCACAGCGCCTACCCGTCAATGGCTGCTGCAGTGCGTTCAGGGGCTGCAGGCGCTAGGCCAACAGCTGGGGGCACGCCAGGTCACCCCTGTTGAGGCCCTACAGGCCCTGGATCAGACGGCCCATCAACTGCGCGTGCAGGCGGACTGGCTCGGTCAGGCAGTGACACAGTTCTACCGGGACGACATCAGCGCGCGTGCGGCCGAGATGCATGAGTCCTACCGCAACGCCTACTGGACGGGCCGCAGCACCACTCGGTATACGGGTAGGTGGTCCTTCCGAAGGACCACCGGTAGGTACCGCCCGGAACAGACGGTGCGGGTCAACCCCAACCACCCACCCGCTGAGGTAGCAGCCTTCCAGGGCGTGTGCGCGCCCCTGACCGCACTCGGGCAGGCCTTCTACGTGCAGGAGACGCAGGAGGACTACTACCAGAGGGGCGACCATCCGCTTGAGGCCCTGCTGGGGGTAGGGCTCGACCTGTTGGGTGGCTCCAGCAGGTGACCTTGCCGGGCGCGGGCTCGTCCTCGCACTTCTGAGCGGTCGGCGGCGGGTCGGCGCCAGCCGCTACGCTTCGTCCATGTCGAAGAAGAAGCGCAAGCAGCGTCAGGCTGCTCCCGCCGCGCCGAAGAAGCAGAAGATCGAGTTCGTCGCGCGCCCCTTCGCCGGGCTCGCGAACGAGGAGGATCTGGTCGCGATGATGCAGATCATCCCGGCCGCCACCGCCACCGTGCGCCTGGCGAAGGAGTACGGCGGGCAGGACGTCCAGCTCGTCACCCTGCTGCCCGAGCTGACGCAGGGCCTCAAGCGGGCCGACGGCGAGGTGCTCGTTGCCCTGCAGACCACCATGCACTCGGGCGACGCCAGCCGTGACGTGGCGGCCGCGGTGCTCGCGACCCTCGAGCTCGAGGAGGGCTCCGGCCTGCTCATGAACGGCCTGCCCGAGCCGGGTGAGCGCCTGCAGGACATCCTCGACCCGGCGGTGGAGCCGGTGGTGAGCGTGCGTGAGACCTTCGACTTCTGGCTCGGCGCCGAGGAGGCCAAGGCCCCGGAGGCTGTGGAGCAGCTCGAGCATGCCAAGGAGGAGATCGCCCCGACGGCGGCCGTCCCGGGCGTGCCGCACGCCTACTGGTGCCGCATCAACGGCAAGGAGTTCGTCCGCTGGGTGCGTGGCGAGGACGAGGACGTCTTCTTCAACGCCTTCGCCCGGGTGCACGCGGCCCGCGCCTCCGACCTGGAGGAGGGGGCGCGCTTCATCGGCGCCTTCCGCGCCTGCGGCCTGGCGATCCCGGTGTGGGAGCTCAATCGCGGCACGGAGGCCGAGGAGCTGACCGCCCCACTGAAGGCCATGGGCGAGCGCCTTGACGCCGCACTGGCGGACACCACCCCGCTGGACGCCGAGGCGCGTCGCGCCAAGGCGGGCATCACCTCCCGCCAGGTCAACCTCTGAGCCCCGCAACGGGCCTGCTGATGCGGGCCTGAGTGCAACGGTGCCCCTCGCCGTCGTGTGTTCGACGGCGAGGGGCACTCGCATGACTGGTGGGATCAGACGGCGCTGGGCTCGTCGTCGTCCTTGGAGAAGTGGTCGACGACGCCCTTGATGGTGTCCTTGACATCCTCGACGGCCTCCGTGGCCTTGCCCTGGAGGTTCTGCAGGACGCCCTCGGTCTCGAGCTCCTTGTCTCCGACGACCTTGCCCGTGGTCTCCTTGATCTTGCCGGCGACCTGGTCGAAGGTGCTGTTGTCACTCATGTGTGAGCTCCGTTCTGCGGTGGAGCTGGGTGCTCCGTCGCTATTGGGTGAGGCCAGTTTCATAGATGTTCCTGAATAAAATCTGAGTGATCCATGTGTTTTCCTGAATATGGGGGCGTGGGCGGATGCCGGGGCGATGATCTCCTCAGTGCCCGAGGAGCCGCTGCCGGGTGCCGGCCAGATGCGCATCGATCCACGTGAGCACGGGTTCGGGGGCGTGCTCGACGGCGCCGTCGGCCCACTAGGTGCTCACCCCCTGCTCGCGGGCGATGCGCTCACGTAGGCGTCCTTCTGGCAGGAGGTTGGAGAACCAGGCGGGAACACGGTTGTTGGCATGGGGATGCCGCCGCGGGTGGTTCTCGAACCAGGCACCGAGGACCTGCCGGTCCGGGCGGCCCCAGTAATCGCGGTCGAAGGTGAAGGTGGTGAAGGTCGTGTCGGCGTCACGACGCTCAATGGTGCCGATGTGCTCGCCGCCGAGCATGACGGCGTAGAGGACATCGGTCATGAGCCCGTCTCCTCAGGCGCTGTGGGGCTCATGAGCTCCTCGAGCGGTGGCGTGTCGTCGTGGTCCCAGGCGGTGTGCACGTCGAGGAAGTCCGTGAGGTACTGGCGCAGCGCGGCGGTCCTGAGGGCGAGGAACCCGTCGACGTCGTTGCGCTGGAGGCAGTCGAGCATGTCCGTGTCCAGCAGCAGGGAGGCGAGGTCGACGTCGGGGCGCAGGAGGCCCAGCAGGTCGCGACGGTCGAGGAGGGAGATGACCTTGGTGGCCGCTGTCGCAGCGTCGGTGGGCAGGTGCGACGGCGCGACGAGGTCGGTGACGAGTGCGCTGGGCGTGGTCTCCGTCTCTAGCTGGTCCGCCAGCGTCTCCTGCGTCAGCGCCTCGCCGGTCTCCGGGTCGATGGGGTGACGGTTCCACAGGGCGGCAAGGATGATCTTCGAGCTCGCGCGCGTGGCACGGAAGACGGACAGGTCGGGGACCTGCGGCCGCCCGGGCCGGGTGGCGGCCGCCAGCAGCCGCTGCACCGACGCCGATTCCTCACCAGGTACCACGAGGCCGGCCATGGCACGCAGATCAGTCTGTGAGCCGCTCACTCCTAGGACGTCGGCATTCGCGCTCGTGCGCCAGAACCAGCGGGCGAGGAGCACGAGGTTGCGCTCGTACGGGTCGGGGAAGAGGGCGAAGAAGCGGGTGAGCACCAGCAGCTGGAAGCGGAAGGGCAGGAAGCTGAGGTGGGGGATGGCGCAGTAGTCCTGGAGGTAACGCACGGCGGCGACGAGGGCGCGCTCGGTGGCCTGGTAGGCGTCGGCCTCGTTCTCGGCCGGGAAGCTGCTCACACGCCGTCGGCTCTCGGAGAACTCCCCGTGGATGTCCCGGCTGATATCCGTGTGCCGTCGCACGAGGAGCGCCTGGACGATCGTCTGCTCGCCCAGCTGCCCGAAGCGCGTGAGGGCGTCAACGCTCGCCGAGATGCCCGCCGTCGTGAGCGTGGGATCAGGACCGCCGTGGATGGCATTGAAGATCTCGGCGGCGTTGAGACGCTTTCCGCGCGAGTTGATCCGGTCGAAGACCTCGCGCAAGGTGCCCTCATCCGCCTGCATCATGACCGTCGCGGGGATGGAGAAGCGGTTGAGCCGGCCCGCAATGTCCTGGACGTGCTCGGCGTGGTCGGCGGCGAACGGGTTGTCGGCGAGCCAGCGCAGTGCCCGGCTGAAGTCGAACAGGTCCGCGAGCGGGATGACGAGGTGATCGTTGAGGCGGTGCGCGCCGACGATCTCGTGATCGCGCAGGGAGTAGCCCAGAGCGAAGCGCGGGTCCTGGGCGCCGTCGGGATCGACGACGTTGACGAGGCTGGTGACGCGTTGCTGGCCGTCCACCAGCCACAGGGCGTCGGGGCGCTCGGGGGCGTCGACGCACAGCGCACCGATCATCAGCCGCCCGGGTGGGGCCTCGCGCTGCCACAGGAGCAGGCTGCCGATGGGGTAGCCCCGCAGGATGGAGTCGAGCAGGTCCCTCACGTCCTTCGCCTCCCATCGAAAGGAGCGCTGGAACTGTGGGACGCGCAGCCCTCCGGCGCGCACGAGCTCGCGCAACTCGACGATGGTGTAGGCCTGGCTCTTCGAGACGGCCGGGGAGTGCTCCATGCCGACGATTATGCCGTGGGTCTCTGACATGAACCCGGGCTCGACCGGCGCCACCGCCCGCTAGCCTGACCGCATGAGGGCACAGCGACTGACTGACACGATCTCCTACCACGGTGAGGGCCCGGTGTGGTGGCCGGCCGCCGGGCGTCTGCGTTTCGTGGACATGCTGCACGGGGCGGTCATTGAGATTGACGACGACGGCGCCCACCGCCGTCTGGCCGTCCCCTCGCGCGTCGCCTCCGTCATCCGCCCGCGTGTGGGTGGCGGCGCCGTCGTCGCGACTGAGCGGGGTGTGGCGCTGGGGCGGGAAGAGGACCTGTCGGACCTGGTGGAGGCCGTCGAGCTGTACTCGGACCCGACGATCCGCACGAACGAGGGCGGCTGCGATCTGGACGGGCGGCTGTGGATCGGCACGATGTCCTGGGATCGGGTCGCGGGGGCGGCGAAGGTCTACCGCTGGGACGGGCCGGGAACTGAGCCGGTTGTGGCCTGGGGCGGGGCGACGACGGCGAACGGCCTGGGTTTCAGCCCGGACGGCACGCGCGCCTACTGGGTGGACACCCCGACGCGCACGATCACGTTGCTCGATTACGACGCCGAGGCCGGGCTGATCAACCCGCGCCCGTGGGTGACGATCGAGGAGGGGGTCGGCAAGCCCGACGGCCTGACGGTCGATGCCGAGGGTGGCGTGTGGGTGGCCCTGCACCGTGGTGGTGCGGTCAGGCGTTACGACGCCGAGGGGCGCGTGAGTGAGGTTGTCGAGGTGGGTGTCTCCAAGACGACGGCCTGCACCTTTGGTGGAGCGGGGCTGGACCGTCTGTTCATCACGACGTCGCGCGAGGGTCTGCCCGACGATGTCGAGCCCGCCTCCGGGTCCGTGTACGTTGCCGAGGTCGGGGTGAAGGGTCTGCCCCCGCTGGCATTCGCGGGGTGAGGGGCGGGTCGTCGCCAGCTCATCTTCGCGACGCACGAGATCCAGCTCATGCGCTCCGACGTGCTGCGCCGTGACGAGATCTGGCTGGCCGACAAGGTGGATGGGCGGTCCGTGCTGGCGCGGGTGTCGGCCGTCCAGCCTGTCGACGACGCCTTCGTCGGCAGGGCGGTCCGTGCTGGCGCGGGTGTCGGACTTCGCGGATGTGGGGGTTCGCAAGGATGCCGATCTCCTGGGCTTCTACATGTCCGGCCGCATCGGCGGCGTCCCCCGGGTCTGAGGGGCAGCCGTGGTCAAGAGGCTCGGGACGTCGTGGAAGGGACGAGTGAGGAGGTTCGCGCCGAACGGGCATGAGACAGTCTCGTGAGACCATCGACCTCAGCGGCTCTTCCGATTTAAGGGTGTAGGAGGGGTCTGGACCCGCTTGTTTCGAGGAGGCTGCGGGTGGTGTAGCTGGTGAGGTTGTGAAAGCCGGGAGCTGAGCCGCGTTGGTGCTCTAGGCGGCCGTTGAGGGTCTTGGGTGGGGCCGTTGGATGTGGGGCCTGTTGAGGTAGGTCGGCATGTCAGCGGCCCGCGTGTGCAGGGTGCGCTCTGTGGGTGGTGACCTCGCTCAGTGCCTGTGGCACGCCCAGGAGGTGTTGGTGAGCAGCTCTTGCATGAGGGTCGTGCCCTGGATCCTGTCGCGATGGCGGTAGGCGGCGACCATCTTCTGGTACACGCTCCATGACCGGGATGTGCGCTGTGTCATGGGCGTCTCGTCGTGTTCGTGGGCGTGGCGGACCGGACAGGCGGGCGCGGTCGGGCCCGGGCGGGCTTGGTTGAGAGTGGTTGGTGCCCGTCGTGGCCCACTGAGGACTCGGTTACTGCCGTTGATCTCGTTCCTTGATCGAACGAGGTGGAGTGCTGGGGGACGAGATGGACGGGTGAGGAACGAGATGGACGGGTGAGGAACGAGATGGACGGGCAGGGACCTTCGCCGATGTCCCGGAAGAGGGGTGGGTGGCGGCGCCGTCGTCGCACCAGAGCGGGGTGTAGCGCTGGGACGGGCCATTGAGCCGGCTGTGGAGGTGGAGGTCTCCAAGACGACGGCCTGCACCTTTGGTGGGGTGGGGCTGGACCGTCTGTTCATCACGACGTCGCGCGAGGGTCTGCCCGACGATGTCGAGCCCGCCTCCGGGTCCGTGTACGTTGCCGAGGTCGGGGTGAAGGGTCTGCCCCCGCTGGCATTCGCGGGGTGAGGGGCGGGTCGGAGCTGCCGTGAGCCCCGGTAGGGATGACGTCCGTCCGGTACTGGCGGCCGGACGGGCCCTCGAGGGACTGGACCGGGCGGCTGCGTTGGCGTACATTTCTCGCAGTTAACCTGCGTCATCCGGATGGGGGATGCGATGCTGCGGTACCTACGGATCCACAACTGGAAGTCCTACTACGAGCCCGTCGAGTTCACGATGGTGGCGACGCGTGAGCGCCGCCATGGTGAGCGCCTGGCGAAGGTCGGCCGCTCCCGGATCCTGCCTGTCGCAGCGGTCTACGGGGCGAACGCCTCGGGGAAGTCCACGCTCGTCGACGCGCTGGAGGCGTTGCGTGGCCTCATCCTCGAGGCGAGGCCCGTCGGGGCGATGCTGCGGCTGACGCCCCACCTGCTCAAGGGTGCGGGTGAGCCGACGTCGTTCACCATCGAGTTCGTCGCCGGCGCCCCCCGGCCGGATGGCGCGGTTGAGGATCGCACCTTCCTGTACGACGTCGTTGCCGACCGGCGTCGCATCCACCGTGAGTCCCTTGTCGAGGTGCGGTCCCGTACCGAGGAGGTCCTCTTCGAGCGTGAGGGCAGGAATGTCGAGCTGTATGGGGACCTCGACGAGGACGAGAGGGTGAACGCGCACAAGACGGTGATCGCGGACAACGAGACCTTCCTGGGTGTGCTGGGCGCGGACTCTGAGGGCGTGGTATCCGTGGCCTATGACTGGTTCGCCCGACATCTCACGGTCATCCACCCGGGGGCCGAGTATGTGCACCTGCCGAGCCGCCTGGATGTCGACGCCGTCTTCGCTGACGCGATGAACGCCGGTCTGACGCGGGCGGACACAGGCATCTCGAAACTGGACTTCGAGGACATGTCCGTGGGAGCCCTGTCGATACCCAGTGATGAGGTGGATAAGCTCGTCGAGTCGCTGCGGGAGGCGGGTGGGACCGTCATGCTCTCAATGAGTGACGGCGACCATACCCTCCTGACCCTCGACGACGACGGGGAGCCGGTCGCGCGGCGGCTGGTTGCGCGCCATGAGGTGGAGTTGGGACCGGGCGCGGAGGACCGGCGGTCCTTCAGCCTGCCCTTGCGAGAGGAGTCCGACGGGACACGGCGCTTCATGAACCTCCTGCCGATCCTCTTCCAGCTGCGGGCGGTGGATGAGCGCAGCGTCTTCGTCGTGGACGAGCTGGAGAGCTCCATGCACCCCAGGCTCACGGAGGAGCTCATCGCCTCCTTCCTCGACGGGTTGGGGCCGGAGGGTCGTCGCCAGCTCATCTTCACCACGCACGAGATCCAGCTCATGCGCTCCGACCTGTTGCGCCGTGACGAGATCTGGCTGGCCGACAAGGTGGATGGGCGGTCCGTGCTGGCGCGGGTGTCGGACTTCGCGGATGTGGGGGTTCGCAAGGATGCCGATCTCCTGGGCTTCTACATGTCCGGCCGCATCGGCGGCGTCCCCCGGGTCTGAGGGGCAGTCGTGGTCAAGAAGCGCAAAACGTCGCGGAAGGACGAGCGACGAGGTTCGCGCCGAACGGGCATGAGACAGTCTCGTGAGACCATCGACCTCATCGTCGAGGGTGCGACGGAGAAGGCCTACCTGCAGGCGCTGCTGGATCACAGGTATCCTGACGTTTTCGCCCCGCAGTGGCATCGCTCAGGATCGGGCTCGCGCACCTCTCTCAAGGGCTTGTTGGATAAGGCTCGGCTCGCGGAAGAGGGGGGACATCGTCAGAGAGTGATCTGGGTGGTGTGCGACGTCGATGAGAATGAGGCGCATCGCGAGCGGCTTGAGAAATGGCGGGAGGGCGATACCGCCCATAGGAGCGCCCTCCAGGCGGTGTCGATCGAGGGCTGGATTCTCCAGCACCTCGATAAGCCGTCCCGGCCCACGAGCAGCGGGGAGGCTTTCAGTCTCGTCTGCAAGCAGTGGGAACGGTATGAGAAGGGCAAGATGATACCGGAGTGGCTGATCGAGAACACGGACAATGCCTGCCGACGGGAGTCGGTCTTCCTTAATGGTGAGCGGAATGACGGAGTTTGGCCGATGGATCGCTCCTCTCAGTTACCTCTTCTCATCGCCTACCTGGATGAGCGGGCACAGGCACGAGGTTAAGCGCCCGGAGTCGGGGACACGATAGGTGTCGTCAGGATCGTGCCGATGCTCGTGAAGTGTTGGCCCTCGTTATGTGATTGATGTCGAGATTGGCGTGTGGGTGGCCCTGCACCGTGGTGGGGCGGTCAGGTGCTACGACGCCGAGGCGGGTGTCAGGGGTCTGGCGCCGCTGCCCTTCAACGGGTGAAGGGCAAAGTGAGACTGTGAGTCATAGTCGCATATCCAAACTTTGAGAGTATGACTATCACTTTGGGTATCGGGGCGTCCGGCTGGTACGGCGGTAAGTCGTCTGTCGGTCTCCCCGGCCCCCGACCATCTCGACGAGTCCAGCGGTGAGCAGGCTGGTGATCGCGTAGCGCGTCTGCGCTCGGGACAAGCCTGTGCGTTGGCGCAGCTCGTCGAAGGTGCGTGGTGCGTCGAGCTGGTCCCAGAGCTCAGGCGCGTTCTTCGAGGGGAAGGACGCGGGCCGGACGCTTGTTGGGTGCGTCTGAGCGATGGCCTTGCGTGGTCGGGGAGGCGGAACGGGCGTGGTTCCTGCGTGACGCCACCTGAGGATCGCGGTGAAGGAGACGCCGCTGTCGCGGAACAGCGGCTCCGGCAGGCCCGCGTCGGCTGCGGCCTCGCGGATCTCCTTGATGCCACCGCCCTCCCCCTCGATCAGTCGGCTGCTGTCCTCCGTTCTGACGTCCTTGCAGATGTCATAGAGCGTGGGGTTGACGGCGGCCTTGCCGCCCGGTGTGCCGAGCTGGTCGACGGTGATCGCGCGTAGACCTCCGGGGCTCGTGATGATGAGCTTGTCGGCCTTGATACGGACCTCCACCCGCTTGCTGTCAGTGACGCCGTCGAGGTTGCGGTGGACGAGTGCGTTGGCGATGAGCTCTCTCACCGCACGATTCGGCAGGGCCGAGAGATCGCGGCCATGACCGGCGGCGTCGTATCCCATGTCCGTGGGGGTGTTGCGGGCGATCCACTGCATGACGTCCTGGAGGAGGTCCGGGATCGGGCCAGTGAAGTGGGCGAGGTCCTGCGTGCGGGTCTCGGCGCCTGATGGCATGAGAACCGCAGCGGTGACGCCGAGAGAGGGGCGCAGACCCTGGGGGTACGTGCCGAGTGCGTAGAGGCCGGCAAGGGTGGCCTCGCCGGTGGTCGTGAGGACGCCAGTGGCGGTGAGGAGGGAGTCGGTGTCGAGCGAGGCGAGCCGGCGTGATCGAGTACGTACCTGATTGACGTAGGCCTCAACGAGCGATGCGTCGAGCGAGTTCAAGGAGGTGCTGGGGACGGCTGCGAGGTCCGGGTGCGTGGGGTTGGTCTGCTGGATCTTGAGCAGTTCGATCTGTGCGATCTCAAGGTCGCTCATGCGGTAGTCGCCGTCGGACTGACGCAGGTAGGCGTTGCCGCGGTAGAGCGCGGGCCGATGCTGCAGCGGGAGGCCGTTGACCCGGATGAGCAGCACCTCGTTGCCGTCGATCTCCTCGGTGGTGAAGTCGCAGGTGACAGGTGGGCAGACGGCCTCCCTGGCCTGTGCGGCGATGCCCTGCTCAAGCGCGGCGATGTTGGTCAAGCCGACGGGGGAGAAGCCGTTGTTCTCGTCCAAGCCGAGGATGATGAGACCGCCGCCTGGTGTGTTGGCGAATGCGCAGAGCGTCTCGCCGAGAGCGGGACATCCGCCGCGAGCAGTTTTGACCTCGATATCGGACGAGTCACCCCCACGCCGACGCAGGTGAGAGACGAGCCCCGGCAGGTCCACCGAACTCACAGTCATAGTCATAGTGCGAGAGTAGCACTATGACTATGACTTTGGGTGGGTGCTGCTCCGTGCGGGAGTGTACTCAGCGTGAGGCCTGTCAGGAGATCTGTTGGGCTAGGGGATGTTGAGGACCAGTACGACGATCGGCTCGATCATCCGGTGCTGAAGGTGACAGCAGTCTCGCGTAAGGCGATCTCCACCGCGGCTGCAGCCGAAGGGGCCTGAACCTGCTGCTGCCAGCAGCCGATGGCGACATCGACAACGCGGCGCCCGGCGATGACCGCTACGGCGTCACGCCTGTGATCCCTGCGCGTACCGACAACGGTGAACCAGGGGACGAGCTTCGCTCGCTCAAGAAAGCGCTGGCCGATGTCGTCTTGAGCGAGGTGTGAAGTGACGACGTCGAGCGCCACCGGCCAACTCTGTAGTTCGATGCCCGTGTCAGCGTGGGCATCAAGAAGGTTGGCGACGAGGAGCATGACGTCGTCGTAGCGGGTGCCTTGGCTCCAGGTTATCGACAGATTTCGGGACAGACGGCGTGCGTTCGCGAGGATGAACTCCTGCTCCTCTGAGGCGATATTGCGATCGGTGGACATGAAGGGCTCCTTCCAGGACGGATGGCAGGAGCATGAGCTTGGGCTTGTAGCTTGTTGGAAGCTCAGAGGTCTACGGCACCGAGAAGGCCGCCCTGGTTCAGGTCGACGAATCGATCGAAGTGCCGGCGAAGGCGCTGACCGTCCGGTTGGAGCGCCCTTCTCTCGGGGACGTGAGTCAGGCGTCCGCCGTCGAAGGGGGCGAGTGCGCTCCTGCCGGTTACCTCCTCCAGACGTCGTGCTCGCTCCGCGACGTGGATGCGGCGTGACTCGTCGATGCCGAGAAGATGCTTGTCATAGGCGGTGTGGTGCACCCGGCACAGGGCCAGTCCGTTGGCGACGACGGGGATGCCGGCGTCGTCCGCGTCGGCCACGATATGGGCGGCTTCGATCAGTTGGGCATGAGGCATGTCGCATACCGCACATGACATGTCGTATGCAGACAGGACGTTTTCACGGAACCGCTGCTGATGTAGCCGCTGTTTCGTCCAGCGAGAGACGTACTTTCGTTCGATTCCTTCGGCGGCGCGCTTCCTGATGTCAGAGAGGTCAACAGGCTGGTCGGGGTCACCACCGATGGTGATGAGGAACTCCCGATTCTCGAGATCCACTCCGGTGATGAACGCAGGAAATCGTGCGTAGTAGTAGAGGGTGTTGGCTGGCTTCGTCCCCACGAGCCACGCGAGGGGGTAGCCGCGTTCTGCAGCCAACATCATGGCTCGGTTCGTCCACTCCTTGTCCCGGGTGGCGGCCATCTTGTATCGAAGAGTGCCGTCCTCATCGATGCGGTCCTCGTAAGGAGCTTCTCGCCCCTCCTTGGGCGCTGTCGTCTTGAATGTCAACGCAGCGGCGAAGGCAGCGGGCTTCCAGATTCCCTGGTTGCGTGCGATGAGAGAGATTCGATGTCCGTGCCAGAGGAAACCGACCTCGAGGTCGCGGAAGGTGGTGAGCTCGCGTCCTTCGTGGCGACGAGCGTCGAACCAGGCCATCATGGCGAGGTGAGCATCCAGCTCCTCGTCCGGCGAGAACTTCGCTCCGCCTGCCAACGCTGGTCCTTCCGCCCGTGATGAATAGACAGTGACAAGTCTGCCGCATCCTCAGGTGTGACAGTGGCTCGAGGAATCAGCGAGTCGGTGTCGGCCTTCGCGAACACCGATGGCGGAGTCATCATCCTCGGGCTGGATGAGAGCGCCGGCTTCGCTTCGGTTCCAGACCTCGACGTGCCCGCCCTCGTGAACGGCCTGCGCGTCGGTCTCTCCCGAGCCCTGGGGGAGAGCCCCAAGGTGCAGCCGGTGCCCGACTACGAGCTGGCACGGGGAAGCGTGGACGACCACGACGTCCTCGTCCTCACCATCCACCCCCTCCGGGCCGAACCGGGCATTGCCATGCCGTGCTTCGTCTACGACCAGGGCGTCGAGCGCGGCAGCTACAGGCGGGCCGACGACGCCGATGTGCGCCTGACCCCCTATGAGGGGTACCTCCTGCGCACCCAGAACCAGATGGACAGCACAGACCGCGAGGTCGTCCCCGGCGCAACTCTCGCCGATCTCTCCAAGGAAAGTGTGGCCCGGACCCTTGACGTGCTTCGAGCGGGGCGCTCACACGCACTTGAGGGCATCGCTCCCGACGACGTCGCAGCAGCCCTCGCGAGGATCAACGTCCTCACCCGGGACGGCGAGGTGACCTTGGCCGGGTATCTCGCCCTCGGCGCCTATCCGCAGCAGGAGTACCCCCAGCTCACTGTTGACGTCGCCGTGCACCCCGGACTCGACACGTCGCAGGACCCGAGCATCCGTTTCATCGACCGTCAGAACTGCGACGGCCCCCTGCCGCGGATGATCCAGGACGCCGTTGCCGCGGTGCTGCGCAACCTGCGCGTGCACAGAGTTGTCGACGGCACCGGCGGGCGCGACGTCGCAGAGCTCCCTGAGGAGGTTCTTCGTGAGGCCATCACCAATGCCGTGATGCACCGCGACTACTCCCACTGGGTACGTGGGCAGCAGGTCGCCGTCGACGTCTACCCGGACTGGGTGGAGGTCTCCAGCCCTGGCGGCTTCTGGGGGGACAAGACCAAGGACAACGTCGCGGACGGTCGCTCCCAGGCTCGGAACCAGGTTCTTGTCCGGCTCCTCAGTCTGGTGCCACTGGATGGCCATTCCACCGTCGCCGAGCAGCAGGGCTCCGGCGTCCTGCGGATGGTCGTCGCCATGCGCCAGCAGGGGCTCGACGCCCCCGACTACAGCGCCTCCACCGTCGACCACGTCGTCGTGCGCCTCGACCGCTTCGGGTCCCTCGCCCCGCAGGCCGACGCCGGGCCGAACGAACTCCCGGACGCCGCTGGCCGTAGGTCCGCCATGCGCGTGATCAGCGAGGCTCGGCGCGAGATCCTGCGGGTCCTGCGCACGGATGAGCCCCGGTCCATCCATGAGGTCTCGGAGATGACGGGCAGGAGCGTCGGCTACGTGCGTCCTCTGCTCCGTGATCTTGTGGAGAGGGGACTCGTGGAGGCGACGGCGCCGCCGCAGAGCCGGAGGAGGAAGTACCTCATCGCGCACTGACTCCGCGAGTTCCGGTGCTAACAATGACAAGGCCCTCGGTCCGGGAGGTGTCTCCCGGGCCCGAGGGCCTTCGTCGTGAGGCGCTGCACTCCCCGGTTCCCAACGAGAAGGAGCTGCTACTCCTTCGCCGGAGCGAGTCACCCGGGCTCCCTTAGACCCTGGTGGCTCTCGGTGCGGGCCGGTCAAGGGGTTCCCCAACCCTCGCGACTCGTTCCGTCCGGCGGTAAGTCATATGAAACCCAAGCACCCTGAAAGGCCACCCCCCGTCAACCTGAAAAGAGCCTAGGAAATCCAGGCCCGCCCCTCCCGTCCGGACGCCGTCGGCGGCCACTGTGGCAGCGAGGTCGTGGGTCCGACGTCGTGGGTCGGGTGGTCCTCACTGTAGAGAGTGAGATCGTCACTGTATGCAGTGAGGGTTCAGTGAGGGTTCAGTGAGGGTTCAGTGAGGGGTTGAGTGAGGCCAGTGATGGCTTCCGCACACCCGCGTGGGCAAGAACAAAGCCCCCGGGCCCGGGGGTGTCGTGTGGGCCTGCTGGTTTTGGGTTTGGGTGTGCGGACAAGGCCCCCGGGCCCGGGGTGTCGTCCCGGCCCGGGGGCCTTCGTCGTGAGGGGCTCCGCGCCCTATCCCTCACAGGGGGAGCGCTCCTCCTTCGCCAGAACGGATGGCGAGAGCTCCCTTGGACCCTCGCCATCCTCGGTCCGGGCCGGTCACGGGGCTCCCCAACCCTCGCGACCCGTTCCGTCCGGCGGTGACTTATATGCAACCCAAGCACCCTGAAAAACTACCCCGGTCCACGCTGTGAAGACCCTAGGAATGTCCTGTCGTACGGTCTGCCGAGCCTGACCCCGGCCACTCCGCTCGCCCCGCGGATGCTGACGCCACGTCCTCCATCTTTGACGAGGCTACTTAGGGCAGACTTAACTATCCTCCGTCACCCCAGCCGGACGTCGTTACCATTAAGGACCCCCGTGAAGATCGCCCGCTCCCTCCCGCTCGCCGCCGCGGCCCTGGCCGCCCTCCTCGCCGTCGGCGTCAACACCGCCTTCTCCGCCTGCGACCCCAAGCCCGACGGCACCTGGATGCACTGCCACCACTGCCAGAACCAGGTCACCGCCGGAGCCGGCGTCCTCGCCCTCGTCTGGGGCTCCAGCGCCTTCGTGAGCAACCGCGCCCTGCGCGCCGGCCTTCAGGCCCTCGGCGTCATCGGCGCCGCCGTCGTCTTCCTCCTGCCCGGCGTCATCTGCCCCCTGTGCATGATGGAGACCATGCGCTGCCGCACCGTCTTCCTGCCCTTCACCCGCATCATGAGCGTCCTCATCGCCGGCACCGGCGTCACCTCCCTGGTCACCACCCTGCGCGGTCTGCGCCGCCCCGCACGCACCCTCGCCCAGGCCGCCGCCTGACGGCCCGCCACACCAGGGTCGATGACCACTCGCGTGCGCGCCGTCGTGGCCGCGCTCGCCCTCCTGCTCCCAGGCGCCCTCGGCTCCTGCGCCCCCACCCCCACCACCGACTACGCCACCGCGCACAAGGGCGACGTCGTCATCCTGGGCACCTGGGAGCAGGACGGCGACGCCACCAACGGCGCCGAACCGCTGGAGTGGATCGTCCTGGACCGCATCGACGACCGTCTCCTGCTGCTGACCGCCGACGTCGTCGCCGCCCGCCCCTACCACCACGTCCCCTTCGAGCCCATCACCTGGGCCGACTCCGACCTGCGCGCCTGGCTCAACACCGACTTCCTCACCCAGGCGCTGACCCCCGCCGAGCAGGACCTCGTTCAGCCCACCGTCCTGGACAACCTCGACCAGTCCATCGCCGGAACCGACGGCGGCGCTCCCACCACCGACCGCGTCCTGGCCCTGAGCGAGACCGACGCCGTCATCTACCTCTCCACCGACTGGGACCGCGAGTGGACCGGCCGGGCCACCGTCACCGACGCCGCCTCCAGCCCCGCCCTGTACACCGACGACGAGGGCCACACCGACTGGTGGCTGCGCTCGCCCGGAGGAGACGACTACGCCGCCCAGTACGTCTCCGCCGACGGCGAGCCCATCACCGCCGGGATCGCCGCCGACGCCGAGCTCGGGGTGCGCCCCGCCCTATGGCTCAGCGTCTGGGGGACCACCACCCCGTCCAGCGCGTCGAGCGGGGAGCCGCGCCCGTGACCCGCCACCGCACTCAGCGCCCCCTGACTCTGCGTGCCATCCCCGCCCGCACCGCCCTCGCCCACCACGCCCGCACCGCGATCCTCCTCGCCCTCGCGCTCGCCCAGGCCGCCTGCCTCATGGCCGGGCTCACCCTCCTGGCCGGCACCCGGGCCGAGCTCGTGCTCGCCGAACAGCGCCTGGGCGCCGACGTCATCGTCTACCCCACCGCCGGCCGCCAGCAGATCCCCAACAACGCGCTCACCGTCCTGGGCACCCCCGTCGACTACCAGCGCGAGCGCACCGCCCTGGCACGCCTGGCCCAGAACGACGACATCGCCGTCGTCACCCACCAGCTCTACCTCACCACCACCCTCGGTGACGGCCAGGACGTGTGGATCGTCGGCTACGAGCCCGCCACCGACACCGCCCTGTCCGCCTGGCTCGAGGAGGGTCCCGACGCCGACCCGGCCACCGGCGCCCTCGCCGTCGGCGCCAACGTCGCCACCCGGCTGGGCGGCGACCCCACCACCGTCACCCTGTGGGGCCGCCCCTGGCCCGTCACCGCCCACCTCGCCGCCACCGGCACCCGGCTCGACGACGCCGTCGTGGCCAGCACCGAGACGCTGCGCCCCCTCCTCGACGCCGCCGCCACCGCGGGCGACACCCGCTACCAGGGCATCGACCCCGCCACCAGCTACTCCGCCGCCCTGCTCACCCTCCGCGAGCGCGACGCCGCCGCCTCCGTCGCCGGCTGGGTCAACGTCTACGTCCGCAAAGTCACCGCCGACTACTCCGACGCCGCCCTGGTGTCCACCGCCACCACCGTCACCGCCCACCTGGGCCTCGTCGTCGGCGCCACCGCCCTGGCCTGGGCCCTGCTCGTGAGTGCCCACGCCGTCACCCAGTTCCTGCTCATGCATGAGCGCCGCCAGGAGATCCGGGTCTGGCGCACCGTCGGGGCCAGCGCCCGCACCGTGCGCCGCCTCCTCACCCACGAGACGCTGCTCGTCCACGTCGTCGGTGCCCTGACCGGCACGGCCGTGGCCGCCACCGCCCTGGCCCTGGCGGGCCGAGCCCTACCCGGTGGACCACCGCAGCCCACCGCCCTCGCCCTCGCCGCCGCGACCGCCGTCGGCCTCACCCTGCTCACCGCCGCCGCCAGCACCCGCCTCGCCCTGCGCCGCACCCTGCGCCGCGACGGCGGACAGGCGCTCCTGACCGTCTGACACCATCGGAGGAACACACGTGCTCACCATGAGGACCCTGCCGTGGCACAACCTGCGCGGCTACCCCGCCCGCACCGCCGCCCTGCTCGCCCTCACCGGGCTCATGGCCGTCGCCGCCTTCGGCGGAGGGCTCGTCATCCAGGGCGTGCGCCAGGGCCTCGACCTCGCCCGCACGCGCCTGGGCGCCGACATCCTCGTCACCCCCGAGGACACCGGCACCGGCTTCAACCCCCAGCAGGCCCTCCTGACCGCCGAGCCCGACTACTTCTACATGGACGCCGACGTCGTCGCACAGGTCGCCGCCGTCGAGGGCGTCCGGCGCGTCTCCGCCCAGCTCTACCTCGCCTCGGCCAAGTCCTCCTGCTGCTCCTCCCGCCTCCAGCTCATCGCCTTCGATCCCGCCACCGACTTCACGATCCAGCCGTGGATCGCCGACTCGCGCGGCGGCGCGGGTGACGACGGGGGTGTTGGCGACATGGAGGTCGTCGTCGGCGCCAATGTCACCATCTCCGACAGCCTGACCCTCTTCGACCACGACCTGCGGATCGCCGGCCAGCTCGCCCCCTCCGGCACCAGCCTCGACAGCGCCGTCTACATGACCCGCGACACCTTCGCCACGGTCCTCAAGGCCTCCTTCGACAAGAACCTCAACCGCTACGGCTACGTCAACGCCGACGACGTCGTCTCCGCCGTCACCGTGGATCTGGCCGACGACGCCGACCCTGACGCCGTGGCCGCCGCCATCGCCGCGCAGGTTTACGGGGTCACCGTCACCACCGCCTCCGGCATGGTCGCCGGCGTCGCCGCCTCCCTCGAGAGCGCCGCACGCACCGTCACCGCGATCGTCGCCCTCATCTGGGGCTTGGGACTGGCCGTCACGGTGCTCGTGCACGCCCTGGTGGTCCACGAGCGCCGTCGGGAGCTCGCGACCCTCACCGCCCTGGGGGCCGGTGACCGAGCGGTGGCACGCACCGTCGTCGCCGAGGCCGTCATCGTCAACCTCACCGGGGCGCTGACCGGCATTGTCGTCGCGGGAGTGCTCGTGCCCTCCTTCGCCACGGCCATCGGCCAGGCCCTGGGCGTGGGCCTCGTCCTGCCGGGGGTGGGCGCCGTTGTCCTCATCGCCGTCGCCACCCTCGCCGGGGCTGTCCTCGCCGCGGCACTCAGCGCGGCCATCAGCCTGCGCCGTACCCACCGCATGGACCCCAGCCTCGTGCTCAAGGAGGGCGAGTGACATGACGAACCTGACGATTCGGGCTCGGGCCCTGACCAAGGACTACCCCCGCTCCAGCCGCTCGGGCGCGGTGCTCACCGCCGTGGCCCCCACCGACCTCGACCTCGACCCCGGGAGTCTGACCGTGGTGACCGGCCGCTCCGGCTCCGGCAAGTCCACGCTGCTCATGATGCTCGCCGGGCTGCTGACCCCCACCGCCGGCACGGTCGAGGTGGGCGGCCAGGACCTCTACGCCCTGGCGGAGGGCGAGCGCTCGCGGTTGCGCAACGAGAGCATCGGCCTCGTGCCCCAGGGGCACGCCGCCCTGCGCTCACTGACCGTCCTGGAGAACGTCCTGCTGCCCGCGGTCATCCACGGCGACGCCGAGCCCCCGGTGGCGCGTGCGCTCACGCTGCTCGACGACGTCGGCCTGACCGGGCTTGCGGAGGAGCGTCCCCAGGAGCTCTCCGGCGGCGAGCTGCGGCGCCTGGCGCTCGCCCGCGCCCTGCTCATGGGCCCCGCCGTCCTGCTCGCCGACGAGCCCACGGCCGGGCTGGACAGTGAGAACGTCGAGCTGGCCCTGACCTTCCTGCGACAGGCGGCCGACGACGGCAGCGCGGTGCTCGTCGTCACTCACGAGGCCGAGGCGGACAGGGTCGCGGACCGGGTCCTCACGATGGACGGGGGCCGTCTGTCCTGAGGGTGTCCTGTGCGGAGGGTGGCAACGTGACGAGACTCGTAAAAATGCGAGAGGAAAACAATCGGGAAGACCATTAGGCTGAGTCTTCTGATCTGAACGCCCCCGCCCGACCCGAGGACTCCATGCCCACCCCGCTCACCGAAGGCACCCCCTGGCGCGTCATCGGCGCCTTCACCGTCCCCCTCGTCCTGGGCAACATCATCCAGCAGGCCTACCAGCTCGCCGACACCATCGTCGTCGGCCGCTTCCTCGGCGTCCTGCCGCTGGCCTCCGTCGGTGCCACCGGCGTCCTGCTGTTCCTCGTCATCGGCTTCTCCTTCGGCATGACCAGCGGCCTGACCATCCCCCTGTCCCAGGCCTACGGGGCCCAGGACGAGGTGGCCGTGCGTCGCTCCGTGGCGGCCGGCACCCTCGTGTCCGTGGCCCTGACCGTCGTGCTCACCGTCATCGGCACGGTGCTGCTCAGGCCGCTGCTCGTGCTGTTCCGCACGCCCGCCGAGCTCATGGACGACGCCATGAGCTATGGCCTGGTCTGCTTCGCCACCTCCTGTGCCATCGTCGCCTTCAACTACCTGTCCGCGATCATCCGCGCGGTCGGGGACTCGCGCACCCCGCTCGTCTTCCTCGCCATCGCCTCCGGCCTCAACATCGTCCTCGACATCGCCCTCATCGCCTGGTTCGGCATGGGTGTCGAGGGCGCCGCCTACGCCACCGCCATCGCCGAGGTCGCCAGCGCCCTGCTGTGCCTGTGGTGGATCCGGCTGCGCTTCCCCGTCTTCCACCTGCGCCGCGAGGACTGGAGGGTCACCCGCGCCGAGCTCGCCCACCACCTGCGAATGGGCGCGCCCCTCGGCTTCAACATGTCGATCATCGCCATCGGCGCGGTCGCCATGCAGGTGCGGCTCAACGAGCTCGGCTCCGACGCCGTCGCCGCCTTCACCACCGCCATCCGCATCGACGGGCTGGCCAACTCCACCCTGTCCTCGATCGGCCTAGCCGTGTCCACCTACGTCGCCCAGAACTTCGGGGCGCGACGCCTGGACCGCGTGCGCCTGGGTGTCAGGCAGGGCAACGTCCTGGCCCTCGTGACCTCGCTGGTGCTCGCGCTCATCCTCGTACCGACCGCCGCGCCACTGTCACGAGTCTTCGTCGGCGACGGCTCCGAGCAGGTCGTCACCCTCTCCGCCCAGGCGGTCATCATGTTCTCCCTGACATACTGGATCCTCGCGATCCTCTACGTCATGCGTGGCGCCCTGCAGGGCCTGGGCAAGATGCGCGCCCCCTTCTACTCGGGCGTGGCCGAGCTCGTCATGCGCGTCATCGCCGCGGTCTGGCTCGGAGGGCTGTTCGGCTACCTCGGCGTGTGCGCCAGTGAGCCCCTGGCCTGGGTGGGCGCCGTCGCACTGCTCGTCCCCGCCTACCTGCGCACCCGCCGTCGGCTTCTCGGTGACGACGCGCGGACCGCCCGCTCGGGCGTCGTGACCTGAGGGCCGGGGCCGGGACCTCAGCCCCAGAGAAATCCTCCAACGCACGGGACAATATGTTGTAGACATCCACGACGGGCGATTGAGGTCCGCCACCCGGATGCCCCGCAGCCGGCGCGACCCCGCACCCCGAGGACGGCGCCGGAACACCGCTGCCGCAGGAGAGAACAATGCTGTTCACCTTCAACTACGACGCCGGAGCCTCGGCCATCGAGGTCTGGCTCGTGTGGATCCTCGTTTTCGCCGCACTCTTCGGCTTCAATGAGGTCACCCGCCGCTTCAAGTGGGTCGGGTTCGCCGCCTTCGTGGCCCTGCCGCTGGTCCTGTCCGTCCTGTGGTTCACCGTCCTGTCCGAGACCACCTACACGGACTGGTTCCACCTGGCCAAGGTCTACTCCGCCACCGCCGGCTGCATCGGCTTCTGGTGCATCCGCTACCTGCAGGGCACTCGCAAGGACGGCACCACCTGGCGCCTGGCCGACAACCGCCTCGCCCTGAGCTTCCCTCCCTTCATCCTCGCCCTCAACATCTGCGAGGCCGTCGCCCGTGACATCCAGGTGGGCCTGCAGTACGTGGGCGGCGGCACCGCCGACGGCATGTGGGTGGTCGGCGGACCCTGGAACTACATGAACGCCGCCGCCGGCGTCCTCAACATCATCACCATCACCGGCTGGATGGGCATCGTCGTGCGCCGCAAGGTCAAGGGCGACGGCTCGCGCGACATGCTCTGGCCGGACATGCTGTGGTTCTGGATCATCGCCTACGACCTGTGGAACTTCGCCTACACCTACAACTGCCTGCCCGGTCACGCCTGGTACTGCGGCTTCGCGCTCCTGCTGGCCCCCACCCTGTGCTCCTTCACGCTGGGCAAGGGCGCCTGGCTCCAGCACCGCGCCCACACCCTCGCCCTGTGGTGCATGTTCGCCCAGACCGTGCCTGCATTCATTGACGAGGGCGCCTTCCACGTCAGCTCAACGTACTCGACCACCTCCCTCACGCTCGTCTCCGCGGCCGCCCTGCTGTGCAACGTCCTTGTCGCCGCCTACATGGCCCTCAAGGTCGTCAGGACCCGCAAGAACCCCTACACGGGCGAGCTCTACGGTGACCTCGCCGCCCAGCGCGAGGTCAAGGCCCTGGGTGAGCCGAGCAACGTCGTCGACGCCGACGGCCGCCTCGTCCGCCACGGCCTGGTCGCCTGAGGCCCCGACGACGTCGGACCCCACGTCACCATCACTGCCGTTGGTCGTCTCAGGACATGTCCTAAGACGACCAACGACGACTATCGCGCACCGGCGTCTGACGCGTGGTGGGCTCGCAGGCAGATCCCGGGAAACCGTGCGTCCAGCTCCGTCGGCGTGGTGCGCGTGCCGTGGTCTGATCTCCTGGGCGGAAGTGGATACGCTTGTGCCGTGAGCCCGTCAGAGCCCCCGGACCAACGAGCCGCCGTCGTCATCCCAGCCAAGAACGAGGCCGCCTCCATCGCCGCCACCGTCCGGGCCTGCCGCGCCATCCCCCGGGTTGACCTCGTCGTCGTTGTCGATGACGGCTCCACCGACGACACCCAGTGCCACGCCCGCGCCGCCGGCGCCGTCACCGTGCGCCACTCGGTCACCCGGGGCAAGGCCTCCGCCCTGGAGACCGGCGCCAGCATCGTCGCCATGCGCGACTACTCCGACGGCCCCTCCCGGCTTCTGCTCTTCATCGACGCAGACCTTGGCGATACCGCCGCCGCCTGCTCCGAGCTCGTCCCCCCGGTGCTCGACGGCGCCGCCGACATGGCCATCGCCGTGCCCCCCAAGCAGGTCGGCGCCGGTGGCCGGGGCCGGGTCGTGCGCGCCGCCCGGGCCGCCATCGCCAGCGCCACCGGCTGGGCGCCCGTCGCCCCGCTGTCCGGCCAGCGCTGCCTCACCCGTGAGGCCTATGAGGCGGCCGCGCCCCTCGCCACCGGCTGGGGTGTCGAAGTCGCACTGAGCATCGACGTGCTCGCCGCCGGACTCACCGTCATCGAGGTCCCCTGCGACATCACCCACCGCGTCACCGGCAATGACCGGGCCGGAAAGGTCCACCGCGCCACCCAGTACCGCGACGTCCTGCGCGCCGTCGCCGCCCGCCGACTGCGCGGACGCCGCGTGCGCGGCCTCGACGAGGACACCGTGCGGGCCCAGTCGCCCTTCCGCGCCTACCGGGCCGTGCGCGAGGACTGAGAACCCGCACCCGCACGGGGCCCGGGCCTGAACGGCAGAGCCCGGCTGAGCCGGTTCGATTGAGCGCGAGGCGGTTCAGCGTGTGCGGGGCCGGAGTCGGGCGCAGCCGAGTGCCAGCAGGAGCGGGGCCGCGCAGGTTGCGGACAGCACCGCCATCGACGCCCCCGAGTCATTGACAAGCACCTCGACGACGACGAGCACCAGCAGCGCGCGCAGCACCGGCACGAACCATCTGGGCACGAGCCCCTGCGTGACCTCCCGGCCGCCTAGGCCGTCCACCGAGCCATCGACCCGACCGCCGTTGGGACCGTCTGAGCCGTCCGGGCCGCCGACCTGACCGCCGTCGGCCGCATCCCCGACCCGGCCCTCCGACCGGTCCTGCGCCGAGTCAACCGCCGTGCTCATCGACGCCACAAGCGGCGCGTAGCCGGAGACCCCCGCCCGCCAGGCCCAGCGCTCACGCGCGAGCCACCACCAGGCCCCCGCCACCGCCACGACGGCGAGGACGAGTGCCACCAGGGCCAGCGGCGAGGACGCGAAGGGAGCCACCAGCGCCCACGCCTTGCGGCGCACCGTCGTCGCCGCCGTCCCGTCCTGGAGCTGGCCCACGAAGCGGCCCATATGCGTGCCCGAGCCCGTCACGTGGTCCGCGAGACCGAAGGCACCCACCACCGTGACCGCGCCGACGCCGACGCCGAGCCACTGCCTCCACGTGATGCGGCCACCCGCCATCCCGGCGGCCAAGGCCGCGAAGGCCGCCACCAGCGTGAGCGCCCCGCCGACGTCGGCCCCCAGAGACGGCAGCCCGACCACGATCAGCGCCACCACCCCGGGCACCCCCACGCCCACAAAGGCCGCAGTGCGCCTGAGCGCCGGCGAGGGCTGAACTGCGACGAGCGGCCCGGCCACCGCCCCAACCGCCACGACCAGCGCCGCCGCCCCCAGGGCGAAAGCCGTGTTCGACAATCCGTAGAAGCGCCCCGCCACCACGGCGTCCATGCCCAGCACGCCGTTGAAGCCCAGGGGGGCGCCGGCAGCGCCGTCGGCGAACAGAACGACGGCGATGGTGGCCGCGAGTAGAACGACCGTCAGCTGTGGCGCGGTGGGCTCCCAGAAGGAGTGGGGCTGAACCAGGCGCCCCAGGCGCCATGCCTCGGAAGCGCTTGGGGCCTGTGCGCGCAGCAGCGTACGAGCGTGCAGCGCGGTCACCGCGGCGGAGGCGCCGTGCAGGAGCGCAAGGAGACACAGGGCCATGACGACGGTCGCGGCCAGCGCGGCGGGCACCACCTGCCGGCCCGGCTCGTAGGCGGTGCTCGCGCCCGCATGCCACCACGGGATCGTCGCGCCCAACCAGGCGCCCGCCGGCAGGGCGGCCACACAGGTCGCGGTGATGCCTACTGCGCGCAGGTGCCGTGGCCCCGCCGGGCCGCGCAGGACCACCGCGGCCACAACGAGGCATGCCAGGGACGCGAGCACGAGGGCCCCGCCGACCGGCAGCGTCGTCATCTGCGAGGCTTCGGCGTGCAGGGCGTCGCGGGCCAGGGGCAGGACGCCCAGGGGCGCGTGGCGCGAATCCAGCGGCTTGAGCTCGACAGCCGGGGAGGTGGTGGGCAGGGCGAGCGCCTGCCCGGTCATGCTGGTGGGCACCTCAACTCCTAGCGCGGTCAGGAGTGTGGGGGACAGGTCCGTCAGCTGGACGAGGCCCGGCTGGCGGGTCGACGGGGAGGTGACGAGGAGCGCGTCGTCGGCCCTGACGACGGCGTCGGCGGGAACGGCACCCGTGCCCCTCCAGCCGGTGGTGCCCTTCGGCAGGACCAGCGCCTGCAGGCCCGGGTCCGTGGGGTCCGCGATAGAGGCGACGACGACGCGGGCGTCGTCCAGCGCGGACGCCAGCCGCAGCGACTCGATCAGCACGTGGGGTTCCGTCGCGTCGACGACGGTGAGGTCCGCCAGTCTGTTGAATGAGACGGCCTGCTCGAATGAGCGGACTGAGGCGGGGGCGTCGCCGTCGGAGGTGGTGAGCATGAGCGAGGCGCCACGACCGACCGCGAGCGTGCTCAGGCCCGCCTGGGCGAGGGCGTCCGCCAGGGCCCCGGGCTGGGCGCCGTAGCCGGCCTGTTGCGAGGCGGCGACGGCGTCGTTCCAGTCGGTGGGCCAGCCGCAGTCGGTCCCGTCGGAGGAGGGCAGGGCTCGCGTGCGGGCGCCCGCGGACAACGACAGCCAGGCGTCGGCCGGGCAGGTGGTGGCGGAGGCGGTGCGCTGAACGAGGTTGGCGGGCGTGGCCGCCCAGGTCAGGCTCAGGAGGGTTTCGGTGACATCCTGCGGATCCGGGGTGGGGCCGCCGTCGAGCGGGGCGGTGTGCTCGGCGATGAGATCGCCCCAGGTCAGGCCGGTTGTGGCAATGAGGATGACGGGGGCGGGCTTCGTGCCCGTGGTCGAGGCCCCGGAGGGGGCGCTCGGCGCGGCCAGGGCGGGGGCGGAGCCCGCCAGGGCGGGGGTGGCGACCGCCAGGACCGCGCCCAGCACCGTCAGCAGGAGGAGCGCGCACGTGCGTGCCAGACGCTGGTGGCGGCGGACCTGCGGACTCATGCGGCCACCTTACGGTTGTCATCGTCGTGAGCAACCCTCCTGGCAGATGATTCCGGCCTCTCATCAGGCAGGCACATCCACCACGGCCCACGCCCGGTCGATAACCTCAGCCCATGACGGCCCCCACCACCCCCCAGCGCTGGTCCTTCCTCGGCCCGGCCGGCACCTTCACCGAGATGGCCCTGCGCCAGGTCGCCCCGCCCGACGTCGAGCTCGACTCCTGCCAGGACGTGCCCACCGCCCTCGACCGGGTGCGTGAGCGCCAGTCGGACGCCGCCGTCGTCCCCATCGAGAACTCCATCGAGGGCGGGGTCAACGCCACCCTCGACAATCTCGTCTCCGGTGCCCCGCTCACCATCGCCGCGGAGGTGGCCGTGCCCATCACCTTCGTCCTGGCCGGGCGCGAGGGCACCCGCCTGGAGGACGTGCGCGCCATCTCCACCCACCCCCACGCCTGGGCGCAGTGCCGGGGCTGGGTCCACCGCAACCTGCCCGATGCCGTCTACGTCGCCGGGACCTCCACCTCCGCACCGGCCAAGGCCCTGGCGGGCAGTGAGGATCCCGGCTCGCTCGGCTACGAGGCCGTCCTGTGCAACCCGCTGGCCGCCGAGCAGTACGGGCTCGCGGTCATCGCCGGGGGCGTGGCGGACAACGCCGGCGCCATCACCCGCTTCGTCAAGGTCACCCGCCCCGGGCGTATCGGGGAGCCCACGGGGGCGGACAAGACGACCCTCCAGGTCCAGCTCCCGCACGACCGATCCGGTGCCCTGCTCGGCATGCTCGAGCAGTTCAGTGCCCGCGGCGTCAACCTCTCGCGCATTGAGTCGCGGCCCGTGGGCGACTCCCTGGGCCGCTACCGCTTCTCCATCGACATTGAGGGGCACGTGCGCGAGGAGCGCGTGCAGGCGGCCCTCATCGGCCTGCACCGCACCTGCCCGCAGGTGCGCTTCCTCGGCTCCTACCCGCGCCTGGACGCCCGCCCCGTCGTCGTGCCCGCGGGCACGAGCGACAAGGACTTCATCGTCGCGCGCGCCTGGGTCAAGGACGTCCTCGACGGCCGAACCCTCTGAGCCGGTCTCAGCGGCCGGCGCCAGGACAACGTAGGCGGCCAAGAACGACGTCATTCTCGTAGGACAACCTGGTGGAGTCACGCAGGTTGTCCATCGGCGCGCACGTTGTTCTGGTGCGCGCGGGGTGTCCTGCGACGGGTGCGTGGTGGGTGGCCGGTCGGTGACGCGCGGGCCTGACGTACGGGCGCGGGTGGGCTTGCGCCAGACGGGCAGATCAGTTTCGAGGCGTTGCGCTCTCCTTGCGGGCGCGGGGGTGGGCGTGGTGGCGACGTCGGCCTCGAGCTCGCTATGAGTGCCTGGACCGGGGTACCGGGTGGGGCTTGCACGCTCATGTGACTGGTGTGATTCGGCCGATTCAGACTTTTCGTTGGTATTCCGCGGATCGCGCCCTTCGGGCCGAAACGGCCTCTGAGGCTCCCATGTGCAGGGGCGTTGCTCATGCACATGGGAGCCGAAGGACTCCAGAGCGTCGATCCCGAAAACCGCAGAATTCCGCGGATTCTGACGGAGACCGAAAAGCGTGAGCGTGCATGAGCGTGCACCCCGACAGCACAGGCCCCCCGCGGGAGCCGCCTCAGTCGAGCCACCGGCCCCCAACTCCTCGGTTGGGGGCGGCGTCGGCCCGGGTCAGTGGGCGCCCTCGGGCAGGCTCACGCGCACCGCCGCCGGCTGGAGCCGTACCCGCAGGCTGCGCGTGGGAGGCAGGAGGTCGCCGTCGACCTGGACGAGCGCGGGCGTGGCCGTGCGCACGACGACGTCGCGCCCGCGCCGCAGCACCACGCGACCGAGCGCCCGCTCCGACGGGGTGTAGGTGGCCGCGTAGGGGGGTAGCACCTGGCGCGCGAGGGAGGTCCAGCCGACGATCCCCCCGACCGTGTCGATGGCGGCGACGTCGAGCACGCCGTCGTCCATGGCGGCCTCGCGCAGCAGGACGATGCCCGCGGGCAGGCGCCCGCCGTTGGCCACGAGCAGCGTGCGGGCATTCAGGCGCTCGAGGTGACGGCGGGGGCTGACAACCTCAGCCCGTCCCGGACCGCCGACCTCCTCACCGATGGACACGACGAGGTCCATGCGCGGCGAGGACAGGTTCTCGAAGGCGGCCAGAGCGTAGGCGCCCCACTTGAGGCGCGCCTTGAGATCGGGGCGGGTCGAGGCGACGAGGTCGGCGTCGAAGCCGATCCCGGCGACGACGAGGCAGGCATGCTCGTGGCCCAGCGAGGGCCGCGCCCAGCCGCCGGGAGGCTCCTCGAACAGGTCGGCGAGGTCGGCGTCGGAGGGGTCCGTGCTCACCCAGGACAGGTCGACGACGCGGGGGCGGGCGTGCAGGGCGGTGGCGATGAGCGCGTCGAGGCTGCCCACACGCAGGCCAAGATTGCGTGCAGCCAGGTTTGCCGTGCCCAGCGCGATGATCCCCAGGACCGTGTCCGTGCCCGCCAGGCCCGCCGCCACCGAGCGCAGGGTCCCGTCGCCGCCGACTGCGAGGACGAGGCGGGCACCGGAGGCGACGCACTGGCGGGCCTGGGCGGTGCCGGTCTGCGTGCGGCTCGTCTCGAGCCACAGGGGGCCGCGGTAGCCGGCGGCCTCAAGGGCGTCGGCCAGGTGGGAGCACAGCGCCGGGGTGACCGCGGGCTTGGACGGGTTGAGCACGACGCAGGCGAGCGGCGCCTCGTCGCGTGTGCCCTGGGTCATGTCCGGGAGCCTAGCGGGCGGCGGGCTGCGGCGGCCCGCCAGTGGCTGGCTGACTGCGGCGGAGGTCAGTCGGTCAGCGGGGTGACGGGCAGGTCGGCGTCGATGGCGAGGTCGGTGATGACCCGGGCCAGGCGCTGGAAATCCGCGGTCCGGGAGGAGGAGGCGCGGTGGACCAGCCCCATCCGGCGCATGGGGGGCGTGCCGCCGAAGCGTGCGACGGCGTAGCCGTGGCGGTCGGCGATGATGCGAAGGGCACCCTCGGGCAGGACGGTGACGCCGATGCCGTGGGAGACCATCGACACGACCGTGGACAGGGTGGTGGCGACGGCGACGGGCGGGTTGGTGCCGTAACGCTGGCACAGGGCCAGGGTCTGGTCGCGCAGGCAGTTGTCCTCGTCGAGCAGGAGGAGCTCCTGGTCATCGAGCTCGGTGGGGTTGACGTCCTCGCGCCCGGCCCAGGGGTGGGAGACGGGGACGAGGACGACGAAGGGCTCGTCGTACATGTCGATGGCGGCCACGCGCGGCAGGTCCGCCTCGGTGGAGACGACGGCGGCGTCGAGGTGTCCCTGGTTGAGCTGGTCGAGAATGTCGTTGGTGACGAGCTCGCGCAGCTCCAGGGAGAGTCGGGGCAGCTCGTTGGCCATGCCGTCGGCGATGACGGGGATGAGGTAGGGGGCGAGCGTGGGGATAAGACCCAGGCGCAACATGCCGGTCAGGGCCTGGCCCCGGTTGACGACCGCCTCGTTGAAGGACTCGGCGGACAGGACGGCCTCGCGCGCGTAGGGAAGCAGGGTCTCACCCAGGGGGGTGACGAGCACGCGACGGGTGGTGCGCTCGACGAGCTCACCGCCGACACGCTTCTCCAGGGCGGTGATGGCCTGGGAGAGGCTGGGCTGGCTCACGCCGAGGGTGCTGGCGGCCTCGCCGAAGTGCTGGTGGTCGCACAGGGCGACGAAGGCGCGCAGCTGGGAGAAGGAGGGCAGGGAGGAGGCGGGCATGGCTGCGGTCCTGTCAGTGTGGCGCTGCTGGTGCGCGGGGTGTGCTCGGTGGTCGCGCCGGGAGGAGATGGTACGGAGCGCCGATTACAGTTATCGGGATAGGTGGGATGGAAGTGACTATAGGTGCACCTGACTCGGTAGGCAATTTGAAAGAGCCGCGCGCGGGTCGCCCCGGCGGGCCCGTGCCGGTCACTCCGAGGGGGTGCCGACGACGCCCGAGCCGCCCTGGCTACACTCGGCCTCATGATCGACCTGCGTGACCTCCGCGAGAACCCCGAGCGCTACCGCGAGAGCCAGCGAGCCCGCGGCGCCGACGTCGACCTCGTCGACCGCATTATCGAGGCGGACGAGGCCCGCCGCTCCCGGCTCGGTGCTTTTGAGGCCCTGCGCGCTGAGCAGAAGAACGTCTCCCGCTCGGTCGGCAAGGCCGCCCCCGAGGAGCGCGCAGCCGTCCTCGCCCAGGCCAAGGAGCTCGCCGAGCAGGTCAAGCAGGCCGAGGCGGCCTCGGGCTTGGCCGCCGACCACCTCGACAAGCTCGCCCACCAGTTCCAGAACCTCATCGAGGGCGCACCCGTCGGAGGCGAGGAGGACTACATCGTCCTGCGCCACGAGGGCCCCACCCCCCGCGATTTCGCCGTCGAAGGCTTCGAGCCCGCCGACCACCTCGCTCTGGGCGAGAGTCTCGACATCATCGACACCCGGCGCGGCGCGAAGGTCAGCGGCTCCCGCTTCTACTACCTCAAGGGCGCGGGCATGCGCCTCGAGCTCGCCCTCATGACCGCCGCCCTCGACGCCGCCGCCGGCTACGGCTTCATCCCGATGGTCACCCCCACGCTCGTGACCCCGCAGGTCATGGGCGGCACCGGCTTCCTCGGCCAGCACTCCGACGAGATCTACTACCTGCCGGCGGACGACCTCTACCTCACCGGCACCAGCGAGGTCGCCCTCGCCGGCTACCACACCGACGAGATCCTCGACCTGACCGACGGCCCGCGCCGCTACCTCGGCTGGTCCACCTGCTACCGCCGCGAGGCCGGCGCCGCAGGCAAGGACACCCGCGGCATCATCCGCGTCCACCAGTTCAACAAGGCCGAGATGTTCTCCTACGTGCGCCCCGAGGACGCCGTCGCTGAGCACGAGCGTCTGCTCGCCCTCGAAGAGGAGATGCTGCGCCTGGTCGGCCTGCCCTACCGGGTCATCGACACCGCGGCCGGGGACCTCGGCTCCTCCGCCGCCCGCAAGTTCGACTGCGAGGCCTGGCTGCCCACCCAGAACCGCTGGATGGAGGTCACCTCCACCTCCAACTGCACCACCTACCAGGCGCGCCGACTCGCCATCCGCGAGAAGCGCGATGGGCGGACCTCCCCGGTGGCCACCCTCAACGGCACGCTCGCCACCACCCGCTGGATCGTCGCCATCCTCGAGAACAACCAGCGGGCCGACGGCAGCGTCGTTGTCCCCGAGGGACTGCGCCCTTACATGGGCGGCCTCGAGGTCATCGAGCCCCGCGCCTGACCCGCAGCTGCCGTGAGCAACACGTACTCCACAGGCACCCTGCCCGTCAGCGTCCTGCCCAGCGGACCCCGCCAGGACCTGTCCGAGATTCCCGACGGCCCGCGGGGCCTCGGGGGCTCCACCGAGTTCCTCAACGGCGCTCGCGGCGCCCTGAGGCCACTGTCCGACGGCGAGTACGCCGCCCTCGTGCGCGAGCGCGCCGCTGACCTCGACCGCCTCGACCCGGGCGGCCGCCACCTCGTGGCCGGACCCTCCCTCGTCGTCGCCCTCGACGTCGACGGCACGATCCTCGACATGGACGGACGGGTCTCGATGCGCGTGCGCGCCAGCATCGACGCCCTGCGGCGGCGCGGCGCCCACGTCGTCATCGCCACCGGTCGCGGCGTCCAGGCCGCGGTGCCCGTCGCCCACCACGTGGGTCTGACCGAGGGCTGGATGGTGTGCGCCAACGGCGCCCTGACCCTGCGCATGGACCCCAATGAGGCCGCGGGCCACAGCGTCGTCGAGCAGATCACCTTCGACCCGGCCGCCGCCATCGACGCCCTGCTCGAGGCCGTGCCCGAGGGCATCATCGCCGTGGAGGACGTCGACTCCGGCTTCCGCACCACCCGGCTGTTCCCCGAGGGCGAGCTCATTGAGCGCCAGACGGTCGTCAGCCTCGACGACCTGCGCTCGCGGCCCGTCTCCCGCGTTATCCTGCGGGCTCCCGGCATGCCCGTCAGCCGCTTCAGTGAGCTCGTCGTCGGCGCCGGCCTGCACTCGGTGGAGTACGCCATCGGCTGGACCGCCTGGCTCGACGTCGCCCCCAACGGCATCACCAAGGCCTCCGCCCTCGACGCGCTGGCCACCGAGCTGGGGACCGACGCCAGCTGCGCCATCGCCGTCGGAGACGGCACCAACGACCTCGAGATGCTGCAGTGGGCCCGGGTCGGCGCCGTCATGGGCTCGGCTCCCACCGAGGTTCAGGAGGTCGGGGACCTCGTCACCGAGCCCGTGTGGCGTGACGGCTGTGCGGCTCTGCTCGACGCCGTCCTGCTGCGTTCCGGGGCCGCCACCCACCCGGAGGCACGGGCATGAGCGCCGACCTGCGCCGCGCCGCGGCCGTCGTCTGTTCCCTGGCTCTGGCCGGGGCCGCGCTGGTGGGCTGCGCTGCCGGGGCGAGCGACGAGGCGAGCCCTGGGGCCACCGACGCCGCTGCCGCCTGCGCCGCCCTCACCATGGCCTACGGAACCTTCCCGCAGGGCACCACCGTCACCATCGCCACCCCCTTCTCGGGTGAGGAGGCGGCCGCCTTCGACGCCTCCCTCGCCGCCTTCTCCGACTGCACCGGGATCACCATCGTGCAGGAGGGCTCCGACACGCTCGAGGCGAGCCTGCGCGCCCAGCTGCCCACCCCGACGGCTCGGCCCACGGGCATGGCCAGCGCCCGACCCTCAGCACAGGCGGGCGATCCGACGGCGCAGCAGACGGCAGATCCGACGGCGCAGGCCGTCCCGGCCGAGTCCGCGATGACTGAGGCCGCCGCGTCTGAGTCTGCCGCCGCGACCGGTGAGGCCGCCGCGTCCGGTGATGCCGCCGCGACCGACTCCGCGGCCACCGCCGGGGGTGAGGACCTGGCTGTGGGCCCCGTGACCGCGGACCTCGCCGTCGTCCCCCAGCCCGGCCTCATCGCCGAGCTCGTCCAGGCCGGGCTCATCACCGAGATGCCCGAGGCTGTCGCCGCCAACATCGAGCTCGGCTGGGATGACACGTGGGCCCGGACCGGCACCGTGGACGGCACCCTCTACGCCGCACCCCTCATGGCCAGCGTCAAGTCCTTCATCTGGTACTCGCCCGCCGCCTTCGCTCAAGCGGGCTACGAGGTCCCCGAGACCTGGGAGGAGCTGCTCACCCTCACCCGGCAGGTCGTCAAGGACCACCCCGACGGCGACGTCACCCCCTGGTGCCTGGGCGCCGCTGACGGTGCCACCACTGGTTGGCCGCTGTCCGACTGGCTCGAGGACGCCCTGCTCGCCACTGAGGGCACCGCCGCCTACGACGCTTGGGCAGGGCATGAGGCCCCGCTCGACGACCGTCGGGCCGTGGACGCCCTCAACGACCTCGAACGGCTGCTCCTGGCCGAGGGGCACGTCACGGGCGGGGGTCAGGGTGCTGTGACCACCACGGTCGAGCAGGCCGGTGAGCAGCTCGTCTCCGGCTCCTGCCTCATGCTCCACGCCTCCAGCTCCTTCGAGACCCTGCTGCCCAAGGGCACCATCGTGACCGACGGCGCGGGCACCCAGTCCAACGGCGTGTCCACCTTCCTGCTGCCCTCGGTCGACGACGGCGAGCGGGCCATCCTCGTCGGCGGGGACTACCTCGTGTCCCTGGCGCACGGGCGCGGTTCCGACGGTGCGGATGGTGGAGACGCCGCGGGCAGTGCCCCGAGCGAGGCCAGGACCGCCGTCATGAGCTACCTCACCAGCGCCCAGTGGGCCGTCGAGCGGGTCTCGTTGGGTGGGGTCGCCTCGGCCAACCGGGGGGCGCGCGGCGTGAGCGTCTCCTCCCCGGTCGCCGAGGCCGCCTTCGAGATCCTCCAGTCCCGCCAGTCCGTCATCCGCTTCGACGCCTCCGACATGATGCCCTCCCAGGTGGGGACCCGGGTCCTGTGGGACGCCCTGGTGGGCTGGGCCAAGGGCGACGCCGACGCCGCCAGGGCTCTGAGGCAGGCGGAGGAGGCCTGGCCCGCCGGACGCTGAGCCCCCGCCTCGGTCCCGATTCGGTTCCGAGGCGTGCCCGCAGGCCCGCCCTCCGCCAGTGCGGGGGGCGGGCCTGCGGGGTTTCGTGCGCTCAGCGGTGCAGGCGCAGCGTGACGATTTGGAAGGGCCTCATCTCGAAGGAGACGCCTGCCTCCTGCCCCTCGCAGGGCGTGAGCCCGACGTCGTCGGACGGCCGCTCCAGCAGGTCGACCGCACTGACGCAGGAGACCGGGAACCCGGGGCTGACCTGCGCGCGGGTGCGGGCACCCAGCGACTCGTACAGGCGCACGATGACGTCGCCGGAGCGGTCCTGGGCGAGCTTGACGGCCTCGACGACGACGCCCTCGCCGGCCACGCGCAGGAGCGGGTCGATGCCGTGGGCGCCGCGGACCTCCCGTGTGCCGAGGTTGAGCGCGTAGCCTTCCTGGACGGCGTCGGCGATCGACGCGCCCGGGCGCAGCACGACCGACAGGCCGTGCCTGCCCTGGTCTGCCTCCGGGTCCGGGAAGAGCGGTGCCCTCACAAGGGACAGGCGCACCGTCGTCGTCGGGTGGCCGGCCGCGTCGGTGCCGCGGGTGACGTCGTGCCCGTAGGTCGAGTCGTTGAGGACGGCGACGCCGTAGCCGGGCTCGGCGACGTGGATCCAGCGGTGGGCGCAGATCTCATAGCGGGCCGCGTCCCAGGAGGTGTTGCGGTGCGCGGGCCGGGCGACGTGCCCGAACTGCATCTCCGAGGTGGACTCCGCCGCCATGAGGTCCACGGGGAAGGCCAGCTTGAGCAGCTTCTGGCGCTCGTGCCAGTCGATGTCGAAGGACAGGGAGACCTGCTTGGAGTGCGCGGCGAGGGTGATCTCCTCGGCGAGGGTCGAGGCCTCTCCCAGCGGCCGCTCGATGCGCACACGGGCGCAGCCCGGCTCCTGGACGACGGTCAGTGAGGTCACCGCGGTGACGTCCTCCACCACGTTGCGGTACTCGGGGTCGATGTCCCAGGCGTCCCACTGGCGCGGCACGTCGCGATGCAGCTGGAGCAGCGCCGCCCGCGTCCGCGGGGGCAGCACCTCCCGGTCCGCCTCATAGTCGCGCACGGAGCTGATCGTCCCGTCCGCCTCGATGGCCACCCGCAGGAGCCCGTTGTCGAGCACGAGGGACGCGCCCTGCTCGACGCTCACCGAGCCGCGCGGCGGCTCCGGCTCGCCGATGGCGAGGGAGGGGACGCCGTCCTGCGCCGACGGGGCGGCGTTGAGCCGCAGGAGGCGGTCCCCCTCACCGGTCAGGGCTCGGGCGCTGGAGACGATGACGTCCTCCAGGACGGCCGCGACCTCGGCGTACTCCTGCTCGACACGGTCGTAGACCCACCCGATGCACGAGCCGGGGAGGATGTCGTGGAACTGGTTGCGCAGCACCGTGCGCCAGCACTCCCGGAGCTCCTCGTAGGGGTAGGCCAGGCCCTGGTGCACGGCGGCGGTCGCCGCCCACAGCTCGGCCTCGCGCAGCAGGTGCTCGCTGCGCCGGTTGCCCTGCTTCGTGCGCAGCTGGGAGGTGTAGGTGCCGCGGTGGAACTGCAGGTACATCTCACCGGTCCACACCGGACGGTCGACGAACTCCTCCTCCGTGCGGGAGAAGAACGTGTTCGGGCCGGCGATCTCGACGGTCGGCACGCCTTCGAGGTCCTTGAAGCGGGTGGCGGCCGCGAGCATCTCCCGGGTGGGGCCACCACCGCCGTCGCCCCACCCGAAGGGCACGATCGAGGAGGTGGCCAGGCCCTTCTCCGCGAAGTTCTCCTCGGCGTGGACCAGCTCGGCGGCGCTCAGGCAGGCGCTGTAGGTGTCCACGGGCGGGAAGTGGGCCAGGACGCGCGAGCCGTCGATACCCTCCCAGTCGAAGGTGTGGTGCGGCATCGTGTCGCTGTCGTTCCACGACATCTTCTGCGACAGGAACCAGCGGGACCCGACGCCGCGGATGATCTGCGGTAGTGACCCGGTGTAGCCGAAGGAGTCCGGCAGCCACACGTCCGTGGTCTCGACTCCGAGCTCGTCGATGAAGAAGGTCTTGCCCTCGATCAGCTGGCGGGCCATGGCTTCGGAGCCGGGCATGTTGGTGTCCGACTCCAGCCACATGCTGCCCACGGGGATGAAGCGTCCTTCGGCGACGCGCTGGCGGATCCGTTCAAAGAGCTCGGGCTGCTCCTCCTTGACCCACAGGTACTGCTGGGCGGAGGAGCAGGCGAAGACGAAGTCGGGGTCATGGTCCATGAGCTCAAGGACCGACGCGAAGGTGCGCACGCACTTGCGCTTGGTCTCGCGCACGGGCCAGAGCCAGGCGGAGTCGATGTGGGCGTGCCCGGTGGCCATGACGTGGTGCGCGGAGGCCGAGGCGGGGGAGGCCAGGACGCCGGCCAGCGCCGCGCGGGCGTCCGCGGCGCTCGCCGACACGTTGCGGGGGTCGATGCGGTCGATCGCGCGCTCCAGGGCCACGTCGATCGAGGCGCGGCGGGCGGAGGCGGGCGGCAGCACCGAGACCAGCTGCAGCAGGACGGTGAGGTCCTGGGCGAGCTCCCACACCTCGGTGTCCCGCAGGGCGACGTCGACGCGCCGCAGGGTGTACAGGTGCTCCTTGGGGGCGGTCTCGACACGGCCCATGAGGGTGGGACGGTAGCTGCCCTCCCCGGGGCGCGTGGGGTCGGCTCCCTGGACGTTGGGGTTGGAGGCGGCCTCGATGTAGACGTCGACGGCGTCGGGCTCCCTCGCCCACGGCACAGCCTGGTTAAGCGGGTTGACCGCCTTGACGGCTGAGCCGTCGGGACGGCGGACCAGGCCCTCGGCCTGGAAGCCGGGCTGCGTGGAGGTGAAGCCGAGGTCGACGACGAGCTCGACGTCGAAGTCCTCGCGCTGACGCCACTCGGCGGGAACACGGCCTGTCGCATGGAGCCATGTTGTGCCCCACGGCAGCCCCCAGGGGGTTCCGGTGGTCATCGGCGTGTAGCTCGCGGCCACGGCCTCGGCGAAGGCGACGGGTTCTCCCGGCGCCTCCCACGCGCTCAGCTGCAGCGGGACGGTCTCTGCGTAGATGGCCGCCTGCACCTGCTCGTGGAGCATACGGTGGGCGCGGCGCTCGGTGAGGTCAGGGTTGGAGTGTGTCATGGTGACGTCCTTGTCTGTCAGCATCTGTTCGCGTCTGTCAGCCCTTGACCGCGCCCGCCATGGCGAAGCTGTTGCCTGAGCGCATCTGTGTGATGACGTAGAGCAGGACCGCGGGAAGGGAGTAGAGGATGGAGAAGGCGGCGAGCTTGCCGTAGGCGATCGCGCCGTTGAGGCCGAAGAAGTTGTAGATGGCCACGGCGGCGGGCTGGTTCTCGGAGGAGAACAGCAGGATGAAGGGGACGAAGAAGTTCCCCCACGCCCCCGTGAAGACGAAGATGAACACGACGGCGATACCGGGCCTCATGAGGGGGACGACGACGCGCCACAGGGCCGTCATGGAGGAGGCGCCGTCGACCCAGGACGCCTCCTCAAGCGAGACGGGCACGGAGTCCATGAAGTTCTTCATCATCCAGATCGCCATGGGCAGCGACGTCGAGGCCATGAACACGATGGTGCCCGCCAGGGAGTCCAGCAGCTTGAAGGAGACGAAGAGGGAGTAGACCGGCACCATCATCGCGGTGACCGGCAGGCAGGTTCCGAACAGGACCGTGTACATGAGCCCCTTGTTGAAGCGGATGCTGTAGCGCGACAGGGGGTAGGCGGCCAGCAGCGAGACGACGATCGTGAGCACGGCGGTGCCCAGGGAGATGACGAAGGAGTTCCACAGCGGCCGGAAGGTCTGCTCGGGCGTGAGGATCTCGGTGAAGTTGTCGGCGGTCCAGACCCGAGGGAGGCGGACGCTGAGGGTGGCCGCGTCGTCGAGGGAGGCCAGGACGAGCCAGGCCAGCGGCAGGACGAAGGCGATGCCGATGAGCAGGAGAACCGCTGTCGCCGTGACGCGAAGGCCACGGCCGCGGGGCGAGGCAAGGCGGGCGGAGCCGCCGAAGAGGCTGTGAGCGCTCACGGTCACTCGACCTCCGGCCTGAGGACGCGGGTGTAGACGAGCGAGAAGACGGCCCCGATGACGAGCGTGACGGTGGCGATGGCCGAGCCGTAGCCGATCTGCGAGAACTTGAAGGCCTCCTGGTAGGCCAGCACCGGCAGGATCGAGGAGCGTGTTCCCGGGCCTCCTCCCGTCATGACGAAGATGAGGGTGAAGACACCCAGGGTCTGCAAGGTCGTCAGCATGAGGTTGGTGGCGATGGTGCGGCGAATGATCGGCAGAGAGATCCGGAAGAAGGACTGGAGGGCTCCGGCCCCGTCGATCTGGGCGGACTCCTTGATCTCCGGGGGGATCTCCGCGAGGGCGGCGTTGTAGTTCATCATGGAGAAGGCGGTGCCGCGCCAGATATTGGCGAGGATGACGGAGAGCATCGGGAAGGTGACGAGCCAGGCGGGGCCGTCCAGGCCGATGGCGTCAAGGACCGTGTTGAGCGTGCCCTCGGTGTGGAAGAAGGCGTAGCAGGCGAAGGCGGCGACGATCTCGGGCATGACCCAGGCCCCGACGATGCAGGCGCCGACCGCGCTGGACACGCTTCGGGGCGTGTGCCGCATGAGGACCGCCACGAGCATCCCCAGGACGTTCTGCCCGATGATGGCTGAGCCGAGCAGGAAGGCGAGCGTGAGCAGGACCGAGGTGTAGAAGTCGGGGTCAGAGAAGAGGGAGACGTAGTTGTCGACGCCGATGAAGTCGGGGTTGACCGCCTTGTACCCGCTCATGGTGCGGTTGGTGAAGGCCCCGTAGAAGGCGTAGGCGATGGGGCCGGCCATGAAGGCCAGCAGCATGAGGACCGCGGGCAGGAGCGGCAGCTCGCGCCTGAGTGCTCTGCCGGTGTGCCGACGGCGGGAGGCGCCTCCCGCCGTCGGCACACCGCAGGCGGGTGACTGGTGCATCAGGCCGCCTGGACCATGTCGTCCCCGACGATGCCGACGAGGCTCTTGTCGTAGGTAGCGGCCGCCTCCTCGGGGGAGGCCCCGCCGGAGACGACGTCCTCGCAGGCGATCTGGATGCTTCCGGAGATCCGCGAGTAATCGGGCGTGGCGGGGCGGAAGTGGGTGTACTGCACGAGGCTGGAGAAGAACTCGAAGGAGGAGTTGCAGGTGAGGTACTCCTCCATCTCGGCGATGTCTGAGCGGACGGCGATGAGCGAGTTCTCCGTGTAGTACTTCAGGGCGTTGTCCTTGTTGAGGGCCACGGCCATGAAGTCGAAGGCGGCCTGAGGGTTCTTCGTCTGGGAGCCCATGGCGAGGGTCCAGCCACCGGACATGGAGGTGAAGCCGGGCTTCTTGCCGTTCTGCGTGGGCATGGCCGCGTAGCCGATGCTCTCCTCCCACTGGGGCCAGGCGTTGTCGCCGTTGATCCACCCGCCGGGCAGCCAGGAGCCGTCAACGCACATGGCGACCTTGCCCTGCGGCAGGAGCTCGGTGGCGATGCGCGAGCCGATGTTGGTGTCGAGTGCGATGTCGAGCCCGGGGGCGAGGCCCTCGTCGTAGATCGTCTTGAGGAAGGTCAGTGCGTCCTTGAAGCCCTGGGAGCCGGTGACCCACTTCTTGGTGTCGGTGTCGTACAGGGTGTCCTGCGTGCCGTACAGGAGCATCTCGAAGGACTGCATCGACGTTCCTTCGCCGAAGGCCTTGGAGGCGTACATGTTGAAGGGGATGACGTCGGGCAGCGCGGTCTTGAGGGTGCGGGCGGTCTGGAGGATGTCGTCCCAGGTCGTGGGCTGCCACTGCTCGGGCAGGCCGGCCTGGGCGAAGAGCTTCTTGTTGTAGAAGATGCCGCGGGTGTCGGTGCCCAGTGAGATGCCGTAGAGCTTGTCGTCGTCTCCCTTGCCGACATCCTTGACCGAGTCGAGGAACATGTTCCACTCCTCCCACGTCGCGACGTACTCGTCGATCGGTCGGAGGTACCCGGCGGCGACGTCGGTACGGATCTGGAAGGCGTCCTCGTAGATGATGTCCGGGGCGGTGTCCGGTGAGCCGTTCATGAGGGCGAGCTTGGTGAAGTAGCTGTCCTGCTCGGCCTCGATGGGGACGAGCTCGATGGCGACAGTGGACTGGGAGGCCTCGTACTCCTCCTTCGCCTTGGTGAGTACGTGCTCAAGCTGCTGGAACGCGGCGGTCTTCTGGTACACGACGCGCAAGGTGTTCTCGTTGCGTGACGAGCCGTCCGGGCCTGAGCAGGCGCTGAGCGCCCCGGCTGCGGCGAGGGTGATGGCGCCGCCCAGCAGCGCGCGTCGGCTCGGGGTGATCTGGGACAGGACGGGGGTGGGGGTCATCTCCGGAGCTCCTTTGCACCGAGGGGCATCCGCTCTGGATGCCAGGACCGATTAACTACATCAGGTGGATAAAATAGTGTCAACGGTCACATGAACGCTGTGATGGTTTTGTTACATTCCAGCACCCCGGGCGGGCCCCGGCGGGCCTCCGGGCTCGGCACCCCGGCAGGGTCCGACGGCGGCACCGGCGCCCGGCGGGCTCACCGCTCCCGGGCAGCGGGTGTCGTCGTGCCGAGCACCGACTCCAGGACGAGGCACGCGGCCCCGATTGTGCCGACGTTGCGGCCCATCGCGGACGTGCTGATCGAGATCGGACGCGCGACGCCGTGAATCGTGTGCCCGGCCAGACGGGCGTGCAGCGTCGGGGCGACGAGGTCCTCCAACGACTGCCACACCAGGCCGGTCATGATGACGGTCGAGATGTCGAGGACCTCCGTGAGCGCGAGCGTCGTCGCTGCCAGCGTCTCGCCGGCATCCTCGAAGACGGCTCGCGCGTCGGCGTCGCCGGCGCGCGCGAGGGCGATGAGGGCGGTGAGGTTCTCGCTGATCGAGTGCGGGTCCCAGGTGTCGGCCGGGTGCGGCAGCGCGAGGCCACGGTTGCGCGCCTGCAGGGCGAGGATCCGCTCGCTCAGCGAGTCCCCGAGGAAGTGGCTGCCGGGGCGCGTGGAGAAGGGGTTGCCGGGAAGGTGCATCGTCTCGCCGGCGTTGCCCGTCTGCCCGTGCAGGACCCGGCCGTCGACGACGGTGGCCATGCCCGTGCCCGCCCCCATGTACAGCAGGATGAACGTGTCGCCCTCATGGGCCTCGCCGGTCCACAGGTGCCCCTGCGCCATCGCCGGCAGGTCCTTGTCGATGAGCACGAGGTGCCCGGTCGCCTCCGCGAGCAGCCGCCGCAACGGGACCGTCCCGAGCCCTGGCAGCAGCGGCGGCGACGTCGTGCCGTCCTCGTGGTTGACGGGGCCGGGGACGGCCAGACCGATGCCGAGCAGCTGCTCTGAGGCGACCCCGGCCTGCGCGCACAGGCGTTCAACGGTGCTGCGCGCGTGCTCGACGATGGCGTCCGCCGACACCGGTGACGGCAGCGGGCCGTGGTCCTCGGCGACGATGTGGCCGAGCAGGTCGACGACGACGATGCTGAGCGCGGACGGGTCGAGGTGGATCCCCGCCGCGTAGCCGCCGGATGGGTTGAGCTCGAGCACGGTTCCCGGACGTCCGCGCCCCTCGGGCGGGACGACACCGGTCTCGCGCAGGAGGCCCTCCGCCAGCAGGTCGCGGGTCACGTTCGAGACCGTCTGGGGCGCGATCCTCGTGGCGCGGCTGATCTGCGCGCGAGTCAGGCCGTCGCCCGCACGGCGGATGGACGCGAGGATGAGCGCCCGCGTCGGAGCAACCGGGCGAGGGCTGGCGTGTGCTCGCATACCTGGGCTCCGTTCCCGACCGTGGCGACAGTCCTCGTCCATTATGGAGGCTGGGCGCCGGAACCGTTACGAGGCGGCTCGGCGCTGCGATGGCGTTCCGCCCAGGGGCCGGACGTCGTCGTCCGCCCGCGCGTCAAAGGAGATGGTCATGGGTCTGGGATGGTTCGGCGCGCCCGAGCTCTACCGTTGGCCGGCTGAGGAGGCGCGCACCACCAGCTCCGGGGTGGGGGCCTTGACGCTTCGGGCGCTCTGCCCGTCCAGCAGCTCCACCAGCAGCTGGGCGGCCAGGTTCCCCATGACGGCGGGCTCCCGGTGGACGGCGCTGACCGCCGGGGTCAGCAGGCGGCACAGGGGAGAGTCCTCCATGGAGACCACTGCCAGGTCCTGCCCCAGCCGGGAGCCCAGCTCGCGGGCGGCGGTCACGCCTCCCAGGGCCAGGACCTCGTTGTCGTAGATGATCGAGTCTGGTGTGCGGGTGCCGGACAGCAGCTCGGCAGTGGCCTGGGCCCCGGAGCGCTCGGTGTAGTCCACGGCGCTGGAGAACATGACCTCCAGGTCGCGTTCGCGCCCCATGCGGGTCAGGGCGTGGCTGCGCCGCTCCGTGTGCAGCAGTGAGGTGCGGGCGGACACGTAGGCCAGGCGCTGGGCGCCGCAGGAGGCCAGGTGGTTGACGACCAGCGCCATCATGCCTTCCTCGTCGCCGGTGACCGAGGGCATGCCGTTGGGGTCCTCCTCGCCCACGAGCACGTAGGGCATGCCGATCCCGGCGAGCGCGGGCAGGCGGGGATCGTGCTGGCGAGGGTCGACCACGACGGCGCCGTCCACGCGGTGCTGGCACCACAGGCTGCGGTAGGCGGCGACCTCCTGGTGGACGTCGTCGACGATCTGGAAGAGCAGGGCGAGGTCCGCGGTGGCCAGGGTGGCCTGCATACCGATGATCAGCTCGAAGAAGAAGCGTTCCGCGGCCACGGACTGACTGGGGCGGGCCAGCACCAGCCCGACCGTGCCGGCCCGGGACACGGACAGGGCGCGGGCGGCGGCGTTGGGGGTCCAGCCCATATCGTTGGCGACGGCGAGGATGCGCTGGCGAGTGTTCTCGGAGACTCCAGGGCGGCCGTTGAGCGCGAAGGAGACAGCCGAGGGGGAGACGCCGGCAACGTTGGCGATGTCCCGGATCGTGGGGCGTTCCATGGGGTCAGTATGTCATCACTGAAGCGATTACACAGATCCCTCAGATCGGCTTGACCACACGTCCTAATGCGGTTTAGTCTCGGGGTTCGGCGCAAGGTCGCGCCACCGTGGTGCCACCGCCGGTCCACGCCCCTTCAGAAGCCGGTCTGCTGACCCAGGAGCCACGCCATGCACGACAACCGCCCCATGCTTCTCAAGCACATCGACCGGATCCTGACAGAGCGCCTGTACCCAGCAGCCACCCGCACCGTCCGCCAGGTCGAGACCGCGTACTGGGCGCTCACCGACGCCGTCGGACCGGTGGCCGGGGTGCCGGGAGCGGGCGAGCCGGTGCCCTTTGCCCAGGCCCGGCAGGCCGAGTACACCCCCTGCGACCTGCCCCTGCGCTGGGGGCCGCCCTGGGGCACCACCTGGTTCCGCCTGCGCGTGAGAGTGCCCGAGGCGCTGCGCGAGCGCCACCTGGAGCTGGACCTGGACCTGGGCTGGGCCGACCATTCGCCCGGCTTCCAGTGCGAGGGCCTGGTGCTCACTCCCGCCGGGCGGGCGCTCAAGGCCGTCAACCCCCGCAACCGCTGGGTCCCGGTCACCAGCGACCTGCTGGACGCCGACGGCACCCTGGAGCTCTACCTCGAGGCCGCCTCCAACCCCCTGCTGCTGGACATCCACCCCTTCCTGCCCACCGACGACGGCGCCCGCGCCACCCAGGGCCACGAGCCGATCTACACCTTCACCACGGCCGACCTGGTTCAGGTGCACGACCAGGTGCGGGCCCTGGCCGCCGACGTCGACGTCCTACTGGGCCTGGCCCGCACCCTGCCGGAGGACTCTCCGCGCGGCTGGACGGTGCTGCTGGGCACCAGCCAGGCCCTGGACCAGCTGGACCTGGCGGACGTGCCCGGCTCGGCGGAGCGGGTGCGGGCCCTGCTGGCCCCGCTGCTGGCCGTGCCCGCCGCCCCGGACTCGATCCGGTTGGGGGCCGTGGGCCACGCCCATATCGACTCCGCCTGGCTGTGGCCGGTGCGCGAGACCCGCCGCAAGGTGGTGCGCACCATGGCCAACGTGCTGCGACTGCTGGAGGACGGTGCCCCCATGGTCTTCGCCCTGCCCGCCGCCCAGCACCTGGCCTGGCTCCAGCAGGATGCCCCGGAGGTCTTTGCCCGCGTCAAGGAGCAGGTGGCGGCCGGGCGGATCGTACCGGTGGGCGGCTCCTGGGTGGAGCCCGACGCCGTGCTGCCCTCCGGGGAGTCGCTGGCCCGCCAGCTGACCGAAGGCACCGCCTTCTTCCGCGAGGAGCTGGGGGCGCAGTGCCACGAGATCTGGCTGCCGGACTCCTTCGGGTACAGCGGCTCCCTGCCGCAGATCGCCCACCTGGCGGGCTATGACAACTTCCTGACCCAGAAGATCTCCTGGAACCAGGTGGACGTCTTCCCCCACCACACCCTGTGGTGGGAGGGCATTGACGGCACCCGGATCTTCACCCACTTCCCGCCCGCCGACACCTACGGTGCGGAGGTCAGCGCCGAGCAGCTGCGGCACGCCGAGGTCAACTTCAAGGACAAGGGCCGGGCCTCCACCGAATTGTTCCTGTACGGCTACGGCGACGGCGGGGGCGGCCCCACCCGCGAGATGGTGGAGCGTGTCGAGCGGGTGGCGGACCTGGCCGGGATGCCGCGCACCCGGCACACCACGCCGCAGGAGTTCTTCACCCAGGCCCGCCAGGAGTACCCGGACGCTCCGGTGTGGGTGGGCGAGCTGTACCTGGAGAAGCACCGGGGCACCCTCACCACCCAGGCGGCCACCAAGCGGGCCAACCGTCGCGCCGAGGCGGCCCTGCGGGAGGCGGAGACCTGGCGCACCACCGCCTGGGCGCGGGGTCTGCTGGCCGACGACGCCTACCCGGCGGCCCACCTGCACGAGCTGTGGCGCACCACCTTGCTGTGCCAGTTCCACGACATCCTGCCCGGCTCGTCGATCGCCTGGGCCTACGAGGATGCGCTCGCGGAGCTGGGTCGGGTCATTGAGTCCTGCCAGGCCCTGACCGCCGTCGCCCAGCACGCCCTGGTCTCCGGCGTGCCCGCCAGCTGCCCGCGTGAGCACGTGGGCGTCGGTCCGACGTCGGGCGGGGCGGGCGTCAGGTCGTCGTCGGACGGGGCGGTTCCGTCGCCGGAGGGGACGGTGCCGCCGTCGGACGGGGTGGGCGTCAGGTCGACGCTGGACGGGGCGGTGCCGCCGACAGACGGGACGGTCCCGATGTCGGACGGGGTGGCCTCGCCGTCGTCCGCCGACGCACCCGGCCCGCAGCCGACCGGTCAGGCGCACCGGGTGGTCTTCAACACCGCGCCCGTCAGCCGCCGCGTGGCCGGGGTGACGGTGCCGCCCCTGGGGGGCGCCCTGCTGCCTGCGGGCGGCCGGGACGAGGCACGTGCCTGCCACGCCAGCCGCGAGGGTGCGGGTGCGCAGCTGGGCAACGGCCTGGTCGAGACCCGGCTGGACGCCACCGGCGCCGTCACCTCCCTGGTGGTCGCGGGCCGGGATGTGGTGCCGCCAGGGGCCCGGTTCGGGGTCCTGCAGCTGGCCAATGACTTCCCCAACGAGTGGGACGCCTGGGACCTGGATCCCTTCTACCGCTCCTCCCTGCGGGACCTGGAGGGCCAGCTGCGCGACGTGCACGTCGATGCCGCCGGGGCGCGCGCCGAGGTGGACGTGGCCTTCGGCCGCTCCCGTGCCCGGCTGACCTGGAGCCTCACGCCCGGCTCCGAGCAGCTGGACCTGCGGGTGCGGGTCTTCTGGCAGGAGAGCGAGAAGGTCCTCAAGCTGGCCCTGCCGGTGGACGTGCACGCCCATGACGCCGCCTACGGCTCCCAGTACGGCCACCTGCGCCGCCCCACCCACGAGAACACCTCCTGGGACGCCCACCGCTTTGAGGTCTGCGCCCACAAGTGGCTGCACGTGGGGGAGGCGGGCCACGGCGTCGGCGTCGCCAACAGCGGAACCTACGGCTGGGACCTCACCCGCCACCCCCGCCCGGGCGGCGGCACCTGGACCCTCGTGCGGGCCACCCTGCTGCGGGCGCCGCGCTTCCCGGACCCCCAGGCGGACCGGGGAGAGCACGAGCTGTGCTTCGCCATCACCGGCGGCGAGACGGTGTCCACCGTGCGGGATGCCGCTTACCGCCTCGACCTGCCCACCCAGGAGCTGGCCCTGCCCGCCGGCACCCAGGTCGGGCCCCGCCTGGCGGCGGCGCTGGCCCCGCTGGTGCGGGTCGAGGGCGCGGTGCTGGAGTCCCTGCACCTGGCCGACCCGGAGCCCGGGCAGGAGAGCGCTGTCCTCGTACGGGTCTACGAGCCGGACGGCGCACGCCGCCGCGTCACCCTCTACGCCCCGGAGTTGGCCGGGGCGGTGGGGGCGGACCTGCATGGGCGGCCCAGCGCCTCCCTGGGGGTGCAGGTGGAGCCCACCAGCACGGAGGGCGTCTGGTCCTTTGAGCTGCACCCCTTTGGGGTGGCCACGATCCGTCTGCGCCGCCGCACTGGCGGTGAGGCGAGGCCGTCGGAGCGTCGTCGGGCAGGTGCGCCGGAGCGCTGGGGCGCCGGTGGGGAGGTCTGAGATGCGTTTCGGGGTCAACTACACGCCGCGGGTGGGCTGGTTCCACTCCTGGCTGGACCTGGACCTGGGCCTGGTGGCCCAGGACATGGCCGACATCGCCTCCCTGGGGGCGGACCATGTGCGGGTCTTCCCGCTGTGGCCGCTGCTGCAGCCCAACCGCACGCTCATCCGCCCCCGGGCGGTCGACGACGTGCTGGCGGTGGTGGACGCGGCGGCCGCCGTCGGGCTGAAGGTCACGGTGGACGCCCTGCAGGGGCACCTGTCCTCCTTCGACTTCCTGCCCTCCTGGGTGGTCACCTGGCACCAACGGAACCTGTTCACGGACCCGGAGGTTGTGGACGGGCAGCGGGCCCTGGTACGGACCCTGGCCCGCGAGCTGGCGGACCGCCCCGGGGCCGAGGGCCTGAGCGTGGGCAACGAGGTCATCCAGTTCGCGGCCGCCCGCCACCCGGACTGCCAGCCGCTGAGCCCCGCCCAGGCAGGGGCCTGGCTGGAGGGGCTGCTGGCGGAGGCCCGGGCGGCGTGGCCCCAGGGCGTTCTCACCCACTCCTTCGACGACGACCTGTGGTTCGACGACACCCACCCCTTTGAGCCTGTGCACGCCGTGGGCCTGGGGGACCTGACCACGGTCCACTCCTGGGTGTTCATGCAGGTGGGGCCGCGCTACGGCAGGCGCCACCCGGCGCTGCACCTGTTCGCCCGCTACCTGGTGGAGCTGGCCCGCGCCTGGGGCGGCCCGGGCAGACGGATCTGGCTGCAGGAGGTGGGGGCACCCAGCAGCTGGGTGGACCCGGCGGACGCCCCGGAGTTCGTGCACCGGACTGTCGCCTCCCTGGTGCGGGCTGCGGCCGGGCCCCTGCCCGAGCTGGAGGCTGTGACCTGGTGGTGCTCTCACGACGTCAGCCGGGACCTGGCGGACTTCCCCGAGCTTGAGCACACCCTGGGGCTGTTCTCCTCGGAGGGCACGCTCAAGCCGGTGGGCCGGGCTTTCCAGGAGGCCGTGGCCGCCGCCGGGCAGGCGCATGCCCCCGGCGGGCAGACGCGGTCCAGTGCGGTAGGGGAGCGGGAGCACCTGTTGGTTCCCAGCGTCCAGGCCGGGCAGCGCTCCTTGACGGCCCCGGGGGGGAACCTCTTCGGCCAGTGGCTGCACCGCGCCGTGGCAGGGGAGCCGCCTGCTCTGGCGCTGCCATCCCTGAAATCGGTTTAGGACTCCCAGGCGAGCCTGTTGTGCCGCCTGCTCCGCTGTCTTCCGCAGAATAGAGAGGATTCAACAAACTTCTGCTTCTGTCGCGTCATCATCTACCGCCCATCCACTAAACCGTTGTAGTATCGTGGTAGTGGCTACCGCCCACCCGTTTCCTCCAATGACGAAGGGATCCGTCATGAACCTCTCCCGCCGCTGCCTACTCTTGGGGCTGTCTGCAGCCACCGCCGCCACGCTGGCCGCCTGCACCGGCTCCAGTGACAACAATCCCGCTGCTGGCGGCTCCGCCGCAGGCGGAGAACTGTCCGGTGAGATCACATTCCAGACCTGGTCCTTGAAGAACGAGAAGTTCACTCCCTACTTCGAGGCCCTCATCAAGGACTTCGAGGAGCACAACCCCGGCACCACCATCAAGTGGATCGATCAGCCCGGCGAGGGCTACGAGGAGAAGGTCCTCCAGCAGGCCAACTCCGGTGAGCTCCCGGACGTTATCAACCTTCCCGAGGGATTTGCCTACAAGCTGGCCAAGGTCTCCCAGCTGGTCGATCTCAGGGACGCCGACAAGGCCCTGCTGGGCAGCTACGTCCAAGGGGCCGTTGACGCCTACACCTATGACGACGTCAAGGGCGGCACCTTCGGCTACCCGTGGTACCTGGGCACGGACGTGTGCTGGTGGAACACCGAGATGCTAGCCAAGGCCGGTCTGGACGCCGCCAACGCGCCCCACGACCTGGACACCTACCTGGAGTGGTGCAAGACCGCTGCTGCCCAGCAGGTCTACCTAGCCTCGTCCATGCCCACCGTCACCGACATCAAGGACTACGGCGTCGAGGTTTTCGACGGAGAGAAGTTCGTTTTCAACACGGACAAGGCGGCCGAGCTGCTGGACAAGTACGTCGAGGTCTACAAGGCCGGCGCCATGCCTGCCGAGGTCCTCAATGACAACTACACCGGCAACGCCATGATGTTCACCCAGGAGAAGGTCGGCTTCACCACGGCCACCGGCTCCTTCGTCAACCAGATGACCAACGACTCGCCCAACCTTCTGGACAAGGTTGCAGTCTCCCCACGCTTCACCGTCGCGCCACTGTTCATCCAGGGCCTGTCGGTCTCAGCCGCGTCAAAGAACCCCAACCTGGCTCTGGCCTTCGCACAGTTCGCCACAAACAACGCCAACCAGGTTGAATTCGTCAAGCTGGCTCAGGGCTTCATGCCCGGCACGGTCGAGGGCAACGAGAACCCCGACTCCTTCACCGGTGACGTGAGTTCAGACCTCATGAAGGAGGCCATCGACCTGGCGGCCACCGCCATGCCCAAGGCCGAGATCGCCAAGCCGATCGCCTACAGCGACGACATGCAGTCCTACGTCCAGCAGCAGTTCGCACTGGCGCTCAAGGGTGACATCTCCTCTAAGAAGGCCCTGGACGCTGCCGTGGCCTACTGCAACGACAACCTAGGCGACTGAGCCACCGGGGCCTGGGGGCGGCAGGGTCCCGCCCCCAGGCCCCTGCCCGCCGTGCACGGGCAGGCCGAGCACCACCGACGGACGGAGGAACATGAAACTGCACCGCCACCTGACCCCCTACCTGCTGCTGCTTCCTGCGGCACTGTGGGTCCTGGTCTTCTCCCTGTGGCCCTTCCTCAACACCGTCGTCCTGTCCTTCACCAACGCACGTCCACTGCGTCCGGCGACCTTCGTCGCCCTTGACAACTACGCCAAGGTCCTCCACGACCCCCAGGTCGGCTACGCCCTGGTCACCTGCCTGGTCTACGTCGTGGCCTGCGTGCCGCTGCTGACCTTGCTGCCACTGCTGCTGTCCCTGCTCATCTCCGCGTGGATGCCAGGGATGTCCTTCTTCCGCACCGTCTACTACTTCCCCGTCATCGCCTCCGTGGTCGTGGTCGGCATCATCTGGTCATGGATGTTCGACTCCCGTGGAGTGATCAACCAGTCCATTGAGTTCCTCGGTGGCACCGGCATCGACTTCCTCACCAGCCGCTGGTGGATCCTGGTGTGTTCCATCCTCCTGACCACCTGGAAGGGCCTGGGCTACTACATGGTTGTCTACCTGGCGGCCCTGGGGAACATCAGCCGCGACCTGCACGAGGCCGCGGCCCTGGACGGGGCGGGTGCCTGGCGACGCTTCTGGTCCATCACCGTCCCGGGTGTACGCGGCGCCATGCTGCTCATCTCCGCCCTTATCACCACCTCGGCCATGAGGATCTTCTCCGAGATCTACATCCTGACCAACGGCTCCGGCGGCCCCGGTGGCCAGGCCATGAGCCTGGTCATGCTCATCCAGCGCAAGGGATCGGGCCTGGACGGCCAGCTCGGCTACGCCTCGGCACTGTCCGTCATCCTCTTCTTCCTCACCATCGGCCCACTGCTGCTGACCGCTTTCCTCAATAACGGCACCGATATCGCGGCGATACGCAGCAGTGCCCACCAGCGCAGGGCCTACAAGAAGGCCTTGCAGGCCGTTAAGGCCAAGGCTCGCGCCGGCGTCGCCGTTGGCAGCGCCGGGTCTGGGCACCTGACCGCGACTGACGGGCCCCCAGGCACGAGGTGCGCACCCCCGCCCACTCACCTCGCCCAGGACACGGAGGCCCGGGCATGAGCACCACCGTGACGCTCTCCAAGCCTTACAAGGACCGTTTCTGGCGCCGCACGGGCGAGTCCGACTTCCTCAAGCCCACGGCCGGCGGTGCCGTCGTGCGCTACGCCCTGCTCATCCTCATCGCGCTCATCGCGGTCTTCCCCTTCCTGTGGCAACTGTCCACCTCACTCAAGGGCTCCATGGAGGACATCTACGCCTTCCCTCCCAACCTCGTCCCGCGTCACCCCACCTTGGAGCACTACGCCACGGTCTCGCACACGATCCCGATCGTGAAGTACGCCTGGCACTCGCTGCTAGTGGGGGTTGCCACGGTCATCTGCCAGGTCGTCTTCTGCACCTGCGCCGGCTATGCCCTGGGCGTGCTCAGGTTCAGGGGCAAGGCACTCTTCTTCGGGCTGTTCCTGTCCACGCTGCTGCTGCCCGGCGAGGTCACGCTGACCAGCCAGTACCTGACCGTGAAGTCCCTCGGTTTCGCCAACAGCCTGGTGGGAGTGTTCCTGCCCGGTGCGATCGGCGCCATCAACGTCCTGCTCATCACCACTGCCTGCGCGATGATCCCCAAGGACATCATTGAGGCCGCTGAGATCGACGGAGCCACGACCTGGCAGCGCATCCGCCACATCGTGTGGCCCAATATCCGCGGCATGGTCACGGTGGTCGCCCTGTTCTCCTTCATCGGCGCCTGGGACGACTTCCTGTGGCCCCTGGTGGTCCTGTCTGACCCCGAGAAGTACACCCTGACCGTGGGTATGCAGTACCTGCAGTCCAACTTCGGCTCGAACCCTCGCGTGGTGGCGGCGGGGACGATCATCGCCCTGGTCCCGGTCATCATCCTGTTCGCCCTGGCCCAGAAGCAGTTCTTCAAAGGCGTCCAACAAGGCGGGGTCAAGGGCTGAGGTGGCGCCCGGGACCGCCTGTGGTCCCGGGCGTCCGACCGCCTGCACAACTTGCTGCCCGTCGGGGACTCGACATCGATAAGCGAGCAATCGCCTGCTCCGCCCAGCCCCAGCCAGGTCCGGGCCGTGGACCTGACCGCTACCGGAACCAGCGCCAATGGCTGGACCACCTCTACCGCGGACCTGTCCGGCCGGATGGGGCTGATAGCCGATGCTCCGCCGTCGGACCCCATGACTGAACGGGGGCGCAACCCGCGACCCCGCTGGAACCGGCACGAGGTGGCTCGGCGCTGCGATAGCGTTCCGTCCAGAGGCCGGACATCGTCGTCGGCCCGCGCATCAAAGGAGATGGTCATGGGTCTGGGATGGTTTGGCGCGCCCGAGCACAACCGCTGGCTGGCCGAGGAGACGCACGCCCTGCTGCGTTACGCGCGCGCGGCAGCCGTGCCCGCAGGCTTCGGATGGATCGGTGAGGACGGCACGGTGGACACCACGCGCCCCGTCGAGCTGTGGATCACCGGTCGCATGACCTTCGCCTTCTCCCTGGGCACTCTCATGGGCATCCCCGGCTGCCGCCGCTACGCCGACCACGGTGTGCGCGCCCTGAACAGGGTCATGCGCGACCACGTCAACGGCGGGTGGCACTCCGCCGTCGAACACGAGCCCGACGCCGACGGCCACGGTGTACCCGCCGACCCGGCCGGCCGCAAGGAGTGCTACCAGCACGCCTTCGTCGTCCTGGCCGCCGCCACCGCCACCGCGGCCAACCGCCCGGGGGCGCAGGAGCTCCTGCGCGACGCCCTGGCCGTCCAGGATCGGCGCTGGTGGGACGACACCTACGGGATGCCGGTGGAGTCCTACGCCGCCGACTTCACCGACCCCGAGGACTACCGCGGCATCAACGCCGCCATGCACACCGTCGAGGCCTATCTCGCCGCCACCGACGTCACCGGCGACATCACGTGGCTCACCCGCGCCGTCCAGATCCTCGACCACGCCGTCAACGTCCAGGCCCGCGCCCACGACTGGCGCCTGCCCGAGCACTACGACACCTCCTGGCGGCCCCGCCTCGACTACAACAAGGACCAGCCGGCGCACCCCTTCCGCCCCTACGGCGTCACCCCCGGCCACGGCCTGGAGTGGGCGCGCCTGACCGTCCAGGCCCGCTCCGCCCTGGTTCACCGCTCCCTGCCGACGCCGGACTGGATGCTCGACGCCGCCGAGAGGCTCTTCGACCGCTCCCGCTCTGACGCCTGGCGCTGTGACGGCGGCCCCGGCTTCGTCTACACGACCGGTTTCGACGGCGTGCCGGTGGTCCACGAGCGCATGCACTGGGTGGTGTGCGAGGGCATCAGCGCCGCCGCCGCCATCCGCCGCGCACTGCTCGACGACGGCCACGGAGAGATCGAGGTCGAGCACTACGAGCACTGCTACCGCTCCTGGGTCGACTACGCCGAGCAGTACCTCATCGAGGCGCCGGGCGTGTGGACCCACGAGCTTGACCAGAACAACCGTCCCTCCACGCGCACCTGGGAAGGCCACCCGGACATCTACCACGCCCTGCAGGCGATGCTCATGTCCCGCGTGCCCGTGTGGCCGTGCCTGGGCCAGGCGCTCGCCGAGGGACGGCTGGACGACCCGGCCTCGCCGGTGCCCGCGCGTGCGCAGCCGCGCTGGCGCGGCATCATCAGCTGGGGCTGAGCCGGGGGTGGTGGTCGCCGGACCGCTTGACCGTCGGGTCGGAGCCGGGTGGTAGTCTCTGCCTGCCCGCGAGGGCACTGGAGCGGTGACAGAGTGGCCGAATGTGGCGGTCTTGAAAACCGCTGTGCGCCTGGCGCACCGGGGGTTCGAATCCCTCCCGCTCCGCTGACGAGGAGGACGCCCGACCGGGCGCCCTCCTCTCGTCGTTGGTCACCCAGTTGGTCACCGTCTGCGGCGGGATGCGGGTGGACGGGTGTGAGGTAGTGGCCGGGATCGCAGGGGCCCCAGGTTTGCCCGCCAGGGCTCCTGGCCGGTAGGCTGCTTACGCTCGCTCACGCGGGCTGCTCACCCGAGCTCGGAGATGTCGCATAGTGGCCTAGTGCGCTTTCCTGCTAAGAAAGTTGGGGATAAAACCCCTCGGGGGTTCGAATCCCCCCATCTCCGCCCATCGTTGGAATCCCAACGAATCGCACCCACGCATGGGGCTGCGTGCGTCCTGCGCGCACCAACGAAACACGCCCATGGCTGACGTTCCCCGCGGCCTGCCCCCCAGACCGTCGGCGACGCGGGCGGGATGCTGTGCGCAGACTCACGAGACATGGATTTGTCGCTTGCCGGGTGGCGCGAGTAATCTTCCTGTTTGTCGGAAACGACATGCGCCTGTAGCTCAATGGATAGAGCATCTGACTACGGATCAGAAGGTTGGGGGTTCGAGTCCCTTCGGGCGCACCAACGCCCCGCCATCGGCTGAACCAACCGGTAGCGGGGCGTTTCCCATGCCCGCAAGAGGTTCAGGGTCCCACTCGCCCCGCGGTCGGCTGAGTCAGCGCCCATGGCGTCGTCCCAAGAGCCTGGGCGACCGCATCCAGGTCCTCCAGCTGCCACTGCTGCGCTCCCCTCCAGCGGCGAGAGAGGGACGAGTGTGGCATCCCGATCCGAAGCGCCAGTTCGGCAGGAACGACGCGATGCTCTGGCTGGTTGGATCCGCTTCCACACTCACCACACACCCCACTCAGCCTGCAACAGCACACCGCCCATCACCCGCTTGACCAACCTCCCCGGTCAGTACACCTAGAGCACCTACGCCCCACCGCACTGGGCTTTCGCAACCTCGCCAACTACATCACCCGAGCACTGCTCGAGGCCACCAGCGGCTACACCACTCTACGGGGCACTACTGCCGGCGGATTCCGCCCCCTGCTACACCCTGGATTGTGAAGAGCCGGTCTTGCCCCGAGGAAGCACAGTTAGTGTGGACCACTTGCTGCCATCTTGGACCACCTGCCGTCGTTCGGACCACCTACGGACGCGTCTGGGGTGGTCCAAACGACCGAACGTGGTCCAAACGACCGAACGTGGTCCGGAACTGATCAATGGCGCTCCACACAGCGCACCGGGGCCCGGTAGCGGCCCCAGCCACCGGCCGACCGTCGCCGGCCAGACCCGCAAGCACTCAGCCGCCCGACCCATGGACCAGCCCTCCACCACCAGGCGGGCAAGACGACGACGCCCCCCAGGCGGGCAAGACGACGACGCCCCCCAGGCGGGCAAGACGACGACGCCCCCCAGGCGGGCAAGACGACGACGCCCCCCAGGCGTCAAAGGTGCGCCAGCATGCGCCATGAAGGCCTCCCCAGACCGCACGTGGGCGTCAACCCCGCATCCCGCCCAGCAGGCCTCCACCCAACCCGTTCACAACCCCAAAGAAAGCACAACTAGTGTCCTGGGTTGTTAATTTCTGGACGGTTGGCTTTGGTGAGAATCTGTTCGGCGGTTTTGGTCCAGGTGAATGGGTGGGCGCGTTTGTTCCAGCCGGTGATGTAGGCGCGGAGCTTGTTGTTCAGGTCCTGCACGGACTTGAAGACGCCGCGGCGTATGGCCTGGCGCTCGATCAGGGAGAACCAGACCTCCACGAGGTTCATCCAGGAGGCGTGGGTGGGGGTGTGGTGGACGTGTATGTGGGGGTGGTGCTCCAGCCAGGCGCGCACGTCCTTGTGCTTGTGGGTGGCGTAGTTGTCCATGACCAGGTGCAGCTGGACGCGTTCCCCGGTGTCCGGGTCGATGGCGTCCTTGTAGGCCCTGTCCACCTGTCGCAGGAAGGCGAGGAACTCCTCGTGGCGGTGGCGGGGCCTGGTGGCGGCGGTGACCTTGCCGGTGGCGATCTCCAGCGCCGCGAACAGGGTGGTGGTGCCGTGCCGGACGTAGTCGCTGCTGCGGCGCTCGATCAGCCCGGGCTGCATGGGCAGGACCGGCATGGTGCGGTCCAGTGCCTGGATCTGGGACTTCTCGTCCACGCAAAGCACGATCGCGTTATCGGGCACGTCGGGGTTGGTGCCCAAGTACAGGCCGCAGATGTCGGTGACCTTGCCGACCAGCTCGGGGTCGGTGGAGAAGCGGAACGACTGCTCCCGCCAGGGCTTGATCCCGTAAGCCCTCCAGGCCCTGGCCACCGTCGCCGCCGACACGCCCAGCCGGGCAGCCAGCAGCCGGGTGGACCAGTGCGTGACCCCCAACGACCTCGGCGGCGGGGTCAGCGTAGCGGTCACGATCGCGGTGCGATCGACCTTGCGGGGCCGACCCGGACGATCAGCGTCCTCCAGGCCTTCCATGCCCAGGCGCTGGTAGCGGCCGCGCCACGCGATCACGGTGGTACGCGAGGCGCCCACCCTCCGTGCGATCTCAGTATTGGACAGCCCATCCGCAGCAAGAAGCACGATCCGCGCCCGCCGCACCAGCCCCGCCCGCGCGCTGCGCGAACGCACCAGTGCCTCCAGCTCGCCACGATCACCCTCACGCAACAACAGACCAGGAGCAGGACGATTAGCCACACCCCATGATCCCACCCAACCAACCGTTCAAGAACTAACGACACACGACACTAGAGACCGGAGGACTCAGACCCCACCCACACCCTCAATGGGGATGAGCCCCTTTAGTCCATGTGATAGACGGTCTCCAAGCTGATCATTCAGGGTCACGCCGCCCGCCTCCTTGCGGCGCGTGCACGGGCCAGATCGAGCACGGGAGCGAGCGTGATGGGGCTCTCGGATGCTCCTCGGCAGAAGGTTGGGGGTTCGGTCCCTTCGGGCCCATCAACGTCCCGCCATCGGCTGGACCAGCCGGTAGCGGGACGTTTCCCATGCCCGCAAGAGGCTCAGGGTCTCACGACCGCCGTTGCAGGTCGGTGCGTGCTCCACGTCCGGGGCGGTTGGCCTGCCAGGCGTCCACCGTCTCGGGCAGCCATCCGCGCACAGCATGGGGTTTGTCGCCCACGATGACGTCCGGTGTGGGAAGACGTCCTTCGCGGCTGTAGCGCTGGGCCGTGCCCATACGGATGCCGATCCTCTCGGCCAGGCCGGACAGCCCCAGGTAGTGCACCGGGGCGCTCACCGGGCCCCCCGGTGCTGCAGAACGAGGTGTGCGGCCAGCCCCGCCGCGCCTAGGGCGGCCATCACCGCCAGCGCCACGCCGGCCGTCACGTGACCGTCGTCCAGGCAGTCCAGCGCCGCTACCGCGGCGAAGGCTCCGCCTGCCGCCAGGACGATCGTTGTTGTGCCCTTGTCCATCACTGCGCCCCTCCTTGAGGACATGAGGAGAAGAGCCCGACCCCCGGAAAGGGGGCCGGGCGGCCTCTTAGGACTTCCGGTGCCGTCCCTTGCTCGGCCGCACTAGCCGAGCCAGGGTGATGACGGCTACAACGGAAGTTGGAAGTAACGGAAGCTGGAAGTAGAGACCAGAATCTTGATGATGTCTGCTATCAGCGTGATTCCTTTCTTCCTCGCCCCCTGGTCCGTCCGGGGGCTCTTCATGTCTTCGGGGCCCTTGCCCTCCGACGCGAAGAACTATGCCCACGCGCTGGGGGTAGGTCAGGTGGTCCTGAGGGTAGGTCAAGTGGTCAGCGTCGAGTCCCGCGGCGCGGTGGACAACTCGCGTTCCCCAGGACAACCGAGATGGAGCACACAGGTTGTCATGCAAGCACCATGCTGTCCTTAGCGGCGGCGCCGCCAGGGTGTCACAGGCCCTGGCTAGACTCCAATGACGTGCAGTTCCTCAACGGCCTCGAGCCGACCTTCGACCTGACCTACGACGACGTTTTCATGGTCCCGTCGCGCTCCGGCGTCGGCTCGCGCCACGACGTGGACCTCACCACCGACGACGGCACGGGCACCACCATCCCGCTCGTCGTCGCCAACATGACGGCCGTTGCGGGCAAGCGCATGGCGGAGACCGTCGCCCGCCGCGGCGGGCTGACGATCATCCCCCAGGACATCCCGGTCGACGTCGTCATCGACACCGTCAACCAGGTCAAAGCCGCGCACGTCCTCTACGACACCCCCGTGACCGTCAAGCCGCACCACACATGCGGCTACGCCATGGGACTGATCCCCAAGCGCTCCCACGGGGCCGCCGTCGTCATCGACCCGGACACTGAGCGCCCGGTCGGCATGGTGGACCTCAACGACGTCACCGGCGTCGACCGCTTCACCCAGGTCCGTGGGGTCATGAGCACCGAGCTCGTCACCGTCCCCGCCGGCACAGACCCCCGCGACGCCTTCGAGATCCTGCGCACCGCGCGCCGCAAGGCCGCCCCCGTCGTCGACGACGACGACCGTCTCGTCGGCCTGCTCACCCGCGCGGGCGCCGTGCGCTCGACCATCTACGCCCCCGCCGTCGACGCCGAGGGGCGCCTGCGCGTGGGCGCCGCCATCGGCATGAACGGGGACCCGGTGGGCCGGGCGCGCCACCTCGTCGACTCGGGCGTGGACGTCATCGTCGTCGACACGGCCCACGGACACCAGGACCGCATGATCGAGGCGGTCCGCTCGGTGCGCGCTGCCCTGCCCGACGGCGTGCCGGTGGTCGCGGGCAATGTCGTCACCGCCGCCGGCGTGCGCGACCTCGTCGAGGCGGGCGCCTCCATCGTCAAGGTCGGGGTCGGTCCCGGCGCCATGTGCACCACCCGCATGCAGACCGGGGTGGGGCGCCCGCAGTTCTCCGCCGTGCTCGAGTGCGCCGCCGAGGCCGCCCGCTCGGGTGCCCGCGTGTGGGCCGACGGCGGCGTCCGCCACCCGCGTGACGTCGCCCTGGCCCTGGCCGCAGGCGCCTCCAACGTCATGATCGGCTCCTGGTTCGCCGGCACGCACGAGTCCCCGGGGGACATCCAGTACGACGCCGGTGGCCGCGCCTACAAGGAGTCCTTCGGCATGGCCTCCAAGCGGGCGGTCACCTCCCGTACGGAGGGTGAGGACGCCTTCGACCGCGCCCGCAAGGCCCTGTTCGAGGAGGGCATCAGCGCCGGTCGCATGTACCTCGACCCGGCGCGCCCAGGCGTGGAGGACCTCATCGACTCCATCATCTCGGGGGTGCGCTCCTCCTTCACCTACGCCGGCGCCGGCTCCATCGCGCAGTTCCGCGAGCGGGCCGTCGTCGGAGTGCAGTCCGCCTCCGGCTACCGCGAGGGGGCGCCGGTGCCCGAGTCCTGGTGACATACGGGCCCAGGGTGCGGCGGCGTGCCCGAGGGTCGCGGCGAGGAAGACGGAGGGGGCCGAGACCCCGATACCGGGTATTGAGGTCAGGACCGGGCAAGAGAGCTAAGGTCGACGGCCGTACCCGGCCGGGGACCACCACATCCGATGCCGAGAGGATCAAGAGGAGCAGTACCGGTGATTGAGATCTCAAGAGTCACGAAGACACATGGAGGCAGGCGTGTTGTCGACGACGTGAGCTTCACAGCAGGGCCGGGCAGGGTGACCGGTTTCCTCGGCCCCAACGGGGCGGGCAAGTCGTCGACGCTGCGCATCCTGCTCGGGCTCGACCGTCCGACGTCGGGCACAGCGCTCATCAATGGCAAGCCCTACGAGAGTCTCGGTCAACCGCTGCGGACGGTGGGTGCGATGCTGGACGGTGCGTCCGCGGTTCCTGAGCGGCGCGGAGTGGATCACCTGCGCTGGATCGCACAGTCCAACCGCATTCCCGCGCGACGCGTCGACGAGGTACTGGAGACGGTCGGGCTGACCGACGCCGCAAAGGTTCGAGTGCGGAAGTACTCGCTCGGGATGAAGCAGCGTCTTGGGCTCGCCGCCGCCCTCCTGGGTGAGCCGCGCGTGCTCGTGCTCGACGAGCCGGTCAACGGCCTCGATCCCGAGGGCATCCGCACGATCCGCACATTCCTGCGACGCTACGCCGATCAAGGAAACACCGTGCTGCTCTCCAGCCACCTCATGGGAGAGATCGCCGAGACGGTCGACGACGTCGTGGTGATCAACAAGGGGCGCATCGTTGCTGACGGAACCCTCGACGAGATCACCGCAGGGCACGACTCCCTCGAGGACGCGTTCTTCGCACTGACCGGCAGCGAGCCGGGAGCGAGCTGGTGAGCGGCATGATCGCAGCGATCCGATCAGAATGGACGAAGACGTTCACGCTTCCCAGCGTGTGGATCATCACCGGTGCGCTCTTCGCCGTGTTCCTCCTCTTCCAGTTCCTGTCCTTCGAGTTCTACTCCGAGACCGCCGCGCGGCTGACCTCCGGCGAGAGCACGCAGGCCCAGGCCGTGGCGTTGCTGCAGGGCGACCTGATGGCGAGCATATTCAATCCGGGCATCCTCTTCACCCTGCTCGGGGCGGTCATCGCTGGGGCGGAGTTCCGCACCGGGCAGTTCGGGATGAGTGTGGTCGCGGTCCCGAACCGGATTCGCCTGGTCGTGAGCAAGGTCCTTGTCGCCGCGCTGTTCGCGCTCGCGCTGGGCGTCATCTGGTACGCGATCGGTACGTCGCTCATGCTGGCGTCCACGAACGGGGTCGCCGCTGCGGCAGTGCTCAACGGCGACTTCTTCGCCACGCTGGGCCGGGTGCTTCTCTTCATGGTGGCGTTCGCGTTGTTCCCCCTCGGTCTGACGCTCCTCACAAGACGGACGCTGACGGGCGTGATCGCCGCCATGGTGTTCTTCATGCTCACCCTGACGCAGGTCGTGGCCATGGTTTCACCGGCGGTCGACGCATTCCTGCCGCTAAGTGCCGCCCGGAATCTCCTACTGAACTCCGACGATACCCCTGTGCCGACCACGGCCGGCCCAGTGCACGGCGCTCTCGTGCTCACCGCCTGGGCCGTCCTCACCGTCGTCCTCGCCGCAGTCGTGACGAAGCGGAGGGACGCCTCATGACGGCCGTCGTCCAGCCGACGATCCGCTGGAGAGATACGGTCCGTTCGGAGATCACCAAGATCACGACGCATCCGGCGACGTTCTTGATGCTCGTCATCGCCGTCGCGGCGAATCTTCTTCTGGCAGCGATCGACGCCAGCGGAGTCACGTTCTATACCGGCGACCCCTCGGGGCCATCGTCATTGTCCGACTTCGGTGTCGTGATGATCGCCCCGCTCTACGCGTTCCTGGTCATCCCGGTATGGGCGGCCGCCACTGAGTACCACGGCGGTCAGCTGCGCATGAGCCTGAGCGCCACGCCGCAACGCGGCAGGTTCATCCTCGCCAAGCTGGCGGCGACGCTGACCATCGTCAGTGTCGCCGCCGTGGTCGCGATCGTGCCCGCGCGGCTGGTCGTCGGTGTCACCGACGGCATGGGTCCCGTGGCCGTGCTCATGAGCTGCATTCAGTGGACGGTGGCGTACGTACTCATGTCCCTCGTCGCCTTCGGGCTCGCCGGCATCCTGAAGAACACGGTTGCACCGCTGGGCATCATGATCGCCCTCCCCGTCGTGATCGCGACCGGCATCCTGCAGTGGCCCGACGGGCTGCGCTTCCTGCCCGACCAGGCGGCACTGAGCCTGGTCGGCACGCCGCAGTTCGATGTTCACGAGATCCCGCCACCGGTCGCCGCCGCCGTCCTCGTGATCTGGGCGTGCGTCGCCGTGGCGGCCTACGCGTTCTCAGTCACCCGTAGCGACGCGTGACCCACATATCAGCGTCGGCGCCCGGGGCCTGGCGAAGGCCCCGGGCGCCGACGCTGATATGTGGGTGGTGGTGTCGGCTGCTCCAGACGACGCCGTCGAGGAAGGCCTGGAAGGTCGCGTCGCCGATCTGCGCGTCCTGGGCGGTGGTGCCGGTGGCGCGCAGGAGGAAGAAGTAGCCCTTGCCATCACGGATGATGTAGGCGATGCGCTCCATGCAGAACCGGTCGTCATCGAGGACACCGGTGCCGGTGGCGGTCTGCGCACCGTCCAGCCCGCCGATGCTCGTGTCATCGCCGGTCGTGAAGGGGGCGTTGGCGTAAATCGTTGACGAGGACCACTGGTCCATGACCTGCTGAGCGGAGTCTCCGACGGCGTTGAGCCGCACCATCGCGCCGTTCTCGTCGTTGGCCGGGTCGAGCACGGGGCCTCCTACCCGCCGGGACGGCCTGCAGCGAGCACACGACCGGGTGCGACCGTCGTCGGCACCACTTCGGGGCGCAGGCCTAAGGCCGTGACCCCGGCACGGGCGTCACCTGGTGGAGGCTGCGGCGGCGAAGGCCTGACGCAGGTCAGCCACAAGGTCCTCGGCGTCCTCGATCCCCACGCTCAGCCGCAGCAGCCTGTCCGTCAGCCCGTACCTCGCCCGCGTCTGCGGCGGGACGTCCGCATGCGTCTGCACGCTCGGACACGTCACCAGCGACTCCACCCCACCCAGGGACTCGGCGAAGGTGAACACCCGCACCGCCTCCAGCAGCCTCGCGACATCCGTGCCCGGCGCGACCTCAAAGGACACCATGCCCGAGCGCCCCGGGTACAGCACCCGGCTCACCGCGGGGGAGGACTCCAGGAAGGCCACCACCCGCCGCGCGTTGGCCTCGTGGCGTGCCAGGCGCAGCGACAGCGTCTTGAGGCCGCGCAGCAGGAGGAAGGAGCTGAAGGGGTCGAGCGTCGCCCCGGTCGTGTTGAGCCGGTACTGCAACCGCTTGCCCAGCACCTCCTCCCTCACGGTGACAACACCCGCGCTGACGTCGTTGTGACCGCCCAGGTACTTCGTCGCCGAGTACAGGGCGACGTCCGCCCCCTCATCCAGCGGCCGCAAACGAACCGGCGTGAGGAAGGTGTTGTCGACGGCGAGCAACGCACCGGCGGCATGCGCCCACGTCGCGACCTCGGCGACGTCGAACTGCTCCATCATCGGGTTCGTCGGCGTCTCGATGATGACCAGCGCAGCGGGACGTGCCAGTGCCCGGCGCAGGCCCTCAGCCCCGAGCACGAGATCGACGTCGTACACGCCACTAGTGGACAGGCCCTCCAGGTAGCGGAAAGAGCCGCCGTACAGGTCCTCCAGGGCCACGATCCGCCCACCCGGCGGGACCAGGGCCTCCACGGTCAGCTGGAGGGCCGCCATCCCGGTCGTCGTCGCGAAGGAGGCGACGCCGTGGTCAAGGCGCGCCAGCGCGTCCTGGAGGACGTCGCGGGTGGGGGAGGCCGTGCGCGCGTAGTCGTAGCCGGTGGACTGGTGCAGCCCCGGGTGGCTATAGGCGGTGGACAGGTGGATCGGCGTCGTGATGGCGCCGGTGGCCGGGTCGGTGGCCGTGCCGACGTGAGCGAGCACCGTGTCGATGCCCCACTCCCGCTGGGCCCGGGCCTCCTCCCAGGAGGGGTGGTGGTGGACAGGGGCACAGCGCAGGGCCTGGCCGCCGTCGGCGGACGTCTGGGAAACGGGCGTAGTCATGTGACTCTCCTGGGTCTTAGGGCTGCCGGGCGCGCACGCGGGCGTCACGGCACGACGGCGGGGGAGGGAAGGAACGCGGAACCATCGGTCCCGTGGAGCTCGACGAGGCTCAGCAGGTCCTCGGGCTCTAGCCGTGGTGGGCTGGACAGCGACGGCTGGCGCTGTCAGCGCATGTGCATTCGACCAACGACGACGGGACGCACGGCACGGGTGCGGGTCGAAGCAGTCGCAGCAGTCATAACCGCAGGTTAAGAGGCATGGTGGCGGCACTGTCAATGTCGTCTCATCGCCCGACGCTGGCGGGCCCGGGGGCGGCGTGCAAGAGTGGACTCGAGCCAGGACACGCCCCTCCGCACGCAGGAAGGCCGATGACGATGACCCCCACCGCGCACGTCCACCACGAGGCCCCCATCGCGCACGCCGTCCCCGGCACCGACGGCTCACGCGCCTACTGGCTCGACGCCTCCACCCTCGCTTGGCCCCCCGAGCTCATCCCCGCGGGCACCCACGAGACCGCCCTGCGTCTGGGCCTGCTCACCTCCCCCACCGGTTCCGTCCGCCTCGAGGAGGGCGTCCTGCGCCTGGGCGACGACGGCTACGAGATCCCCCTGCGCCCGGTCGGCACGCTGGACGAGGACACCGTCGCCGCCCACCCCCAGCTGGCGGGCCATCTCGCTCTCAGCCTCCTCGATGAGACCGGCGCCCCCCGATTAGAGCGTGAGGACGTCGAGAAGCTGCTGACCGGGCAGGTCGCCGTCGTCCAGCGGGCCGCCGCCGGATGGGTCACCGCCTTCACCGGCGTGCAGACCTGGCCCGTCATCGACCGGCTCTGGGGCACGAGGGCCGCCGCCCGCGACGGCTCCGCCCCGCTCGGCGTCTGGTTCGATGAGTCCGACGGCGCTCCCGCCTTCGCGCTGTGGGCCCCCACCGCCCGTCGCGTCACCCTGCTCACCTGGAACACGGGCGACCCGACCGGCTCCGTGCCCGACGTCGACGCCGCCCCCGTGCGCACCCCCGCCGACCGTGCCCCCGGCACCTGGGACGGGCGCTGGGAGGTCAGTGCCGAGACCTCGGCCGCGGTCGGCGTGCGGCCCGGCTGCCAGTACCTGTGGGAGGTCGAGGTCTACGTCCCCGACACCGGCCGCGTCGAGACGAACCTCGTGACCGACCCGTGCTCGCGCGCCCTGACCCGCGACTCGCGCCGCAGCGTCGCCGTCGACCTCGACCAGCACGCCCTCACACCCACCGCCTGGGTCGAGAACCAGCCTCCCGTCATCGCCCAGGACAGTGCCCGCGCCATCTACGAGCTCCATGTGCGCGACTTCTCCGCCGCGGACCACACCGTTCCCGCCCCCCTGCGCGGCACCTACGCGGCCTTCGGCGTCGACTCGGCCGGCACCCGGCACCTGCGTGCGCTTGCGGCCGCCGGCATCGACACGATCCACCTGCTGCCCGTCTTCGACTTCAGCAGCGTCCCCGAGGACCGCGCGGACCAGCGCGTCCCCGAGATCCCGTCGGGCACCACGCCCGCCTCCCGGCGCCCGCAGGCCGCCGTCGCCGCCGTCGCCGACCGTGACGCCTACAACTGGGGCTACGACCCCTTCCACTGGATGGCCCCGGAGGGCTCCTATGCCCGTGAGGGCCGCCAGGACGGCGGCGCGCGCACCCGTGAGATGCGGGCGATGATCGGCTCCCTGCACGGCATGGGCCTGCAGGTCATCCTCGACCAGGTCTTCAACCACACTGCCGACGGCGGCCAGGGTGAGCACTCCGTCCTCGACCGCGTGGTCCCCGGCTACTACCACCGCCTGGACGCCGTCGGCCGTGGCGAGGGCTTCACCTGCTGCCACGACGTCGCCACCGAGCGGGCGATGGCCGAGCGGCTCATGATCGACGCCTGCGTCGGGTGGGTGCGCGACTACCGGGTGGACGGCTTCCGCTTCGACCTCATGGGCTACCACTCCACCGACACGATGAGTGCCCTGCGTCAGGCACTGGAGGAGATCGAGGACGACGCCGTCGGGCACCGCGTCTTCCTGTACGGCGAGGGGTGGGAGGTCCCCGAGGCCTCCGGCAGCCGCCACCTGCGCCGGGCCGTCCAGGGGCAGGTCGGCTCCGGCCCCGACGGAGGCTTCCTGGGCATCGGCACCTTTAACGACCGGGTGCGCGACGGCCTGCTGGGTGAGCGCTTCCTGCCGGACCCGCGGGTGGGACAGGGACTGGCCACCGGCGTCGTCGTCGACCCCAATGAGCATGAGGAACGCCCGGCCGAGGCGGCCGCCCGCGACCTCGCCTGGCGCACCGAGCTCGTCCAGCTCTCCCTCGCCGGCAACCTGCGCGCGGCGGGCGGGCCCCGCTACGGGTACGCGGCAGCCGCCTATGGTGATGAGCCTGTCGACTCCATCGCCTACGTCGAGGCTCACGACGACGAGGCCCTCTTCGACTGGCTCGTCTACAAACTGCCGACGACCACGCCCATGGACCAGCGTGTGCGCGCCCAACTCCTCGCCCTGGCGGCCGTAACCCTGGGCCAGACCCCCTGCTTCTGGGCGGCGGGCACCGAGTTGCTGCGCTCGAAGTCCCTGGACCGCGACTCCTACGACTCCGGCGACCACTTCAACGCCATCGACTGGACGGGGCAGGACACCGGCTGGGGCCGGGGCCTGCCGTCGGCCGAGCGCAACTTCGACCGCTGGCTCATCCAGGCCGACCTGCTCATGCGCGAGGACCTGCGCCCGCGTCCCGAGGACGTGGCCAAGGCCCGCGAGATGGCCCTCGACCTGCTGCGCCTGCGCCGCTCAACCCCGTTGCTCACCCTCGGCTCGGCCGAGCTCGTGCGCGAGCGCGTGTCCTTCCCCCTGTCCGCGGAGCGGGGCGTGCCCGGCGTCATCGTCATGGTGGTGGACGACGGCGGTGGCGACCTGGACATCGACCCGGCGCTGGACGGCGTCGTCGTCGCCCTCAATGCCCGCCCGGAGACGGTCACCGTGCGGATCGAGGAGCTCACCGGCCGCTACCTGAGACTGAGCGATATCCAGTGCACCGGGGCCGACGACGTCGTGCGCTCCACCCACTTCGACCCCGCCACTGGCGAGCTGACCGTGCCCGGGCGCACTGCCGCCGTCCTCGTCGAGAGCTGAGCCGCAGCCCGGGATCCTGCGCGCGCGAGCCGATGGGCGCGCAGGATCCCGGGCCGGCCGCTCAGACGGCCGGTGTGGCGGCGCGGCCCTGACGACGGGCTAGGCCGGCACCGAGCGCGGTGAGCAGGAGTCCCGCGGCGCACCAGGCGACAAGCACCCACGCGGACGCGCCCGCCCCGGCGCCGTCGAAGTAGGCGGCCGAGCGCAGGAGCGTGCCCGCGGCGCCGACCGGCATCAGCTGGCCGAGGGCGCCCCAGCCGGCGGGCAGGTACCACGGCCCGGCGACAATGCCCGCGAGCGGGTTCGCGAGGAACACCATGAGGGCCGCGCCGATGCCGAGGCCGGCCACCCCGAGGACGCGGTGCAGGCCGATGAGGGTGAGCGAGATGGAGCAGATGCCGAGCGCGAGGGACAGCCACTCCAGGGCGACGTCGCCCTGCAGCGTCCTGAAGCCGGCATGGAGGGCGGCGACCACGACGAGCGAGCCGAGCGCGGCGATCGCCAGCGCAGCGGCGATCCGCTTCCACGCGTGCGCCCGGATGACGATCGTCAGGACGGCGCCGGATGCCATGCCGCCGAAGACGAGTGGCAGCGCGAGCGACGTGATCGTCACGCCCATCGGGTCCTTCGCGGGCAGGGGCGCGACGTCCGTGACTGTCACGCTGCGCGTGGCGGAGAGCTGCTCCTGCAGTGCGGCGAGGGCGGCGGCGTCGGCGCCGGAGGCCTGGGCGGCCGTGAGCGCTGCGGCATCGGCCCGGGTCTCCAGCGCGGTGGCGAGGTTCGTGAGGATTGTCGTGTAGGCGCTGCCGTTGCCGGAGGCCTCCAGCACCTCGATGCCCGAGTCCGTCACGGTGATGCCGCCGATGGAGGCGCGGTTCTCCACCGCGTCGGCGACGGCCTCGGCGGAGGGCTCGACACTCACGTCGAAGACGCCGGGCAGGGTCGTCTCGAGCGCCGTCGAGATCGTGGACACCTGCTGCTGCGGGCCGGAGACGCTCAACGGCAGGTGGCTCGCCGAGGAGGCGTGGCTGGGCAGGAAGAAGGCCAGGAGCATGAGGAGCAGGACGAGGGGCACGGCGAGCGTCGCGAGGAGGAGGCGGCGCGTCGAGTGGTCGGTGGCGGGCCGGGGCCCCGGCGCGGCGGTCGCGGCCGAGGAGGTCGGCGTCTGGGGGGATGCGGTGCCGGTCGGTTCGGGCATGAGGACTCTCTTTCAACAACCGGAGCGTGATGCTCCGGATATAAGTGGAGCGTAACACTCCGGTTGTATGCTGGACAAGTCCGCATCGCGGTTACGACGAGCGGCGCCGACGAGCCCCGCCCGTCGGCGCGGACGGCCCACCACGACGCACGAGCCGCAGCCCGCCACCCGGGCGATGGCGAGGAGAGGAGACCAGTCATGCGCGCAGACGCCGCGGTCAACCGCGAGGCGATCATCGGCGCGGCGATCGAGCTGCTCGCCGACGTCGGCCTCAGCGTCTCCACGCGCCAGGTCGCGGCGGCGGCAGGCGTCGGCATCGGGACGCTCTACCGTCACTTCCCCACGCGCACGGACCTCCTGCACGGCGTCGGCACGTGCCTGCGTGAGCGCGTCGACGCGCTCGCCGCCCGCTTCGACGAGCGGGCCACCGAGGACATCGAGGCGGCCTGGCTCGCGTTCGGCCACGAGTTCGTCGGGCTGCGCCTGGGCCGGCTCATCGCGCAGGCCGCCGCCTTCCCCGACTTCTTCCTCGACGACGCCGCGGTCGTCGAGCGCCGGGCCGAGGCCGCAGGCGCCATTGCGGCGCGTCTTGACGTCGCCAAGCGTGCCGGTCTCGTGCGCGAGGACGTCGACGCCTTCCACTTCGTCCTCGGGGCGTCGCAGATCTCCCGACCGCTGGGAGCCGCCGTCGACGGCCTCGTGCCGGGGTGGAACGAGTGGCTCGTGGACGTCTACCTGCGCGGCCTGAGGCCCTGAGGCGCTGGGGCGGGCTCGCGGTACCGGCTCGCGGCATGCGCAGCGCCGCACGGGCGAGGAGACGGCCGGGCGCCGGTCTCAGCCCTCGGGGCGCCGGATCTGCTCGCGCAACCCCTCCCAGTAGGCCAGACGCTCACGGATGCGGCGCTCGTGACCGTGGTCGGTCGGCTCGTAGAAGGGCTTGCGCTCCTCGCGCGGCGGGTAGCCCTCAGGCATGTAGTCCGCCCCGGAGAATCCCTCGGCCGTGTCCGGATCGTACTGGTAGCCCTCGCCGTAACCGAGCTCCTTCATCAGGCGCGTGGGCGCGTTGAGGATATGCGCCGGTGGCATGAGTGAGCCCGTCTGCCGGGCGGCCTTCTGCGCCCGCCCCAGCCCCCGGTAGACGGCGATCGACTTCGGCGCCGTCGCCAGGTACACGACCGCCTGCGCGATCGCCAGCTCGCCCTCCGGTGAGCCCAGGCGTTCGTAGGCGTCCCAGGCGGCCAGGGTCACCTGGAGGGCGGCCGGGTCCGCCAGGCCGACGTCCTCGCTGGCGAAGCGCACCAGGCGACGCGCGATGTACAGGGGGTCCTCGCCGCCGCCGAGCATGCGGGCCAGCCAGTACAGGGCGGCGTCCGGGTCGCTGCCGCGCATGGACTTGTGCAGGGCCGAGATGAGGTTGTAGTGCTCCTCGCTCGTCTTGTCGTACAGGGGTGCACGGGAGGCGACGACGGCGGTCAGGGCCTCGGCGTCGAGTGCGCCGCCGTCCTCGGGCAGGGCGAGGACCTGTTCGACCATCCCCAGCAGGTAACGGCCGTCGCCGTCGGCCATCGCCATGAGGGCGGAGCGGGCCGAGGCCGTCAGCGGCAGGCTGCGGCCGGTCAGGCGCTCGGTGCGGGTGAGCAGCTCACCCAGGGCCGCCTCGTCCAGGCGGTGCAGGACCATCACCTGGCAACGCGACAGGAGAGCCCCGTTGAGCTCGAAGGAGGGATTCTCGGTCGTCGCGCCGACGAGCACCACCGTGCCGTCCTCGACATAAGGCAGGAAGGAGTCCTGCTGGGCGCGGTTGAAACGGTGGATCTCGTCGACGAAGAGGAGCGTGCCCTGGCCGATCTCGCGGCGCTTGGCGGCGGTGGCGAAGACCTTGCGCAGGTCGGCGACGCCGGAGAAGGTGGCGCTGACCTGCTCGAAGACCAGGCCGGTGCGCTCGGCCAGCAGGCGCGCGATGGTCGTCTTGCCGCAACCGGGCGGACCCCACAGGATGACGGAGGACAGGCGCCCGGAGGCGACCATGCGCCCGAGCGGGGCGTCAGGCGCCAGCAGGTGGTCCTGGCCGACGACCTCCTCGAGGGCGGACGGGCGCAGGCGGTCGGCCAGCGGCCGGGTGGGGTCGTCGACGACGCGACCCTCGCCGGCGGCGGCCTCGAAGAGGCTCGGGGCGTCGTCGGTGGGGCCTGAGCGGGGACGGGAGCCGGATGCGCGTGCCATACACCCCAGGCTACGACCGGCCTGCGACCCCCTCGAAGTTGGGCGCGGGAGGGTCAGGCTGGGTGCTCAGCCAGGTGCTCGGCGAGGTAGCGGGCGGTGAGCGACTGGGCGGCACTGCCTGCACTGCCTGCACCGTCGGCACTGGCGGTGACGAGCTCCGACGGCGTGCCCGCCGTCACGACCCGGCCGCCCGCCTCGCCGCCGCCCGGCCCCATGTCGATGACCCAGTCGGCGTTGGCGATCATGTCGAGGTCATGCTCGATGACGAGCACCGTTGCCCCGGCCTCGATGAGCCGGTCGAGCACCCCGAGCAGGACCCGCACATCCAGCGGGTGCAGGCCGATGCTCGGCTCATCCAGGACGAAGAGCGTCCCGGCCTGGGAGGAGCCCAGGTGGGTGGAGAGCTTGAGGCGCTGCGCCTCCCCGCCCGAGAGGGTCGGCGTCGCCTCCCCCAGAGTGAGGTAGCCCAGGCCGAGGTCCTCAAGCAGGCGCAGCTGTCGGCGCACCCGCGGCAGGTCGGCGCAGGCCCGGGCCGCCTCGGACACGGTGAGGGACAGCAGCTGCGGCAGGGACAGCCCCGCCATCTCGTCCGACGCCGAGTCCGACATCGAGTCCGCAGCTGCGCCGGAGGCCGGGGCCGCCGTCGGCCCACTGCGCCCGATTCCATGCGCCCGCTGCCCGTAACGCGTGCCCTGGCAGGCCGGGCACTCGATCTCGACGTCGGGCAGGAACTGCACGTCGAGAACCACCTGCCCCGTCCCATCGCAGTGCTCGCAGCGCAGGGACCCCGTGTTGTAGGAGAAGTCCCCCGCCTTCAGCCCCGCGGCCCTCGCCTCGGGAAGGGCCGCGTAGGCGCGGCGCAGTCCGTCCATGACACCGGAGTAGGTCGCCACCGTCGAGCGGACATTCGCACCGATCGGGGTGGCGTCGACGACGACGACCCGCCGGGTGTCCCCGGGCTCCAGGGACGTGGCCGGCAGGGGCAGTGGGGCATCGGCCTCCAGCGAGCGCAGCGCCGGGACCAGGGCCTCGAGCACGAGAGTCGTCTTGCCCGAGCCGGACACGCCCGTCACCGCCGTCAGCCGCTGCTGGGGCACTGAGACCTCCAGGGCGTGCACCGTGTGCACCGGGGCCGTCTCCAGGTCGATCCGCCCCAGCTCGAAGACCCGCTCGGCGGGCACCTCTTCGCGCACCCGCACCGGTGCCTGCCCCGTGAGGAAGGGGCGGATGATCGACTCAGCCGGGTCGCCCGCCGTCGGAAGACCCACGGCCCAGTCAGGAGCCTGCCCGCCCACCACCTGGGCCACGGGAGCGGACAGGACGACGGCGCCGCCGTCGGCACCAGAACCCGGCCCGATCTCCAGCAGCCAGTGCGCCTCACGCAGCAGCTGGGCGTCGTGATCCACCAGCAGCACCGAGTTGCCGTCCGCCAGCAGGTCCTCAATGACGCCCGTCAGGCCGCGCAGGTTGTGCGGGTGCAGACCGATGCTCGGCTCGTCCAGGACGTAGAGGACACCCGTCGTCCGGTTGCGCACTGCGCGGGCGAGCTGGACACGCTGACGCTCACCCGTCGACAGCGTTGACGAGGCGCGATCGAGCGAGAGGTAGTCCAGGCCCAGGTCCATCAGGCGGCTCGCGGTCACCCGCAGCTCGTCCACGATCTGCTCGGCCATGACCACCAGTTCGTCCGGCATGGTGGCGGGGATGCCGGAGGCCCACTCCACCAGCCGGCCGAGCGGGAGCCGGCACGCCTCGTCCAGGCCGATCCCGCGCACCTTCGTCGAGCGCGCCAACGCCGACAGGCGCGAACCGCCGCACTCCGGGCAGAGCGCCTCGTGGAGGAACTTCTCCACGCGCTTCATGCCCCGCTCGTCCTTGACCTTGGACAGCGCGTTCTCCACGGTGTGCACCGCGCTGTAGTAGGTGAAGTCCATCTCGGCGGCGACGCTGGTCTTCTCGTTGACATAGAGGATGTGCCGCTTCTCGGCGGGGCCGTGGAAGACGATCTCGCGCTCGCGGGCCGTCAGCTCACGAAAAGGCACGTCGGTGCGCACACCCATGTCGCGGGCGACATCCTTCATGAGTGACCACATGAGGTTCTGCCAGGGAGCGACCGCGCCCTCGTCGATGGACAGCGACTCGTCGGGCACCAGGGTCGACTCATCCACCGTCCGCACCGTGCCCGTGCCCTCGCAGCGCGGGCAGGCGCCGTCGGAGTTGAAGGCGAAGGACTCCGCGGCCGGCTGGGTGAACTCCACCCCGCAGGTGGTGCAGCGCAGGCGGACATCCAGCGCGACGTCGATGGTCGGCTCGTTGAGATGCCCGTTGGGGCAGGTGTGGTGGCCCAGGCGCGAGTAGGCCAGACGCAGGCTGCCCAGCACCTCCGTGGAGGTGCCGAAGGTCGAGCGCACACCGGGCACCGGCGGGCGCTGGTGCAGCGCGAGAGCGGCGGGCACGTGCAACACCTCATCGACGTCGGGCCGGGCCGCCTGGGTGAGGCGACGGCGCGTGTAGGTCGACAGGGACTCCAGGTAGCGGCGCGCGCCCTCGGCGTAGAGGGTGCCCAGGGCGAGGGAGGACTTGCCCGAGCCGGACACCCCGGCGACGGCGACCAGCCGGCCGAGGGGGACATCGACGTCGACGGACCGAAGGTTGTGGACTCGGGCACCGCGCACCTGGATGACGGAGGGGCCGGATGAGGGGACGATCGGCTCGCGAGTCATGTCCGGAGGCTACGCCCGGGGGCGAGGGACGCTGGTCCCTGCGTCACGGGGCACTGCGCGCCCTGGTCGCGGGCCCCGCTCGGAGTCGAGTATCCCGCGCGTCCGTCAGGCGCCGCGGCCCTTGAGGCGCATGGTGGTGCGGCGCCCGCTCGTGTTGTCCCGGCCGACGCCTCCGCCTCAACGTGCCGACCTCAACGTGCCGTGCCGCGGCGCACGGCCTCCAGCATGAGACTGGCGACGTCGGTCACTCGCACGTCGGCGCCCTCGGCGGCCACGCCGTCGGACAGCATCGTTGTGCAGAAGGGGCAGGCGGTGGCCACCACCTGCGCGCCCGTGCTGATCGCCTCACGGGAGCGTTCGACGGCGATGCGCGTGCCGATCGACTCCTCCATGAAGGTCCTCGCCCCGCCGCCCCCGCAGCACAGGGCGCGCTCGCGGCTGCGCGGCATCTCCACAGCGGTGGCACCGGTCGCCTCCACCAGCTCGCGCGGCGGCGAGTAGACCTGGTTGTGACGCCCCAGGTAGCAGGCGTCGTGGTACGTCACCGTCGGCTGCTCCTCCGACCGCTCCGGCGACTCCGGCTCCTCCGACCGCTCCGGCGGCGCGGGACGCAGCCGCCCCTCGCGCACGAGGCGGTTGAGCAGCTGGGTGTAGTGCAGGACCTCGTAGTGCCCGCCGACCTGCGGGTACTCGCGCGCCAGCGTGTTGAAGCAGTGCGCGCAGGTGACGACGATCCGCTGCGCCCGCGCCTCATTGAGCGTCTCCACGTTCTGGGCGGCCAGCATCTGGAAGAGGATCTCGTTGCCGGCGCGGCGCGCCGGGTCGCCCGTGCAGGACTCGCCGTCGCCCAGCACCGCGAAGGACACCCCGGCCGTGTGCAGCAGCTCGGCGACGGCGCGCGTCGTGCGCCGCGCCCGGTCCTCGTAAGCGCCCGCACAGCCCACCCAGAACAGATAGTCGACCTCGCGCGCGTCCTCGACGTCGACGCCGACCACCGGCACCTCGATATCCAGGTCCTTCGCCCATTCCAGGCGCTTGCGCGCCGCCAGGCCCCACGGGTTGCCCTTGGTCTCCATCCGGCGGAACATCTGCCCCAGCTCCTTGGGGAAGGCGGAGGCCATGAGCACCTGCTGGCGGCGGATGTCGATGACGTGGTCCACGTGCTCGATGTCCACCGGGCACTGGTCCACGCAGGCGCCGCAGGTGGTGCAGGACCACAGGACCTCGGCGGGCACCACCTCGCCTGCCAGCGGTGCCGGGCGAGTGGCCACGCCCTTGGGCCCGGGGGCGGCCTTGGCGGCCAGGAGCGCGCCGAGCACGTCGGAGGTGTGGGCGCTGCCCTCGGCCAGGCCCGCACGGCCCCCGCGTAGGAGCCCGCCGTGGGTGGCCGCCTGCTCCTTGGTCACGTCCTCGGGCTCCACGCCCAGTTCGGCGGCGGCCGCGAGATAGGGGGCGACGGCCGCGTGGTGGTCGCGCACCGCCAGCGTGAACAGCTTGGGCGACAGGGGCTTGCCCGTGTTCCACGCCGGGCACAGGTCCTGGCAGCGGCCGCACTCGGTGCAGGTGGAGAAGTCGAGCAGGCCCTTCCAGGTCAGGTCCTGCACCCGCCCCGCCCCCAGGTGCAGCTCGCGGCCCTCCTCCTCGGCCGCCTCCATGGCGGCGTCGAGCTCATCCATGGTCTCGGCGCTCAGGGCGACGCGCTCGCCGTCGGCGCCGTCGAAGGTGAGCGGCGCCAGCGGTCCCAGGGACTTGGTGCCGGTGCGGGCAGCGGGCACGGCCTGCGCGATCCGCTCGGCGACGACGTCGGGCTGCTCCCCGGTGCGCTCGGCGACGACGGCGGGGTCGGCGGCGGTGCCCGCCATGTCCCGTCGGGCATAGACGTTGACGACGGCGAGGAAACGGTGCCAGGCCACCCCCATGGAGGGCTGCAGGCCGACGACGACCAGCCAGCTCATCGACACGACCACCTTGACGGTGGCGACGACGACGCTGAGGCCCTCGATGACGTTGGCTCCCAGCGGCTCGAGCAGGGGCGCGGTCCAGGCCGTGAGCGGGAAGAGCGGCCAGGTGGCGGCCGAGTCCGCGGAGGCCTGCGCCGCCAGGGACAGGTGCGCGTGCTCAAGCATCCGCAGCAGCAGCACGCTGACGACGACGACGCCGATGACCACCTCGACGAAGACCGCCTGGCGGGCGGTCGAGCCCGCGAAGCGCGAGGTGCGGGTACGGGTGCCACCTTCACTGGTGGCGTCGAAGGGCGGGGTGGCCGCGCCGCGGGCGGTGAGACGACGGCGCACCGCCATGAGCAGGAGGATTCCGGCCAGGCTCAGCCAGGCGATGAGCTCGACGGTCCAGGCCCACCACACCTGGTGGTCCAGCCACGGCAGGGTGGCGTCCGGGCCGATCAGCACCTGGCCGTAGCCGGTTACCAGGGTGAGGAAGAGCAGTGGGAAGCTCACCATGACGAGCCAGTGCGCCACCCGAATCCAGGGGCGCCCCTTGAAGGCGCTGTGCCCCAGGACCTCGCCGAGCATCGCGCCGGAGCGGGCGAGGACCGGTCGGTAGCGCTCGGGGGCGGGGCGGCCCAGCCTCATCCGGGCGACGAGCACTGCGCAGGCGCGTGCGAACAGTGCGACGCCGACGGCCGTGAAGCCGAGGACGACGACGGCGCACACCAGTCGCAAGGCCGCCAGGAACGTCATACCCGCAGCCTAGTGGGAGCCGCACCCGCCCCGGGCGGCGCCCCTGCTGTACTGGTGCGCCGTGTCCGTCCCGGCGGTTCTGGCGCCGTGCCCGCCGGCGGTTCTGGGGCCGTGCCCGCCCCGGGAGGTTCTGGCGCCGTGCCCGCCCGGGAGGTTCTGGCGCCGTGCCCGCCCCGGGCTGCGCTAGCGCTCCGCCCCTGCCGTGCTAGCGCTCCGCCCCTGCCGTGCTAGCGCTCCGCCCTGGCCGTGTTCAGGAGTCGAGCATACGGGTGCCGGTCAGCGGGTTGAGGGTCTTGCCGCCGTACCATTTGGCGGCCTGGCGCAACATGAGCTGGCGCGAGAGCGTGAGCGCCGCCCCCGAGATCACCGCGAAGGCCACAACCTCCAGCAGCTGGTAGTCGAGGAGCTTGTCCTCCTCCTTCGGCGCCTGCCGACCCGTCACCAGCTTCCACCCCGCGGCCACGACCTTGTCAGCCACCAGACCCGCCACGAGCGTGGTGACCACACTCGTCGCCTTCCACATGAGGTCCGCCTGGGCCTTGTTACCGGACTTCGCCATCGGGATGTGCTCCTTCATCTCATCCGCGCCCGCCGTGCCCGACGTCGCGCCAGACCCGATCATGCCTCACATCGGCCGCGGTTGTGAGACCTCAGCCCGGCCAGCGGGCGAGTCGGGCACCGCCGCCGACGGCTCAGTCGGCGCTCCGGCCACTGCCCCCGCCGACGGCACCGCCAGCTCAGACAGCCGCGAGCGCCTCGCCGAACGCGCCACCGCGGCGCGCAGCAGCCGCTCGAAGGGCCCACGCCGGCCCGCGCGCTCCAGCCACGCGCACAGCCCCGCCACGAGCCCCCACACGACCACGGCGCTCAGGGCCATCAGTGCCGTGTCCGGCGCCTTGGCACCCGACATCGCAAGCCCCCCGTACAGCAGCCCGAAGCAGACCGTCTGCGACAGGTAGGCCGTCATCGACCGCTTGCCCACCGCGGCCAGCAGCCAGCGCACCCCGGTCAGCGGCTCGCCGTCGGCACGCGCCCCGCCGGCGAAGGCCGCCAGCAGCGCCAGCCACCCACAGGCTCCCGCCAGCCCACCCACGATGGTTGTGGCCGGTCCGACGAGGACGATGGCCCACACGGGCATCTGCGCGCCGTCGAGCAGAGCGTCGAGGGACGCCCACGTGAGCGTGGCAACCGCGAGACCCGCCAGACCGCCGACGATGAGCGTCCCGCGGCGGCGCTCCGGGTGCGTGAGCAGGTCCGTGCCCGCGATCCACGCCCCGAGGAAGGACGCGGGCAGCGCCATCGACGTCAGCACCGTCATCGGCGTCGCGATGAGCCACATGTACAGGCCGATGAGCGGGTACCAGGGCGAGGACATGAAGGCCATGGGCGACGCAGCGGTCGGGTCCGTTGCCGCGTCCAGGGCCTCCGACGGTCCCCCGAGCAGCAGCCGCGAGCTCCATCCCAGCAACACCGCGCTGATCAGGATGACGAGGAGGCTCACCACCCACATCGTCACCTTGCGCCGGCGCACGAAGGTCCCGGCGAAGATGACGGCGATGAGGCCGTAAGCGCCGATGATGTCACCGGAGAAGAACAGGGAGTGGACCACCCCGAACAGGACCATCCACAGGCCGCGGCGGCGCACCATCTTGCGTGCGTCCACCGTCGCCGCCTCGCGCACCGCCGCCACGAAGGCGGCCCGACCCTCCTCAGGCAGGGAGTCGTGGTAGGCGCGGTTGGCCTCCAGTACGGAGTCGACGTCGTGCTCGACCCGACGGCGGGCCATCACCACGAGGCCGAAGCCGAACAGCATGGCGAACAGCGGGTAGGAGCGCTGGTCGACCAGGGCGCCGCGTACCGACTCCCAGACGGTGCCGATCGCCGTCGGCTCGGGGGCTTCCGTCCAGAGAGCCGTCCAGAACGGCACATTCGCCAGGGCGATGAGCAGCAGCATGAAGCCGCGCGCGACGTCCGGGGCGGGGTAGCGGGGAGAGTGTGGCCCTGTGAATGAGGTGTAGCTTCGTGAGCTCAGGTTGACGGTATCCATGGACCCAGCCTCGCCGCCGCCAATGCCGTGCGTCATCCCCCGCAAGGATGAACAGGATCCTGACATCACCCCGAGACTCACCCGAGGCCCCTGCCCAACTCCTCGTTTTGGTCTGGAGAGTACGGTGTTTGGCCGCGACATGGTTGCGGGAGCCCGGACGTCGGTGGTCGGCGCCGGCCACGGTTGGTGCCCGCCGCACGCACACCAGCGCGGTGCGCGCGGGCGCCGCGGGGCCCGGGGCTTGCACGCTCACGCTTTTCGACAGCCGTCGACAACGGCGCCATTGCTAGGGTTTGTCGACCGGTGCTCTCCAATGCGCCGGCTCCCATGTGCACGAAGGCCGCCCACGCACATGGGAGCTTGGGCCACCACCGCAAACCCCAGTGCAACCGTTAACAACCGTCACATGAGCGTGCACGCCCGTTACCTTGTTGGTGGTCGCCGGTGATGGGATACCGGTGGCTGGGCCAGCGGTGGTCGGCATGATGTCTTGCCCCTGTCTCACCGAATGATCCGGGGGGGGGGTGAGAGTCACCGGTCGTCGTGCGGCGTGCTGGTGAGCGCTGATCAGGGGAAGGGCCTGCCACTGGCAAGGTCTTGCGCAGGTGTGGGTGCGGGGCTGGTCGCCGAGAGGCTGGCTCGTCCTGCCACGCAAGGGAGCATCCACTATGAAGGTCGATGACATCGGCGTCTTCGTCGGTATCGACGTCGGTAAGTGCGAGCACTGGGCCACTGCTGTGACCAGCCAGGGCAAGAAGGTCTTTGACAAGGCCCTGCCCAACGACGAGGCCAGGCTCCGCGACCTGTACCAGACGCTGGCCTGTCACGGCCGGCTCCTGGTGGTGGTTGACCAGGTGCGCCACCACCAGGCGCCCTGGCACTCGCCCTCGCCCAGGACATGGGCATTCACCGTGGGCTACCCTTCCTGGCCTGTCCATCAGGCGCATCGCCAACCGATGCCCGGGCAACGCCAAGACCGACGCGCGCGACGCGGCCGTGATCGCCCAGGCGGCCCGCACCATGGCCCACACGCTGCGAGAGATTGACGCCAGCGACGAGGACGCTGCCGCGTTGAGCATGCTCACCGGGTCCGGGCCTGGACCTTGCCCGCCAGGTCAACCAGACGGCCAACCGGATCCGGGGGCCCGTGCGCACCCAGGCCCCGCCCCGCCCTGGCCAAGGTCCTGGCCCCCTGGCTCGAGCACGACGCCGTCCTTTCAGGTGATCGCCGCCTGGCCCACCCCCACCACCCTGCGCAAGGCCGGCAGAGCCAGGATCGACGCCAGGCCCCGAGGCGCACGGCGCCCAGGCGCCACACCACGTGGGCAAACAAGATCATCAACGCGCTTCAGGCCCAGAGCGTGGTGGTGGCCGGCACCAGTGCCGCCGGCGTCGGTGCCGCCTGGCCCGACAGCTGGCCGCCCTGCACGCCCAGAGACATGACATCACCGCGCAGGTCGAGGACACGGCGGGTGGCCCACCCTCTCTTGCCCGGTCCCCACCACCCATGCCCGGGCCAGGGGCCCCGGCCGCCGCAGTCTTTCTCGCCGAGACCCTCGGACGGACCTTCGACACCAGCGCCCAGCTCGCCTCCCACACCCGGCCTGACCCCCGTCACCAGACGATCGGGCACCTCCATCAGAGGCGAGTACGTCTCCCACGCCGGCAACAAGCGCCTCAAGCGTGCCATGTTCGGCTCCACCCTTCGCCTCACTACGCTCAGACCCCGCCTCCAGGGCCTACTACGACCGCAAGATCACCCAAGGCAAAGCGCCTTGGGCCAAGCCCTCATCGCCCTGGCCCACCGACGCATCCTCACCCTGCACGCCATGATCCGAGACGGAGCCCTCTACGACCCACCGGCACCACCCCAGCAACTACCCGCCGCCGCTTGACACACCACATAGGGGCACCCCCCTGCCGCCACCCCGCGGGGCACGCCCCCAGCCTCGCCGGCCGGCCGACAACGGATGCCGGCACCAGGCTCAAACCGTCACGGGCGCGGCGGGGCGTGCCGGAGGAGACCACCACCACGACCGGCCAGAAGCGTCCCCACCCCCACAAATCCCCGGAACTGCCGCCAATGCCGTGCGTCATCCCCCGCAAGGATGAACAGGATCCTGACATCACCCCGAGACTCACCCGAGGAGTTCGGGCGGGTGTGGACGCTGATGCGTGAGCACGTCGGCGACGCTGTATCCTGCGACCACACGACAGGGGAGCGCCGACCGGCGCTGAGAGTGCGGCCCGCCCGCAGACCCTCGAACCTGCTCCGGTTAGCACCGGCGAAGGAAGTCGAGTTTCTCCCTGCGCGCCTCGACACCGCGCAGGCCCTCCTGACACTCGTCCAGGAGACCACCATGAACACCCTTACGAACCGCCAGATTTCCCGCCGCACCCTGTTCTCCGGGGCGGCCTTCGGCACCCTCGGCCTCACCCTCGCCGCCTGCGGGTCCTCCAATAGCGCCGACGGCGGCACCCAGGCCGGCGGCACCGTCACCGTCCTCACCCACGACTCCTTCAACGTGCCCGAGGAGCTCATCGCCGCCTTCCAGTCCAGCACGGGCCTCACTCTCGAGCTCGTGGCCGCCGGTGACGCCGGCGAGCTGGTCAACAAGCTCGTCCTGACCAAGGACGCCCCTCTGGGCGACGCCGTCTTCGGCATCGACAACACCTTCGCCTCGCGCGCCCTGAACGAGGGCGTCATCGACACCGCCATCACGGTCACCCTGCCCTCCGGCGTCGAGGTCGAGCAGTACGTCGTCGCGGACACCCCCGCGCTCGTGCCGATCGACTTCGGCGAGGTCTGCCTCAACACGGACGTCACCTGGTTCACCGAGCACGGCCTGGCCGAGCCCACCACCTTCGAGGACCTGACCAAGCCCGAGTACAAGGGCCTGAGCGTCCTCATCAACCCCTCCACCTCCTCCACCGGGCTCGCCTTCCTCATCGCCACCATCGGCCACTTCGGTGAGGGCGCCTGGCAGCAGTACTGGAAGGACCTTGTCGCGGGCGGTGCCAAGATCGACGAGGGCTGGTCCGACGCCTACTACACGGACTTCTCCGGCGGCGGCGAGGGCGGTGCCTACCCCATCGTCGTCTCCTACGCCTCCTCCCCGGCCGCCACCGTCAGCGAGGACGGCACGTCCTCGTCCACCGCCGCCGTCCCGGCCACCGCCACGCGCCAGGTCGAGTACGCCGCGGTGCTCGCCGGGGCCGCCAACCCCGAGGGCGGCAAGGCCTTCATCGAGTGGATGCTGTCGGTCGAGGTCCAGGAGTCCATCCCGGACAACATGTACATGTACCCGGTCAACACTGAGGCCGAGCTCAGCGAGGAGATCTCCACCTTCGGCACCCTGAGCCGGAACCCGGTCGCCGTCGACCCGGCGGACATCGACGCCAACCGTGAGGCCTGGCTCGCCGCCTGGACCGAGGCCGTCGGCGCGTGACCAGCCCCACCCCCCACCCCCCACGAGAACTGGTGTTATCCCCCACGAAAACTGGTGATATCTCCCATGAGAACTGGTGTTATCCCCCCACGAGAACCGGTTCGACGGCTCTCGTGGAGGACCGCGGGGCGAAATAGATCACCGGCACGGCGGCCCGGGACGACGGCGGGTGAGCGCGCGGGCTGGGCGCTCGCCGTCGGCCTGCCGGTCGTCTTCCTCGGCATCTTCTTCGCCTGGCCCGTCGCCACCCTCGTTGCCCGGGGCCTGGCCCCCGACGGCGTGATCGACCTCAGCGGCTTCGGGGAGGTCCTGGCCCGCGAGCGCACATGGCGGATCATCCGCCAGACCCTCCTGCAGGCCATCGCCGCCACCGTCCTGTGCGTCGTGCTGGGCGTGCCCGGCGCGCTCGTGCTCTACCGGCGCCACTTCCCCGGACGCGACCTGCTACGGGCCCTGGTCACCGTGCCCTTCGTGCTGCCCAGCGTCGTCGTCGGCGTCGCCTTCCACGCGCTGGTCACCACCGGCGGCCCACTGGGCGGCTGGTTCGACGGCGCGCTCGCCGGGTCCACGGTCACCGTCGTCGCCGCCCTGACCTTCTTCAACTACGGGCTCGTGGTGCGCACCGTCGGCACCATGTGGTCGCGCCTCGACCCGCGCGCCGTCGAGGCCGCCCGCACCCTCGGCGCCTGCCCCTGGCGGGCCTTCCTCACGGTGACCCTGCCGAGCCTGGCCCCCTCCATCGCCTCCGCCGCCTCGCTCGCCTTCCTGTTCTGCGCCACCGCCTACGGCGTCGTCCTCGTCCTCGGCGGTCCCGGCATCGGCACCATCGAGACCGAGATCTACGTGCTCACCGCCCAGTACCTCGATCTGCGTGCCGCCGCCGTCCTCAGCGTGCTCCAGCTGGCCGTCATCGCCGTCAGCCTGTGGGTGAGCGAGCGGGCCCGCGCCGCCCACGAGGCCGCCCTGCGCCTGCACCTGGACGTGCCCACCACCCCCCTGCGGCGCAGCGACGCCCCGGCCATGCTGCTGACCCTGACCGTCGTCGCCGGGCTGCTCATCGGCCCCATGGCGGTGCTGCTCGGCCGCTCCCTCAGGCGCGCCGGGCGGTGGACGTTCGCGAACTACACGGACCTGGGCGCCACCGGCGGGCGCAACGCCCTGACCGTCACCGTGTGGGAGGCGGGCGCCAACTCCTTAAGGATTGCCGTCACCGCCGCCGCGATCTCCCTGACCATCGGGGTGGCGGTGGCCCTGGTCGTCTCGCGCCGCCCCCGCTCGCCCTGGCTGCGGCGCGGCGTCCGCGCCCTCGACTCGGCCTTCATGCTGCCGCTGGGGGTCAGCGCCGTGACCGTGGGCTTCGGTTTCCTCATCACCCTCACGCGCCCGCCCCTGGCGCTGACCCGCTCCTGGTGGATCCTGCCGCTCGCCCAGGCCGTCGTCGCCGTGCCCCTCGTGGTGCGCACCCTCCTGCCCGCGCTGCGGGCCATCGACCCGCGCCAGCGGGAGGCGGCCGCCACGCTCGGCGCCGGACCCGGGCGAGTGCTCGCCAGCGTGGACGGCCCGCACCTGCTGCGCGCCGGAGGGCTCGCAGCCGGTTTCGCCCTGGCCACGAGCCTGGGGGAGTTCGGGGCCACGTCCTTCCTCGCGCGGCCCGCCACCCAGACGCTGCCGGTGGTCCTCTACCGGCTCATCGGCTCGCCCGGGGCCCAGAACCAGGGGATGGGGCTGGCCGCCGGCGTCATCCTGGCGGCCGGGACGGCGGCGCTCATGCTGGGCTGCGAGTGGGCCCAGACCGCGCACCTGCGGAGCCAGCGCCGCCAACCTCGCCGCCAACCCGACCCTCGCCGTCGGCCTCATCTTCGCTCTCGCCGAGTTCGAGGGGTACGGGCCGAGGTCGATACGTCAGCTATCGACGTCGGGACACAACCCTCGAACTCGCGTGAGGAGACCGCATGAGCACCGCCCTTGAGGTCACGGACCTCAGCGTCGTCTACCCCGCCACGGGTCGCGGCGCGAGCCGCAGCGCCCCCGTCACCGCCGTCGACGCCGTCAGCCTGACCGTGGCCGACGGCGAGGTCCTGGCCCTCCTCGGCCCCTCCGGCTGCGGCAAGTCCTCCCTCCTGCGCGCCGTCGCCGGGCTCGAGCCCGTGGCCGGCGGCACGATCCGCTGGGCGGGGTGCGACGTCGTCGCCGTCCCCGTCCACAGGCGCGGCTTCGGCATGGTCTTCCAGGACGGCCAGCTCTTCCCCTTCCGGGACGTGGCCGGCAACATCGCCTACGGACTGGCCGACCTGCCGCGCGCCGAGCGTGAGGCCCGTGTGGCCGAGGTGCTGACGCTCGTCGGCCTGCCCGGCTACGGGCGCCGGGCGGTGGCCACCTTGTCCGGCGGGCAGGCGCAACGCGTGGCCCTGGCCCGGTCCCTGGCCCCGCGCCCCCGACTTCTCCTGCTCGACGAGCCCCTGTCCGCCCTGGACCGGGCGCTTCGCGAGTCCCTGTCCCTGGACCTGGCGAGGATCCTGCGGGATGAGGGCATGACCGCCCTGTACGTCACGCACGACCACGCCGAGGCCGAGACCGTCGCGGACCGGGTGGGTGTCATGGTTGCCGGCCGGCTGCTAGCCGTCGGCACGATGGCCGGGCTGCGCGAGGACGTGGACGACGACGTCGCCCGGGTCCTGGGCCGGTGATCCTTCGCGCCCACCTCCCTTCTCACGAGAACTGGTGTTATTCGGCACGAGAACTGCTCGCCCAGTTCTCGTGGGGGCTAACCCCAGTTTTGGTGGGGGATAACACCAGTTCTCGCGGGGAGGGGGGAGGGGTGAGAGGCGCGTCTCAGATTGCGCGAGGGTATCGACCTGTTGGTCAGAACCTTGCTAGCGTCCGGGACCAGCCGCCGGGCACCCGCCCGAGCACGGCCACCCATCACCCACGTTGAGAGGTCCCGGTCGCATGACCAAGCGAATGTGTTGCTGCTGCTGTCGTTGACGACAGCTTCACACCCATTCGCTCTCGAGCGCGCTCACGCGCTCACCGACCCCGTGAGGTGCCATTGTGGCCTCGTCCGTACAGGACTCCCGTATCCCTCGTGTCTCTGTGACCGCTGAGCCGGCCGCCGTCTCCCCTCTGGTCGCCGACGACGCCGCCACCTCCCAGCCGACCACCGGCGGCGCTGCTGCCTCCCGTCCGAGAGCCGACGACGCCGACCGCGCCGCGGGCCGCCCCAGTGGCCCACGCGCCGTTGCCCGCCGACTCGGACGCGACCGGGGCGCCGTCGTCGGAGCCGTCATCGTGGTGCTCACGACGCTTGTTGCGATCCTCGCCCCGGTCATCACCCGGGCGGTCGGCGTGGACGCCTACAGCTACAACCTCGACCTGCTCGACGACCTCGGGCTGCCGGTGGGCCCCTTCGGGGGCGTGAGCGCCGCCCACCCCTTCGGCATCGAGCCGCAGACCGGCCGCGACCTGTTCGCCATCGTCGTCGAGGGCACGCGCACCTCCCTGTCCATCGGCCTGGGCGCGACCCTGCTGTCGATGCTCATCGCCATCGGCCTGGGCGTGAGCGCCGGATACGTCGGCGGCTGGTGGGACGCCCTCATCTCGCGCATCACCGACGTCACCCTGGGCTTCCCCCACCTCATCTTCATGATCGCCATCTCCGCGCTCATCCCCGCCACCGCCCCCCGGGTCCTGGTCATGATCGTCATCATCGGCGTCCTGGGCTGGCCGTCGACGGCGCGCGTCCTGCGCAGCCGCACCCTGGCGGTGCGCGTGCGCGCCTTCGTCGGCGCCTCGCGGGCCATGGGCGCCAGTGAGCTGCACGTGCTGCTCACGCAGGTCCTGCCCAACCTTGTCGCCACGATCATCGTCTTCACCACGATCTCCATCCCCGGCAAGATCACCGCCGAGGCCGCACTGTCCTTCCTCGGCGTCGGCGTCGCCCCACCGACACCCTCCTGGGGCCGCTCCATCGGCAACGCCGTCACCTGGGTGAGCACCGACCCCTGGTACCTGCTCTTCCCCGGCGCCGCCCTGTTCCTCGTCAGCCTCGCCTTCAACATCTTCGGCGACGGGCTGCGTGACGCCCTCGACCCCAGGACCGGTGAGCACCGATGAACCGCCTGCGCTTCCTGGGCTCCCGGCTCGTCCAGACTCTTCTCGTGCTGCTCGTGGTCACCTTCGTGACCTTCGCGATCTTCTCCCTGTGGCCCTCGGACCCGGCCGGCCTGGCCTGCGGCAAGCCCTGCACGCCGGCGAACCTCGAGCGGGCGCGCGAGTTCATGGGCTACGGAGACCCCTGGTACACGCAGTTCTGGCACTACGTCGTCGGCATCATCAAGGGCCGGACTTTCGGCTCCGGGACGGGGGCGATCGCCTGCTCGGCCCCCTGCCTGGGCTACTCCTTCCGCCTGTCGACGCCGGTGACCGAGCTCATCCTCACCCGCCTGCCCGTCACCGCCTCCATCGCGGTGGGTGCGGCCGTGCTGTGGCTCGTCATCGGGGTGGTCGCGGGAGTCGTCTCCGCCCTGCGCCGGGGCACGAGGCTCGACCGCGTCATCATGACCGGCACGGTCCTGGGGGTCTCCGCCCCCTCCTACCTGCTGGGTCTGCTGGGCATCCTCCTGCTCGGCTTCACCCTCGGCCTGGTGCCGACCGCCGGCTACGTCCCGCTCACCCGGGACCCGGTGGGCTGGCTGTGGCACCTCGTTCTGCCGTGGACCGTCCTCGCCCTCATCTCCGCAGCCGTCTACGCCCGGATGGTGCGCGGCGAGGTGCTCGAGAACCTCGGTGAGGACTACGTGCGCACCGGCCGGGCCGTGGGTCTGAGCGAGCGGCGCGTCATCGGACGCCACGTCATGCGCAACGTCTCGCTGCCGGTGGTCACCTACTTCGCCCTCGACCTGGGCGGGATGCTCGGCGGCGCGGTCATCACCGAGCGCGTCTTCTCCATGCAGGGCCTGGGCTCCCTGCTCATGGACGCCGTCGGCACCGTGGACGTGCCCGTCGTCATGGGCGTGACGATCGTGTCAGCGGCCTTCGTCGTCGTCGCCAATCTCCTCGTGGACGCCTTCGCGGCCGTCATCGACCCGCGGGTCTAGCCCGCCTCCTGCCGCAGCGTGCGGCCCCCAGACCCCGGCCCCTGGCCGGTCCATCCGCAACCCCATACCCGTCACGGGTATCACCAACAGGAATGAGCACCACCATGGCACGCACCCTGAACCCCAGCCGCCGCAGCCTCCTCGCCGGCGCAGGGCTGTCCGCCCTCGCCCTCACGCTCGCCGCTTGCGGGGCCGACCGGCCCTCCTCCGCCGTCGGCAACGCCGAGGTCGCCCCCGGCGGACGCCTCGGCATCCTCACCTCCTCCACCGACATCAACTGGGACCCCGCCAAGAGCCAGTCGATGCCCATGACCTCACTCGCCTTCGTCCACCGACGCCTGACCACCTGGTCCCTGAGCAAGGGCAACGAGGTCAAGGTCGTCGCGGACCTCGCCACCGACACCGGCACCGCCTCCGAGGACGGCCTGACCTGGACCTACACCCTCAAGGACGGGATCTTCTTCGAGGACGGCACGGCCATTACCTCCGCGCACATCAAGTACGGCGTTGAGCGCTCCTTCGCCCCCGCCCTCGCCGGGGGCCTGAGCTACCACAAGACCCTCCTGGCCGGTGCCGAGGGCTACACGGGTCCCTTCGACGGCGCCCACCTCGACTCCATCGAGACCCCCGACGACAAGACAATCGTCTTCCACCTCAGGCAGACCTACGGCGACTGGCCGTGGATCGTCGCCCAGCCGGCCTTCTCCCCGGTCCCCGAGGACAAGGACGACGTCGCCACCTACGCGCGCAAGCCCGTCGCCTCCGGCCCCTACCGGGTCGAGGAGTACGCCACCGGCGTCTCGGCCACCCTCGTGCGCAACGAGCATTGGTCCGCCGACACCGACGACGTGCGCCTCGCCCTGCCCGACACCATCGTCTTCGAGCTCGGGCAGGATGAGTCGACCTCCGTCCAGCGCATCATCGCGTCCGCCGGCGACGACGCCCACGCCTTCAGCGCCGACCGCGTCGCCGCCGCCCAGCTCGCCCAGATCTCCGGCAACGCCGAGGCCGCCGCACGCCTGGCGACCCCCGCCGAGGGCGGCCCGCTGCAGTACCTGGCCATCAACACCGAGCGCGTGACCGACGTCGAGGTCCGCCGGGCGATCTCCCAGGCCGTGGACAAGACCGCCGTCGTCTCCGCCCTGGGCGGTCCGCTCGGGGCGGCCGTGGCCACCACCTACATCGCCCCCGGCATCCCCGGCCGCGTCGAGTACGACCTGTACCCGACCGACGTTGAGGCCGCCACCGCCACCCTGGCGGGCAAGGAGGTCGGCGAGCTCATCCTCCTGGCCGCCAACGACACCGCCACCCAGGCGGTCGCCCAGGCGGTCCAGCAGTCCCTGACCGAGGCGGGCCTGACGGTGACCATCGACCCGCAGGAGTCCGAGGTGGTCACCGAGCGCACCACCCAGGGTGACGGCTCCACCTACGACCTGGTCATCGCCTCGTGGAACGCGGACTTCCCCTCCGCCAACGCCAACATCCAGCCGCTGTTCGCCTCCTCGGAGATCGGGGCTGGCGGCTACAACATCTCTCGCTACTCCGACCCCGAGGTCGACGCCGCCATCGACGAGGCCATCGCGACCCTCGACGCCGATGAGGCCGGAGCGAAGTGGGCCGCCATCGACCAGCGGATCGCCGCCCAGGCGCCCGTGGTGCCGCTGGCCAACCGCCGCAACAGCTTCCTGGCGGGTTCGGGCGTGACGGACTTCTTCGTCGAGTCCTACCCGGCGTACCCCAACTACCTCGTCGTCGGGGTGAGCGCCTGATGGGTGGGGAGGAGACCCGGTCCCACGGCCCGGCCGGTCTGGACGTCCCGACGGCGGTGGGCCCGGACGGCCTGGATGACCCGACGGCGGTCGGCCCGGCCGGTCTGGACGTCCCGACGGCGGTGGGCCCGACGTCGGACGTCCCGACGGCGGTGGACCCGACGTCGGACGGGCAGACGGGACCCGCACTCAGGCTGCGCGGACTCGGCGTGAGCTTCGCAGGCAGCCCCCGCCCCGCCAGCGCCGACGTCGACCTCGACCTGATGCCCGGGCGCGTGCTCGCCCTCGTCGGCGAGTCCGGCTCGGGCAAGTCGGTCACCGCCATGGGTGCGCTGGGTCTCCTCCCCCCGACCGCCACCGTCTCCGGCTCCGCCCTCCTGGCCCGGGGCGAGGCCGACGCCACCGAGCTTGTGGGCGCCCCGCGGCGCGTGCTCGACGACGTGCGCGGACGCCTCGTCGGCACCGTCTTCCAGGAGCCGACCACCGCCCTCGACCCGCTCGAGACCATCGCCTCCCAGGTCGGTGAGGCGATCCGCGCCCACGAAGGCCGCCTGAGGCGCCGGGACCTGGGGCCGCGAGTCCTCGACCTGCTTGCGCGCGTCGGCCTGGGCGAGGGCGAGGACCTGGCCCGCATCGCCCGCTCCTACCCCCACCAGCTCTCCGGCGGCCAGCTCCAGCGCGCTTGCATCGCGCTGGCCATGGCCTGCGGGCCGAGGGTCCTCATCGCCGACGAGCCGACCACCGCCCTCGACGTCACCGTCCAGGCCGGGATCCTCGACCTGCTGCGCGAGCTGACCCTCACCGGCGTCGCCGTCATGCTCATCACCCACGACATGGGCGTGGTCGCCGACGTGGCCGACGACGTCGCCGTCATGCACGACGGCAGGATCGTTGAGCGTGGCGAGGTCCGCGAGGTCTTCCATCACCCTCGCCACCCCTATACGCGTCGATTGCTCGTCGCCGTGCCGCGCCTGGACTCCCTGCGCCAGGAGAACCCCTTCGAGGCGGTCGCACGCGAGTCGGCGCCACGCGACGAGGGCGTGGACAACGTCGTCGAGGTCACGGGGCTCAACGTCGTCTACCGCAATGGGCGGCGTCGGGTCCACGCCGTGCGCGACGTCAGCCTCACCATCGCGCCCGGGGAGGTCCTCGGCCTCGTGGGCGAGTCCGGCTCCGGCAAGTCGACCATCGCCGGAACTCTCACGGGCCTTGTGCCGGTGACCTCCGGCTCGGTGCGCGTGGGAGGCGTCGAGGTCGCGGGGGCCCGGCGCAGAGACCTCCTGCCGGCCCGGCGCTCGACCGGCATCGTCTACCAGAACCCGGCCTCCTCACTGAACCCGCGCCGCACGGTCGGCTCCTCGATCGCCGAGCCGCTTGTCGTCCACGGGGGTGTGAGCGCCGCGGTGCGCCGTCAGCGTGTGGCCGAGCTGCTCGACGCCGTGCACCTGCCGACCACGATGGCCGAGCGCTATCCGCACGAGATGAGCGGCGGGCAGCGCCAGCGCGTGGCCATCGCCCGTGCCCTGGCCCTGGACCCACGCCTGGTCATCGCCGACGAGCCGACCAGCGCCCTGGATGTCTCGGTCCAGGCGGTCATCCTCGACCTCCTGCGCGGGCTGCAGCGCGAGCTCGGCTTCGCCTGCCTCTTCGTCTCCCACGACCTCGCCGTCGTCGACTCCGTGGCCTCGCGCACGCTCGTGTTGTCACAGGGAAGGGTGGTTGAGCAGGGCGTGACCGAACAGGTACTCGCCCGCCCCCAGGAGGACTACACGCGCCGTCTCGTTGCGGCCGTGCCCGTGCCGGACCCAGACGTCCAGGCCGTGCGCCGCCAGCGCCGCCGGGCGGCCTGAGGCCCCCTCACCCCCCGCCCCTCCTCCGCGAGAACTGGTGTTATCCCCCGCGAGAACTGGTGTTGTTCCCCACGAGAACTGGTGCTTCCGACGTCGGGACCGCAGTGGCGACGGCGTTCAGCCGGGCGGGAAACACGTGACGGACTGGCCCCGATGGTCGCACCATGGAGACGCGCCCGCCCAGCGCCCCGCGACACCGCCGAGTCCTGGAGGAATCATGGCCATCGCCACCTCGCACCGTTTCACCGACGGGGACCTCACCCCCGAGCCGGGCCGCTACCGGCTCGTCGCCTCCGGCTCCTGCCCCTGGTGCCGTAGGGTGCTCATCGCCCGCCGCCTGCTGGGCCTGACCGAGGCCCTGCCCGTCTCCTGGAGCTACGGGCGCGGCGAGGACGGCTACTGGGAGCTCACCGACGCCAGTGGGGAGCCCGGCGCAGACCCCGTGCTCGGCGCCCGCTCGCTCGCCGAGGTCTACGCCAACACGCCCGGCCACGAGGCCCCGTTCACCATCCCCGCACTGGTCGACACCACCACCGGGCACGTCGTCTGCGACGACTCCGGCACCCTGCTCTTCGACCTCGCCACCGCCTGGTGGGACCTGCACGGGGTCGGCGCCCCGGACCTGTACCCCATCGACCGCCGCAACTCCACGGACGCCTGGGACGCCTGGATCGGCGAGCACGTCAACCGCGCCTACGGCGTGGCCACCCACTCCGAGGACGAGGAGGTCGCCGAGGCCGCCGCCCGCGAGATGCTCATCGCCCTCGACGTCATCGACACGGTCCTCGCCCGCGCCACCCACATGGAGGCCTCACGGGAGGCGGGCCTGACGATTCAGGACGCGCCGCCGCTGTCCGCCGTCGTCGCCGTCGGCCAGTACCTGTGCGGCAACGAGCCCACCGGCAGCGACATCCGACTGTTCACCACCCTCCAGTCCTATGCCTACGGCGGCCGCCAGCACATGCCGGGCGGGGACGCGCCCACACTGTCCTTCTGGCCGGCCCTCGCCCGCTGGTTCCGGGCCCTGGAGCAGCGCCCCGGCTGGGTCGGTGCCGAGGAGCGCAGCGCCCTGGGGCTGTAAGACTCCCTCAGCGCGTGAGGACCGGCTCAGCGTGTGAGGACCGGGTTGTACAGCAGGCGGTTGGGCGTCGTCGGGCACTCCTCGCCCACGGCCATCGGGGCGATGAGCCGGTCCGCCCGCAGGTCCTCCAGCCGCTCCACCACCCGGTCGCGCAGGCTCCACGGGTCGATCGTGTTGAGGTAGATCTTCGTGCCGCCCTCGAAGCCCGCCAGGGTGGAGACCCGCCACTTGAGCGTCACGTGCCACGGCATCGGCTGGTCGACGTCGACCGGCTTGTGGTGCCACTCCTCGTTGCTGGGCACCTCCGCGCCCGTGGCGGCGTGCAGGGCGTGGAGCAGGTCGGCGACGGCGTCGACCTCCTCGTGGTTCATCAGCCACGGCTCGCAGACGGCCGACGTCGAGTACACCTCCAGCGTCGGGTAGCGGTGGCCGAAGCCCGCGAAAGCCACGGCGTGCTCGTTGGAGGCCACCAGCAGCCCGTGGTAGGCGGCGTAGTCCACGGCCATCTCGTTGTAGATGTTGGGGTTCGCCCGCACCCGCTGCAGCTCGAGCTGGCTGGAGACCCCGCGCTCGTCGATCCCCACGAGCTGCTTATGCAGGTGGTCGAAGGACGCGCCCGCCGGCCGCAGCCAGTTCTGGAAGACCGCCACGTAGCGCACCCACCGGTTGGCCTCGTACAGGCTCTGCGCCGATTGCACCACCAGACGCGTGTACGCCCGGTGCTCCGCGACGCTCAACGTGCCCGAGCTCGCCAGGCCCGAGGAGTCGACGGCGTCGTCGGTGTAGTGACGCCGGGCGATGACGACGTCGTGGCCCGAGGCGAAGAAGGGGGCCGCGTAGGCGCGCTGCTCAGCCGCACTCATCGCCTCCCAGCGGGCGGGGTCCTGCCCCGAGGCCCGCAGCTTGGTACGCGCCACCCGGCTCACATGCTCACGCCCGGCCGGATCCGCCAGGTAGGCCTCCAGGCGCTCGCGAGCCGTGTCCGGCAGCTCGAAGCCGTGGTTGGCCCGCCAGTAGTCGAAGGACAGGATCTCGAAGAGGTTTGGGACCCGGCGGAAGTCCGCCACCGTCTCGAAGAGCTCGGCGGCGGGCAGGTCATCGAGCCGCTCGAAGGAGCCGTCTGAACGGGCGACGACGCGGGCCTTCTCCGGCGGCGTCTCCAGGTAGCGCTCGGAGCAGAAGGCGCAGGTGCTCGTGCGCTCGTGGGGCTCGAGGTCGTGGACCTCGGCGACGGGCCGGGCAAGCGGCCGGCGGGCGCGCCCGGGCACGGTCCACACCTCGGTCCCCGTGAAGGGGCTGACCTGCTTGACCGTGCCGTCCGCCATCCGGGTCAGCGGCGCGGCGGAGGGCAGGTAGGGCATGAGGGTCACCATGTGGTCATTGTGGCCCGTTAGGCTGCCCCCGCGCCCCCTCCTGGAAGGAGCCTTCCATGGGACAGTCCTTTGTCTCTCTCTTCCTCATCCTGGTTGTCGCGTTCCTCGCGCCCATGGTCTCGCGTGTCATCCCCCGGCGGATGGTGCCTGACACGGTCCTGCTCATCCTCGGCGGCATCCTCATCGGCCCCGACCTGCTGGGGATGGCGACCATCACCTCCGATGTCGAGTTCCTGCGTGAGCTTGGCGTCGCCTTCCTCTTCCTCATGGCCGGCTACGAGATCGATGTCAACGAGCTGCGCGGCTCCGGCGGGCGTCACGCGATGATTGCCTGGGTGGGCTCGCTCACGTTGGCCTTCGCGGCCGTCTCCGTCATCGGCGTGACGGGCGGGCCGCTGAGCGCCAACGGCGTCGCCATCGCCATCGCGATGACATCAACGGCGATCGGCACGATCCTGCCAATCCTGCGTGAGCGGGGGCTGATGCCGACGGCGGTGGGCACCTCCATTCTCAACCACGGGGCGGTGGGGGAGGTCGGGCCGGTCATCCTCATGGCCCTGCTGCTGGGCTCGCGCTCCACCTGGCAGTCGGCGGCGGTGCTCGTCTTCTTCCTGGCCGTCACGCTCCTCATCATCCGTTTTACGGACAGGGTCAAGCGGCTGGGTCAGCGGCTCGTCACAGTCATCCGGCTGGGTGGCTCGACGACGGCGCAGACCACCGTGCGTCTGACCGTCGTCCTGCTCGTGGGGTTGTGCGCGCTCGCGGAGGTTTTCGACCTCGACGTCGTCCTGGGGGCCTTCGCCGCCGGATTCATCCTGCGCTACGCGGTTCCCGACGGCGATGCCGAGCTTGAGGACAAGCTCGATGGTCTCGCCTACGGCTTCTTCGTGCCGATTTTCTTCGTGTGCTCCGGCATGGGCGTCCAGGTGGTGCTTGACCGTGACACGTTGTTTCTCATTGGGGCGTTCCTTGTGCTGCTCGTGCTCGTGCGGGGCCTGCCCGTGTGGGTGGCGGCGAGCGTCGAGCGCCGCACCGACGGCGAGCGTGTGTTCTCCCTGCGTCAGTCCACGCAGGTGGCCGTCTACTCGACGACGGCCCTGCCGATCATCGTCGCCGTGACGCAGGTGGCCGTGGACTCCGGTGCCATGAGCGCGGCCTTCGCCTCCACACTCATCCTGGCGGGCGTGGTGAGCGTGCTCGTCATGCCCGCGCTCGGCCTGCTGCTGCAGAGCAAGGCGGACACAGTGCCGGCGGTCGAGGCCCTCGGCGTTGTCCAGGGGCCTTCAACGCAGGTCGAGGCGGACATGGAGGAGCGGGGGCTCACGCGCGCTGAGGCCCAGCACCTGGCGCAGCGGTTGGCGGAGCTGGAGGAGGAGAGGCGCCTGTGGCGTACGCAGATGCGTGCGCACCTGTCCCACCGCACGCACTGAGGGCGGGGTGAGGCCGGAACTCCGGGGTCGACGTCGGAGTGCGGCCGGGGGGTGGGGCCGGACTGAGGTGGGTGAGGCCGGGGCGCCGGGGTCGACGTCGGATTCGTGTCGGTGGTGCCTCGTAACCTGGCCCCATGGCGCGCGAGATCACCGAGGAGGACTGGCCCGCCCAGGTGAGCGACGAGCAGGTCGTCACCTGGGCCGGCGGGCAGACCTTCCTGCGCGGGCGCCGCTACGCCGATGAGGGGCGGGTCCTGAGCGTGTCCGTCTCCGCCGGAGGCGACATCCTTATGGCCCAGGTCCGCGGCAGCGGGCGCACCTACCAGACGATGCTCCACGCCACGGGCCACGGTGAACATCCCACCTGGAGCGGTTCCTGCTCCTGCCCCGTGCGCACCAGCTGCAAGCACGCCGTCGCCCTCCTTCTTACCGCCCGCTCCCAGGCCCTGGCCTCCAGCGCCGCCGAGGACTGGCAGGCGCAGCTCGACGAGCTCCTGCACGTGAGTGAGCGCCCCGCCCGGTCCCTGGCGCTGGAGGTGGCCGAGGACCCGCGCGGCTGGAGCCACGCGCTGACCCTCCTGCCACTCATTGAGGGCAGGCGGGGCTGGAACAGGCGCGGTGCCTCCTGGAGCACGGTGCTCGGGGGAGGGCTGAGGGACGAGGTCATCCCCGAGGTGCTGGAGCCGGTTCAGGAGATCGGCCGCATGTCCCCGGCCGGCTTCTACTACGAGGACGAGCGCGTGAGTCTCGACGACGTCCCGCCCCGCGTGTGGGACGCCCTGCGCCGCGCCCTCGACGCGGGCCTGACCCTCACCACCGCCCAGCACGGCGGTGCACCGGTCATCATCCAGTCGGGGCTGCGTGCAGGGGTGAGCATCGAGCGGCAGGAGGACGGCTCCCTCATCATCCTCCCCGAGGTCGACGTCTCCCAGGTCGAGGCCTTGCGGCGGGCCCGCCCGGCGGATGGCCCCGCCCTCGCCCTCGAGCCGGTCGGGCAGCCGGTCCACGCCTTCGCCGCCTCCACCCCGGACGGGCTCATCCTCATGCCGGTCGAGCCCGCCCCGGACGAGGTCCTTGCCCGCCTGCTCGTGGACTGCGAACGCCGCGTCGTCGTGCCGGAGGCTGACGTGCCACGCTTCGAGTCCGAGCACATGGCGCGGCTCATGCGCGCCGTTCCCGTGCTGCGAGTGACCGAGGGGGTTGTGGTGCCCGAGGCCACCGTCGTGACCCCGGTCCTGCGGGTGACGGTCGACGGCACCACCCACCGGGCCCGCACCGACTGGCTTATGCGCTACCTCACTGCCGACGGTGAGCTGCGCCGCGAGGTCCTGCTGGGCGACCTCACGAGTGAGGGCGACGCCGCCGCGCCGGGCGGGCGCGAGCGCCCGGCCCGAGCGGGGGCGGGGCGCGGGCAGGAGGACGTTGCCATGCCGCCCACGCGTGAGATCAGCCGACCGGTTGCCCGGGACCTGCCCGCCGAGCGGCGCGCGGCCCACCAGGCCTTCACCCTGCTCATTCCGCTGGCTGCCGAGCATGGCCTGCTGTGGCACTCCAGGTGCATGAGCGGTATTGAGACCGCCCGCTTCGTGGTCCGCAGTCTGCCGGTGCTTGAGGCGCTCGACGGCCTCGAGGTCGAGGTCGTCGGCGAGGTCCCGGACTACCGCGCCGCCGAGGGCGAGCTCGTCGTGACGACGCAGGTGAGCGAGGAGGAGGACCGGCCCGACTGGTTCAGTCTGCGCGTGCGCGTGCACGTCGGTGAGGACCAGGTGCCCATCGAGCGCCTCATCGCCGCCGTGGCCAACGGGGACAAGGAGATCCTTCTCGACTCGGGCGCCTGGATCGAGGTGGACCGTCCTGAGGTGCACCGGCTCGCGGCCCTTATGGAGCAGGGGCGCGAGCTGGCCGAGCCGCACGCCAAGGACCCGGGTGCCATGAGCGTGACCGCCTACCAGGCGGGCTACTACGCCCAGCTGGTGGAGATGGGCGTCGTGGGTGAGACCGCGCAGCGCTGGCGTGAGAGCGTTGAGCGCCTCCTGGCGACGATGGAGGGTGGGGCCGGTGAGCCGGCAGCGCCCGGGGCGGGCGAGTCGGCAGCGCCCGGGGCGGGCGAGTCGGCAGCGCCCGGGGCGGGCGAGTCGGCAGCGCCTGGGGCGGGCGAGGCGGCGACACCCGGAGTCGTCGAGCTGGCTGCGCCCAAGGGACTGCGCGCGAGCCTGCGCCCCTACCAGCATGAGGGCTACCGCTGGCTGCACCTGCTCAGGAGCGCGGGCCTGGGCGGTGTGCTCGCGGACGACATGGGGCTGGGCAAGACCGTGCAGGTCCTCGCCGAGGTCCAGCGCATGGCTGAGGAGACCGACGCACTCCGCCCGCCGGTGCTCGTCGTCGCACCCACGAGTGTCGTCGGGGCCTGGGTGGAGCAGGCCCGGCGCTTCTGCCCGGACCTGGACGTGCGTGCCGTCACCCGCACCCGTTCCGCGCGCGGCACCGCGCTCGCACAAGAGACTGCCGGCGCAGACGTCGTCGTCACCAGCTACACGATCGTGCGCCTGAACGAGGAGGACTGGGCCGGCGTCGACTGGTCCTGGGTGGTGCTCGACGAGGCCCAGTTCATCAAGAACCACGCCTCCGCCACCTACCGGGCCGTGCGGCGCCTGCGCACGCCCTGCGCCCTGGTGGTCACCGGCACACCGCTGGAGAACTCCCTCATGGACCTGTGGAGCCTGCTGAGCGTCAGCGCTCCTGGACTGCTGCCCGGGCCCGAGCGCTTCAACGACCTCTACCGGCGCACCATCGAGCGCGGGGGAGCCGCGGGCTCCCAACGCCTGGCGGACCTGCGCCGCCGCATCGGCCCCTTCATGCTGCGCCGCACCAAGGAACAGGTCGCCGTCGACCTGCCGGTCAAGACCGAGCAGATTCTGAGCGTCGAGCTCAGCCCCGCGCACCGGCGCGCCTACGAGCTCAGGCTCATCCGCGAGCGGCAGAAGGTCATGGGCCTGCTTGAGGACGACACCGCCCAGGCCCGCTTCAGCGCCCTGCGCTCGCTGACCATCCTGCGCCAGATGGCGCTCGACCCCGAGCTCGTCGCGATGGGCGAGCAGGGCGAGCAGGACGAGCAGGACGAGCAGGACGCGGCCGGGGATGAGGCCGGCGTGGCCGGTGAGGCGGGCGGCGCGGCCGGGCAGGAGGCTGGGCGGGTGGCCGGCGTGCCCGGGCAGGTGGCCGGGGAGAGCGCACGCGCGCGGCGTCGGCCCGCCGCGAAAGCCGAGCTGCTGCTCGACACCCTGCGACCCATCATCGCCGAGGGACACAAAGCCCTCGTCTTCAGCCAGTTCACACGCTACCTGCGCGGTGTCCAGGAGGTCTTGACGGGGGCGGGCCTGCGCGTGCTCTACCTGGACGGCTCCACCACGGACCGTGACACGGTCATCTCCCGGTTCCGGGCCGGCGAGGGCGACGTCTTCCTCATCTCGCTCAAGGCCGGGGGCTTTGGCCTGACCCTCACCGAGGCCGACTACGTGTTCCTGCTCGACCCGTGGTGGAACCCGCAGGTGGAGGAGCAGGCGGTCGACCGCGTGCACCGCATCGGCCAGGACCGGCCGGTGCTCGTCTACCGGCTCGTGTGCGCGGGCACCATCGAGGAGAAGGTCATGGCCCTGAAGGAGAAGAAGGCCGACCTCTTCGCCCGCGTCATCGAGGGCGGTGAGGCCCCGGTGCGGGCCTCGCTCACGGCTGAGGAGATCCGCGACCTGCTTGCGGGCTGAGCGGGCGCCCGGCTCTTACACCCGTGGCCGGTGCCTGAGCACAATGCCCTCATGAACATCCGCCCGGCCACCCACGCGGACCTTCCCGTGCTCCAGGCCCTGTCCGTCGAGACCTTCTGCGAGACCTTCGCCCACCTCTACGCCCCCGAGGACCTGGAAGCCTTCCTCGCCGAGACCTACTCCGAGGCCGCCCTCTCCGCTCTTCTCGACGACCCCGCCCACTGCTTCCTGCTGTGCGAGGAGGAGGACGACGGCGTCGCCACGGCCGTCGGCTATGTGCTCGCCGGCCCCTGCGACCTCGAGCACGAGGACGTGCGTCCCGGTGACGGTGAGGTCAAACGTCTCTACCTGCGGCGTCCCTACCAGGGTGGGGCCCGTGGCGCCGCCCTCATGAGCGCGGCGATGCAGTGGCTCCTGGCCGACGGCCCGCGCGTGCTGTGGCTCGGCGTGTGGGAGAACAACATCGGTGCCCAGCGCTTCTACCGGCGCTTCGGCTTCTCAGAGGTCGGTGAGCATGTCTTCGCCGTCGGCACCCACGAGGACCGTGACCTCATCTACTGCCGTCCGGCCTGAGCACTCACGGGGCCCGGGCACCACAGGGGCCCGCCGTGACACCTGAGTCCACAGGTGGGCGAAGGCGCCGTGCGCCGCAGGAGGCAGCTGAGTCAGTCTGAGCAGGCGGGCAAGGCCGCCCGCGGACGGCGGACCCGGATCTGAGCGGGGCCGCTGTCTCTGACTCTCAGGAGGAGACATGCCCACCACTACCCGCGCTCCCGCGCGCCGCGTCCTGGACGCCGTGCGCATCTCATGGCTGCTGGCCCACCCTGAGTCGGGTGGCCATCTCGGTCGGCACCTGAGCACTGAGGGCCCCTGTGCCCGGTTTGCGCCGGACGGCACCGCCGACCCCGGCGGGGAGGCCGGTATGGCGACCGCCGAGTACGCCATCGGCACCCTTGCCGCGGCGGCCTTCGCAGGCCTGCTGCTCGCCGTCATCCGATCCGGCTCCATCAGTGGGCTCATCCAGAGCCTCATCGAGTCGGCCCTGTCGATCGGCTGAGCTGTGCGCCGATCCTGGGGGACCCCACGGGCACGGCGCGAGCAGGTGGGGCGGGCGCCGTCGCACCCGCCCGGCGGCGATGAGCACGGCATGGTCACGGCGGAGACCGCCGTGACCATGCCGGCCGTCGCCATCGTGCTCATCCTCGTCCTGTCCGGCGTGAGCGCCGGCGTGACCCAGCTACGAGTGGCCGACGCCGCCCGTGTGGCCGCACGGGCCGCAGCCATCGGTGAGACCGACTTGACCGGACCCGCCTTGCGTGCGGCGGGCGAGGTCGAGCTGAGCGTGTCAACGGAAGGTGGCCTGACCTGCGTGAGTGCCAGTCGCGCGGTGCCCGGTCCCCTGGGCGCTGCGGGGGTGTACGCGCGCAGCCGTGCCTGCGCCTGGACCGAGCCGGGCCCGCCATGAGTGCCGGGGCACGGCAGGCCCTGAGCACAGCAACGGGACGGGCCATGAGCGCCGGAGCACGGCGGGCCCGGCCGGAGCGCGGGTCCCGCTGTGGTGATGAGCGCGGGTTCATTCGCGTTGGTGAATACGGGCCACGCCACGGTGGTGAGCACGGGTCGGGGACCGTCATGGCGCTTGCGATCATCGCCGTCCTGCTCGTCCTCGCCGTCGGCGCGACCGCGCTCATGCAGGCTCAGGCGGCTGCGGGCCGGGCGCGCCTGGCCGCGGACCTCGCCGCGCTGGGCGGGGCGACGGCACTGAGCTCGATCCTCGCCCCGGCCGAGCCGTGCTCGGTGGCGCGGCAGGTTGCCGAGGCCAACGGGGCCGTGCTCACCGGCTGCACCGTGGAGGGCGAGGACGTGACGGTGCGGGTCGTCGTCGGCGTGAGCGTGCTGGGGGTCGGGCGCGCGGCGTCCGCAGCGGCCCGGGCCGGTCCGGCCGAGTAAGCGGTGCAGGCCGTGGGTGTCGTGTCGCACGAGCGCCAGGTGGCCGGGGCCGGCCACCCCGCCGTCGCCCCGGCCGCGTGCCGCCGGAGTTCAGCCCTTGACGGCACCGTCGGTCATGCCGGAGATGAACTGCTTTTGCAGGACGAGGTACAGCAGTACCACCGGCAGCGCGACGAGCACGGCGCCCGCCGCGAGCAGCGTCGTGCCCTGCGTGTACTGGCCCTGGAAGAAGGCCAGACCCAGCGGTGCGGTGCGCATCCGCCCCGATGGGCTCATCACCAGCGGGATGAGGAAGTCGTTCCACGTCCACATGAAGGTCAGTACCACCTGGGTGACGATCGCGGGTCGGCCGATGGGCAGCAGGATCGACACGAGGATCCGCGCATCGGTCGCCCCGTCGATGCGGGCAGCCTCGAGGATGGCCGGGTCCACGCCGCGGAAGAAGGCGCGCATCCAAAAGGTGCCGAAGGCCAGCGACTGGGCCGTCTGGGGTAGCGCCACAGCCCAGATCGTGTCCGTCAGGCCGAGGGCGCGCATGTCGAAGAACAGGGGCAGCACGATCGCCTCCGAGGGCACCATGATGCCGATGAGGAACACGTAGAAGATGAGGTCGGCACCCCTGGGGCGCAGGCTGCCCAGCACGTAGCCGCTCATGAGTGAGAGCACGAGAGCCAGGCAGACGACGAGCACGGCGATGAGCACCGAGTTCGTCATGTACTGGGAAAAGTGACCCTGTTCCCAGGCGGTCGCGAAGTTGTCCAGGTGGCCCCACGAGGCATCGCCGATCTTCTCGGAGCTCAGCGCCAGAACGACGATGTACAGGACGGGGACGAGTGCCTGGAGCGCGAAGAGCAGCAGGACCATGCTGCTGACGACCCTCTCGGTGCGGCTTGTGCTCATCGCTCATGCTCCCCGAGCAGGTTGATGGTGAGGTTGATGACGAAGATGACCAGTGTGAGAACGACCGCTAGCGAGGAGGCCGTGCCCACCTGGCCGAGCCGGAAAGCCTGGTTGTACACCTCGTAGGAGGGCACAGTCGTCGAGGTCCCCGGTCCGCCGGAGGTGGTGACGTACACCAGGTCGAAGGTCTTGAGGGCAGCGATGACCGTGAGCGTGAGGGACACGAGGATCTCGGCGCGCACGCCGGGGACCGTCACATACCAGAAGCGGCGCCACCAGCCGGCGCCGTCGAGCATGGCGGCTTCGTAGTAGTCCTTCGGGATGCCGGCGATACCGGACATGAGCAGGACCGTCACGAGCCCGGTGCTCACCCACGTGCCGATGAGGCCGACGGCGATGAGCGCTGTGTCGAAGTCGCCCAACCAGGACCTTGTGAGGGCGTCGAGTCCGATGAGCCTGAGACCGGAGTTGAGCAGGCCGTCCGGTGCGTAGATTCTCCGCCACGACACTGCCAGGACGACCATCGCGATGACCTGCGGCAGGAACACGACCGTGCGGAAGAAGCCGGTGCCCCGCACCTGCGACCGCGCCAGAAGGCTGGCGAGCACCAGGCCGATCGCCAGCGGCAGGACGGCGTAGAAGACGATGAGGACGAGTGCGTGGACGAAGGCGCCGACGAGGCGCCCGTCGGTGAAGGTGGTCCGGTAGTTGTCGAGCCCCACCCAGGTACCGAGGCTCAGGCCGTCCCACTGGTAGAAGGACAGCTGCACCACCCGCGCCAGCGGGTAGAGCATGAACAGCGCGTAGACGAGCACGGGCAGTGCCAGCAGCGCGATGGAGACGACGACGTGGCTGCGCCTGGTCGACAGCCTTCTGCGCTCGCGGGGCGGTCTGGCCGTCGCCGACGGCGTGGTCTGAGCGGTCATCGGTGAACCTCGGGTGATGGGGGCGGGCCAGGCGCCGGTGCGTCGGCGCCCGGCCCGCGGATGGTTGTGCACGGGCCGTCGGCGCTCAGGCGCCCGTGAACTCCGTGTAGGCGGCCTCGAGGGAGTCGAGGAACTCCTGCGGGGTCGAGCGGTTGTCGAGCAGCATCTGGAGGGCGTCGCCCATGACCTGGTCGAAGGTCGGGGTCGCGTAGTCGAGGTAGGGCAGCACGTCGCCCGAGGTCGTGACCTCCTCGAAGGCGGTCATGACGTCGTTGACGACGCTCGTGGCCTCGGTGGTGAAGGAGGCCGTGTCGTTGACCGGCACGTTGCCGGTCTGGGCCAGAGCCTTCATGGCGTCGGCGTTGGTGATGAAGTTGATGTAGGCGGCGGCGACGTTCTTGTCCTTCGCCGCGGAGGTGATGGCGAAGGGCAGTCCGGTGCCGCCGGTGGTCGCCACCGTGCTCATGCCCTGCGCCTTGGGCGGGAGCATGAAGCGCACGTCCTCGCCCATGACGGCCTCGAGGTCCGGGGCCAGCCAGGAGCCGGCGATGAGGTAGACGCCTGTGCCGGTTGAGAAGTCCTGCCAGACGGTGTCGTAGTCGACGCCGTTGAAACCCTCATTGAAGTAACCGCTGGTGGCCCAGGCCTGGATCTCGGCGGCGGCGGCGAGATTCTCGGGGGTGCTCCAGGAGGCGCCGGCGTTGCCGAAGCCCAGGGCGCGGATGGTTCGCGGGTCGACGTGGGCGCCCTGGACGGGGCCGAAGACGTGCAGGGCGGGCCACTTCTCGACATTGCCCAGCATGAGGGGGGTCTTGCCCGCATCCTTAATGGTCCTCAGGCCCTCGGTGAAGTCCTCCCAGGTGACCGGCAGGTCCATGCCGAGCTCGGCCAGGCGCGAGGCTGAATAGTAGATGCCGACGGACTCCCCGACCTGGGGCAGTCCCCACAGCCTGCCCTCGCCGAAGACTCTGCCGTCCTCGGAGTAGGAGGAGTAGCTGAGGATCGACGGCGAGTAGGAGGAGTGCCAGCCGTAGGCCTCGATCCACGGGTCGAGGGCCACGAGTTGGCCGGCGGCGACGAACTGGCCCATGGTGCTGCGGCTGTTGTTCGCCTCGACGACGTCGGGGGCGTCGTCGCCGGTCAGCGCCAGGCGCAGCGTGGTTTGCAGGTCGTCGAAGGACTGCGAGTTCCGCTCGATCGTGATGTTCGGGTACGTTGTCATGAAGGCCGCATTGAGCCTCTCCATCTGCTCGTTCTGGCCGCCGCGGACCTCCTGGTCCCACACGACGAGCGTCTGCTCGGGCAGGGAGGCGATATCGGTGGTGACCTCCATGGGGGCGGAACCGGGGCTGGCGGAGCCTCCCGAGGAACCGGGTGCGCAGGCGGCGAGGGCGCCTGTCGCAGCGAGGGCGCCCGTGGAGACGAGGAAGCCTCTGCGGGTGGTGGCCAGGCGCAGCGCCTGCGAGGTCGGTGGGATGGGACGGGGGCTCATGGTCTTCTCCTTGACTGGGTGGCGCGGGGCGCGTCGGTGGGCTCCGCGGTCGGTGGTGGGGTCAGCGGTTGGTCGAGTTCGTGGTGCGGTTGATGAGGTCGAGGAGGGTGAGGTCGTAGTCGTCACTGAGATCGAGTGAGTCGGCGTGGGCTGCGACCTCGGTGAGGGTTGGTGCGTTGGCCGAGCCGCCGGGACGCCCGAGGGTGCAGGAGGCGGTCAGGCAGCCCGCGCTCAGCGCCGCCCGCAGGCCCAGCCCGTGGGACAGCGCCCAGACGAGCCCCGCCGTGAAGGAGTCGCCTGCTCCTGTCGTGTCCACGGGGCGCACGGGTGTTGCCGGGAGGGTGACGAGCGTGCTGCCATCGCAGGCGACGACGCCGTGCCCGCCGCGGGTGATCACAGCCAGGGGGACCCGTTCGGCCAGTGCGCAGGCCGCTTGCTCGGCGGTGGTCGTGCGGGTGTAGCGCGTCGCCTCACCCTCGTTGGGGGTGAAGACGTCCACGAGGTCGAGTCGAGCCAGGTCCGCGGGGTCCCAGGCTCCGGCGGGGTCCCAGCCGACGTCGGAGACGACGCAGGGGCGCGGGTTGTCGCTGCGCCAGGCGGTCAGGATGGCGGCGTCGGCCGTGACGGCCCGCTGGTCGGTGACGACGGCGGACGGGACTGTGCTCGCCTGGGCGAAGGCGGCGAGCGAGGGGGCGTCGTCGCGCCCGACGGTGGTCATGGCACGGTCGCCGTCGAAGGCGAGGGATGTGGTGACGTTCTGCTGCTCGACGGCGTCCGTCCAGCCCAGGTCGATGTGCTCCCGCTCGAGCATGGAGCGGACCAGGGTGCCGGCGGCGTCGGTGCCGAGGTAGCAGAGCAGGGCTGTGGGCAGCCCGAGCCGGGCGAGTGCGACGCCCTGGTTGGCGGCGCCACCGGGCATGAGGGCGCAGCCGCTCACCCACTGTTCCTCGCCCGGCCGCGGGGCGTGGCTGAGGCCGGTCATGATGACGTCGAGGAAGACGGGGCCGACGGCGACGACGGGGTGCGCCGTGCTGGGCGCCATCGGCAGGAGGGCGGTTGGTGCACCACCCGGGGCGGCTGCCTGGGCCATCATGGCTCCCCCTTTCCCGCCTGAGCGACCTGCATCACAAGGCGTGGGTCCTAGTCTACAACGCTTCTGCACATATATAGATGATTTTGCTCAGCTTTGACTGAAATAGCGATCGAATCACGCTACTCTATGATCATGATCGCTCAGCAACGCCAGTCCGTCATCCTCCAGATGGTGCGCGCGCACGGCGGCGCCTCCGTCGGCGAGCTCGCCGAGCACCTTGAGGTCTCACCCTCGACGATCCGACGGGACCTCAACCAGATGGACAAGGCGGGGCTGCTGCAGCGCGTGCGCGGGGGTGGCGCCCCCGAGGCCGACGACCTGCCCTTCCCCCAGGTGGCCGCCCGCGCCGCAGACGAGAAGGACCGCGTCGGCGCGGCGGCCGCCGCCATGGTGAAGGACCGCGACGTCGTTGTCCTCGACATCGGTACGACCTGTGCCGCTGTCGCCCGCCACCTGCGAGGCCGTTCCATCACCGTCGTCACCGCATCCCTCGCCGTCGTCGATGAGCTGCGCGGGGACCACGACGTCGAGCTCATCGTCCTCGGCGGGCTGCTGCGCTCCTCCTACCTCTCACTCGTGGGCGCGCTCACCCAGCAGGCCCTCGCCCAGCTGCGCGCCGACATCGCCTTCCTGGGCACCTCCGGGCTGCGCACGGACGGCACCGTCATGGACTCCACCGGCACCGAGGTGCCGATCAAGCACGCCATCCGAGCCGCCTCCGAGCGCACCGTCCTGGTCGCGACAGCCGATAAGTTCCCAGGGTCGGGCCTCCTGCCGGTCCTTCCCGTCACCGACCTTCAGGCCGTCATCACCACGGCCGATCCCTCAACCGCTCCGCTGGACACGCTGGCGGGCACCAGCACGGAGGTTGTGCTCGCATGAAGCTCGTCATCGCCGGTGGAGGCGGGTTCCGAGTCCCCCAGGTCGCCGAGGTCCTGGCCCAGGCGCGCGCCGGTACCGGCACCTACCCGGGGCTCATCGTCGACGAGTTGTGCCTGTACGACTCCTCGCAGCGCCGCCTCGACGTCATGCGCGCCGTGCTCACCGACCTCGACTATCCGCAGGCCCCCACCATCACCTCGACGACGAACCTGCGCGAGGCCGTCGCCGGGGCCGACTTCATCTTCTCTGCGATCCGCGTCGGCGGCGCCCACGGCCGTGTCGTCGACGAGCGTGTCGCCCTTGCCCACGGCGTCCTCGGCCAGGAGACGGTCGGCGTGGGCGGCTATGCCTACGCCTTCCGCACGATCCCGCCAGCCATGGCGCTCGCACGCGCGGTGAGGGACCTTGCCCCCGAGGCCTGGGTCATCAACTTCACCAACCCCGCCGGCATCATCACCCAGGCGATGCGCACGGTCCTCGGTGCGCGCGTTGTCGGTATCTGCGACACCCCGATCGGCCTCGTGCGCCGCGTGACCGCCGCCCTCGGCGCGGACCCGGCCCGTGTCTCGGTGATCGGGGGCGCGGCCGGGGACACCGTCGACTTCGACTACGTGGGCCTCAATCACCTCGGCTGGCTGCGGTCCCTGAGTCTCGGCGGACAGGAGCGCCTGCCGGGGCTCATCGCCGACGACGCTGCCCTCGACCACATCGAGGAGGCCCGCACCATCGGCGTCGACTGGATCCGCACGCTCGGAATGCTCCCCAACGAGTACCTCTTCTACTACTACCTCAACCGCGAGTCCGTGGCCCGGATCCTGGCCGAGGAGCACACCCGCGGAGAGTTCCTCGAGCGCCAGCAGCGTGCATTCTACGAGGCCGCCGAGAAGGAGCCGGGTAGTGCCGGCCGGCTGTGGATCGAGGCCCACAGCGAGCGCGAGGCCACCTACATGGCCGAGTCGCGCGACGAGTCCGAGCGCGCAGGGCGCCGTGAGGAGGACATCGCCGGAGGGGGCTACCAGCAGGTGGCCCTCGACCTCATGACGGCCGTGTCCACCGGGGCGAGCGCGCGCATGATTCTCGACGTCGGCAACGCCGACGCGGCTGACGGCGCAGGCCTCATCATCCCCCAGCTGCGTGAGGACGCCGTCATCGAAGTGCCCTGCGTGGTGGACGCCGAGGGTGTCCACCCCCAGAGGGTTGCCACCCTCGGCGGCCCCGAGCTGGGGCTGGTGACAACGGTCAAGGGCTGTGAGGAGCTCGTCGTCGACGCCGCCCTCAGCGGTGACCGCACCCTGGCGTGGCGCGCCCTCGCCTCGCACCCGCTGGTCGACTCCGTCAACGTCGCCCGCGACGTCCTTAACGGCTACCTCGACCAGAACCCACAGGTTGCTGAGGTCTTCAGCCGTCGCTGACCGGCTGATCGGCGAGTCACTGAGGTGCCGCGCCGCGCGCGACCTCGGCGGCCAGCAGCAGCCGCAGCAGCACGGCCGCCCCGGCCTTGTCCAGGGGCTCGTTGTTGTTGCCGCACTTGGGCGACTGCACGCAGGACGGGCAGCCGGCCGCGCAGCCGCAGCCCTCAATGACGGCAAGCGTCGCCGTCAGCCACTCGCGCCCGGCCCTGTACCCGCGCTCGGCGAAGCCGGCCCCACCCGCCTGGGCGTCGTGCACGAAGACGGTGGGCACCATCGTCTGCGGGTGCACGGCCGTGGACAGCCCGCCGATGTCCCAGCGGTCGCAGGTCGCCAGCAGTGGCAGCATCCCGATGGCCGCGTGCTCGGCCGCATGCAGAGCCCCGGGCAGCTCGGCGGGCGTGAGCCCCGCGGCCTCGGTGAGCCGGGCGGGAACCGTCCACCACACCGAGGCCGTCGGCAGGACGCGTTCAGGCATGTCCAGGCCGTGCTGGGAGATGACCTCCATGCCGGGCAGCGCCTGCGTGATGTAGCCGACGACCTGGCTCGTGACCTCCACGGACCCGAAGGACCAGGTGACGCCGTCGGCCCACTGCTGGCGCTCGCGCTCGGCGATGATGCGCACACTCGTGTGCTCGCGGGCCCGCGTGCGGTAGCCGACGGCCCGCCTCTCGGTGACGACGGCGGCCTCCTCGGTGAGCGCGTCGACGACGTAGCTGCGTCCCTGGTGGACATAGATAGCCCCCTCGTGGACTGTGGAGTCGGCCGCGGCCCCGTTCACCGTGCCGATGACGGTGCCGGTGGCGGCCTCGACCACCGGAACGTCCGGTGGTCCGTCGCCCCGCAGGCTGGTGAGGTCCTGGGCGCGGCCGGGCAGGCCCGTGTTCCAGAACCATCCCGTGGGCCGACGACGCAGCGCGCCGCGCGCGGCCAGGTCCTCAAGGAAGGACTCGTCCGGCAGCCCGAACAGGGCCAGGTCCTCGACGCGCAGGGGCGACTCGCTGGCGGCGGCGCACAGGTGCGGGGCCAGGACGTAGGGGTTCGCCGGGTCGAAGACCGTGGCCTCGGGGGCGGCGAAGACCTCCTCGGGGTGGTGGACGAGGTAGTTGTCCAGGGGGTTGTCGGAGGCGATGAGCACGGCCACCCCGCGCGAGCCCGCCCGGCCGGCGCGCCCGGCCTGCTGGCCGAGGCTCACGCGCGTACCCGGCCAGCCGGCGATGAGGACGGCGTCCAGTCCCGTGACGTCGATGCCGAGCTCGAGGGCGTTGGTGGTGGCCAGGGCGCGCAGGGCGCCGGCCCGCAGGTCGCGCTCGAGCGCGCGCCGCTCCTCAGGCAGGTAGCCGCCCCGATAGGCGCGCACCGTCGGCACCAGCTCGGGCATGCTCAGGCCCAGGCTGTGACGGGCGCGCTCGGCGACCACCTCCGCGCTGCGACGCGAACGCACGAATACGAGCGCCCGCGCACCCACGCTCATGAGGTCGACGAGCAGCTCGGCCGCCTCGACGACGGCCGAGCGCCGCGCCGACGGATCCTCGGTCGGGTCGTCGGAGTCCGGCCCGGCTGTCATCTCCGGTGTGCCGACGGCGCCCGGCCCGCCCGGCTCGCTGCCCTCCCAGGCTGCCCACGGGTCGCGCAGGGCCGGCTGCCACAGAGCGAGGGTGTGCTCACCGGTGGGGGCGCCGTCGTCGGTGACAGCGACGACGGCGGACTCCTCGAGCCCGATGAGGCGCGCCGCTGTCAGTGCGGGCTCGGCGGCGGTCGCCGAGGCGCACAGCACGACGGGCCCCAGGCCGTCCGGGCGCAGCCGCCGCACGAGCCGCAGCAGGCGGCGGATGACGAGGGCGACGTGCGCGCCAAGGACACCGCGGTAGGCGTGGCACTCGTCGATGACGACGTAGCGCAGGGACCGCAGGAAGCGGTTCCACCGCTCGTGGCCGGGCAGCAGGGAGAAGTGCAGGAAGTCGGGGTTGGTGAGCACGACGTCGGCGTGCGCCCGGGCCCAGTCCCGCTCGGGCAGGGGGGTGTCGCCGTCGCAGGTGCCCGTGCGCACGGTGCGCACCGACCCGGCGGGGGTGCCGGCCTCGCGCTGGAGGGACTCGAGCTCGTGGACGAGCCGCTCCAGAGCGGCGGCCTGGTCCGCGGCCAGGGCCTTGGTGGGGGACAGGTACAGGGTGGTGGGGCGCTGCCCGTAGGAGGAGATTCGTGCGGACGGGGCGTCGCCGTCTAAACGCTGGGCGGCCAGGACGTCGGAGAGGGCCGGCAGCCAGGCGGCCAGTGACTTGCCCGAGCCGGTGCCGGTGGCGAGGACCGTGTGGCGGCCGCCGTGCACGGCGTTGGCGGCGTGCTCCTGGTGCGACCAGGGGCGAGTGACGCCCAGGCGCGCGTAGGCGGCCAGAAGGTCCGCATCCGCCCAGACGGGCCAGTGGCCGTGCCGCCCGGGACGGGCGGGGGTGCGCTCAAGGTGGATGAGGCGCCCGTCGCGCGCGCCGATGGACTCCAGCAGGCCCGTGAGGTCGCGTGCCGGCGGGTGCGGCGCGGGGGACGGAACGGGAGAGGACGGCACGGGTGCCAGTGTGCCGTACCGCCTCGTGTGCCGTACCGCCTCGAACTCCTCGGATTGCTCTCCAACGTACGGCCAAACGCCGTTGTGGTGTCTCAGGACGTCGGTGGCAGTTCTGTGTCAGGACATTGGCGGCGTTTCGAGCCTCAGGACATTGGCGGCGCTCGGGGGTTGTTGCTGTGTGTGTGCCCAAGTCCGCCGCGGTGAGAGCGCCCTGGAGGAGATCCTGGTGATCACACCAGCACGGTGCGCGCGGGCGCCACGGGGCCCGGGGGTGGGGCTTGCACGCTCACAGTTTTCGACAGCCGTCGGCAACGGCGCCATTGCTAGGGTTTGTCGACCGGTGCCCTCCAGCGCGCCGGCTCCCATGTGCACGAAGGCCGCCCGCGCACATGGGAGCCTGGGCCACCACCGCAAACCCCAGTGCAACCGTTAACAACCGTCACATGAGCGTGCACACCCCCCTGCCGCCACCCCGCGGGGCACGCCCCCAGCCTCGCCGGCCGACCGCCGACGGATGCCGGCACCAGGCTCAAACCGTCACGGGCTCAGCACGGCAGGGTGCCGGAGCACACCACCACCACGACCAACCAGAAACCCCACCCCCACAAACCCCCAAACCGCCACCAACGCCCTTGAGGCAGAACCGCCACCAATGCCCCACGACACCACAACGACACAACACCGCACTCCCGACAGCAAACCGAGGGAGTTGGGGGCGGTGGTGAGAGGGGGTCTCAGGCGCGCAGGACCTTCAGGACGTCGCCGGAAGTAGCTCCTCCTCGTCGTCACTGCGCCATGGCGGCCGTCGTCCGGGCCCCTACACCGCCAGCATCATCTGGCCGAGGGTGAAGGCGTGGACGTCGTCGCGGCGCTGCCCGATCGCGCGGACCCACGACCCCGGCGACATGCCCCTCGCGCGCAGCATCTCCGGCAGTGCGTCGAAGACCCGCGACCGTTCCCAAGTCAGGTGGCTGCCGGGCTCTCCCGCGCGAAAGCCCCGGCGCTCGAGTTCGACGAGGACCTGGCGCGTCGCCCAGTCGGACAGACGGCCCGCGTCCTTGAGCGAGTAGGCCATCGCCCGTGCGGACACGCCGAATCGTGTCTTGAGGTCCAGCAGTGCCTCCAGGCCGACCGACGACGACGTCACGCTCGCCCGAAGCGTCTGCCGCGGCACCAGGAGCTCGGCTGCGAAACGGTTCGCCTCGTGTTCCAGCTGGCGGTCCGTCACGCGCTCGTCAAGTGTGTCGGAGTGCATGACGAGGTGCCCGAGCTCGTGCGCCAAGTCGAATCGCGCGCGCTCGGCCGTCTTCGACCGCGCCAGGACCACGAAGGGCTGCCCCTCGGACCAAAAGCTGAAGGCGTCCACGTCCTCCTCCGGGTCCGGCAGGCCGACGACGCGCACCCCGTGGGCCTCGGCGAGCCGGGTCAGGTTCGGAAGCACGTCCGTGCCCACGCGCCAGGTGCGGCGTAGTTCAGCGGCAGCCTCCTCCGGGGAGGCGCCGTCCAGTGCCGGGACGTCAACGGCAGGCAGGCGTAGGCACTGCATGAGCTCCCCGTAGAAGTCCGCTCCCAGGAAGGCCACCGCCGTCGATCGCCCGAGCAACGAGGCGCCCGCGCGACGTCGTGCGCGGAAGAAGATCGCCTCCTGCGCCACGGGCTCCGCCGGGGCGCGCAAGAAGAAGGTCTCCGGCATGGCCGTCGCCGCCGCCAGGAGGGGGACCTTCGCCGTCGGGGCGCCCGCCCGCTCCCATGAGCCAACGGAACGTTCGCTCACGCCGCAGGCCTTGGCCAGGCCGGCGGCGCTGAGTCGGGAGCGGTGCCGCGCCGCGCGGATCCGTGCGCCGTCGATCGGCATCAGATCGCCCGGATCTCGAAGTCGACATCGTCGTCCGGCTGGCCGGAGAGGGCCTCGTCCAGGACGACGTCCGTCAGAGAGGCCGGGGGCAGAATGATGCGCTCGGCCCACCGTGTCACCTTGCCGTCCTCCAGGTCTACGGGCAGGGAGAGTTCGCACCGGATGCTATGGGCGGCCTTGTCCCAGAAGTACAGAAGTATCCACGTCTGGCGCCCCCGGAGTACTGCGTCCTCGCCGAGGAACCTGCTGTCAAACAGGACCTGCTGTGTGGGTGAGAGGCTGAGAGCCTCGGCATTGTCACGGGTCTCGCGCTCAAGCACCCGTCCCTTGGCCCGGGCGTTCGACGGCTGCCGCCCGGTCCCGGTCGCCTCGTCGCCGCCAACGGCCGCGATGACGATCTGTCCGTGCGGCGAGAGTGACCGAGCGGCGCCCTCGTCGTCGAATGACTGCCAGCTGCGTTGATCCAGTGCCCTTCGGAGGGCCTCAACGATTTTGGCCCAACGCTGGTACCCGAAGGCTGTGACGGGGTCGAACGGCGAGTGCTGGGCGAGGGCCGCCTTGAAGCCCTCGACACAGATCGCGGGGAGGTCGATACCTGCGAGTCCGTGCGCGGCCAGCCGTGCTGCGACGTCGGACTCCTCGCGGTGAAGGCGCTGAGGCGCGGCGTGTGCGGCCATGGTTCTTCCTCTCGGACGAGTGTCGGTGATCGGAAGGTACCACGGGCGAGTGTCGAGAATCGGACGTTGTGCTGACCTCTCGTGTGCTGACGTGACGTGAGCGCCGCCGACGGCGTGCAGCAGGACAACGTGCCCGCCGCCGGTGGACAGCCCGCCGTCGGGCGACGTGCGTGCAGCAGGACAACCTATTGCTGGATGGACCACCTGTGTGCCTCAACCGGGCTGTCCGCTCAGTACACCGGAGCAGCACGTTGTCCGTGGCCACCTACGTTGTCCTGGGTGCGACACGCGGACACGCCAGGACACCATCATGTGATGCCCATCACTTATGCGACCCCAGGGTTGCCGCCTCCCCCTGCCGCGGAATACAGGCGAAAAGGACTGCCTGTTCCTGTGAGAGCATCTTGCTACACCACAACATCTTGTGGTCAACGGTCATTCTGACCACCGGATGATGTGTCACAACCGTGTACTTCGGTTGTAGTGTCGTGACCGACGACGCCGCCCCGGACCACCCCGAGCCGCTGCACAGGGCCCGCTCCGACGACCGCCGCACAACCACGATCCACCCCCGCACCGATGGAGAGACCCGTGACCGACGCGCACCTCGCAGCAGCCCACCCCGAGCTCGTAGCCCACGGCTCAGCCGACTCCGCCGTCGCCCACGGCTCGCGCCCCGTCGTCGACGCCGTCGCCACCATCACCGAGTACCTGGACCGCTCCGACTGGCGTGTCAACGCCAACGCCAACCAGGGCTACTCACTGGGCGGCATGATCCTCAACACCAGCGGCAAGGTCATCGCCAACTACTGGCTGAGCCAGATCTACTCCCAGGCCGCCGGCGACGCCCACCGCACTGGCGACATCCACATCCACGACCTCGACATGTTCGCCGGCTACTGCGCCGGCTGGTCCCTCAAGTCCCTTCTCCAGCAGGGCTTTAACGGCGTGCCCGGCAAGATCGCCTGCAACCCGCCGCGCCACTTCTCCAGCGCCGTCGGCCAGATCGTCAACTTCCTGGGCACCCTGCAGAACGAGTGGGCCGGCGCCCAGGCCTTCAGCTCCTTCGACACCTACATGGCGCCCTTCGTCCGCCTGGACGCCATGACCTACGAGGAGGTCCTGCAGTGCATGCAGGAGCTCATCTTCAACCTCAACGTCCCCTCGCGCTGGGGCACCCAGACGCCCTTCACCAACCTCACCTTCGACTGGACCTGCCCCGCCGACCTCGCCGATGAGCACCCCCTCATCGGTGACGAGCTGTGCGACTTCACCTACGGCGAGCTCGCCGAGGAGATGGCCATGATCAACCGCGCCTTCATGGAGGTCATGACCGAAGGTGACGCCGACGGGCGCGTCTTCACCTTCCCCATCCCCACCTACAACATCACCAAGGACTTCGACTGGGACTCGAGTAACGCGGACCTGCTGTTCGAGATGACCGCGAAGTACGGCCTGCCCTACTTCCAGAACTTCATCAACTCCGAGCTCGACCCGGGCATGATCCGCTCCATGTGCTGCCGTCTCCAGCTCGATCTGCGCGAGCTGCTCAAGCGGGGCAACGGTCTCTTCGGCTCCGCCGAGCAGACCGGAAGCGTCGGCGTCGTCACCATCAACATGGCGCGACTGGGCTACCTCCACGCCGGCGACGAGGCGGGCCTGGTCGCCGCCCTCGATCGCCTCATCGACATCGCCTCCGACACCCTCGAGCTCAAGCGTGTGGTCATCCAGCACCACATCGACGCGGGCCTGTTCCCCTTCACCAAGCGCTGGCTCGGCACCCTCGACAACCACTTCTCGACCATCGGCGTCAACGGCATGAACGAGATGGTCCGCAACTTCACGGCCGACGCCTACGACCTCACCGACCCGCGCGGGCACGACATGTGCGTGCGCCTGCTTGACCACGTGCGCGAGCGCATGGTTCAGGTCCAGGAGGCCACCGGCCATCTGTACAACCTGGAGGCCACGCCGGCGGAGGGCACCACCTACCGCTTCGCCAAGGAGGACCGCAAGCGTCTGCCCGGCATCCTCCAGGCCGGCACGGACTCCAACCCGTACTACACGAACTCCTCCCAGCTGCCCGTCGGTTACACGGACGACCCCTTCCTCGCCCAGGAGATGCAGGAGGAGCTGCAGACCAAGTACACGGGCGGCACCGTCCTGCACCTGTACATGAACGAGCGCATCTCCTCGGCCCAGGCGTGCAAGGAGCTCGTGCGGCGCTCGCTCACGGCCTTCCGCTCGCCGTACATCACCATCACGCCGACCTTCTCGATCTGCCCGACCCACGGCTACCTCGCCGGCGAGCACCAGACCTGCCCCACGTGCGCCGCGCTGCACCCCGGCTCCGAGCCCGTCGAGTGCGAGGTGTGGACGCGCGTCATGGGCTACTTCCGCCCGGTGCAGTCCTTCAACATCGGCAAGAAGGGCGAGTACGCCGAGCGCACGATGTTCACCGAGGGCGCTGCGACCGGGCACGGCCGGGCGACCTCCCGTCTGACGGCCGTGAGCGCCTGAGCGGTACGCCCCCGCCGTCGTCCCCACCGCCGGGGCCGACGACGGTGGGTCGGCCTCATCGCAGCATGACTCACGCCGCCGCTGTTCCGACGTCGAACGCCCGCCCCGCTGACTGCCTCGTCATCGCGGGGCTCGTTCCCATGTCCACCGTGGACTGGCCGGACCACCTCACCGCGACCATCTTCACGCAGGGCTGTCCCTGGAACTGCTTCTACTGTCACAATCGCGACCTCATCGACACCCGCACCCCCGGCGCCGTCGCCTGGCAGGAGGTCCGTGACCTGCTCGGCCGACGGCGGGGGCTGCTCGACGGCGTCGTCTTCACCGGCGGTGAGGCCCTGCGCCAGGACTGCCTGGCCGACGCCGCCCGCGAGGTCAAGGACATGGGCTTCCAGGTGGGTCTGCACACGGCCGGCATGTACCCGCGCCGCCTGCGGGACCTGGTGGAGGACGGGCTCGTCGACTGGGTGGGTCTTGACGTCAAGGCCCTGCCCGAGCACTACGCGCAGGTGGTTGGCAGGCCGAACGCCGCGCAGAAGGTGTGGGACTCGCTTGAGGTCCTGCTCGCCTCCGGCACGGATATGGAGGTGCGCACCACTGCCGTGCCCGGTGACGTCACCGCCGACGACGCCGTGGAGGTCGCCCGCCGGGTCCACGAGGCCGGGGCGCGCGTCTACGCGCTGCAGCAGGCGCGTGGGCGGGGCACGAGCGGCACCTTCCCAGTGGCGGCCCCCGGCTGGGACGCCCAGTGCGAGCGCATGGCCGCCGATATCGAGGCGATGGGCTGGGAGCGCTTCACCTACCGGCCCGCCTGAGCGGGGTGGATTGGGTCTGGACGTCTACACCGCCAGCATCATCTGGCCGAAGGTGAGGGCGCGGACGTCCTCGGGGCGCTGCCCTATCGATGCGGCCCACGACCCGGGTGACGCGCCCCTGGTGCGCAGCGCCTCCAGGCCGACCGACGACGTCACGCACGCCCGAAGCGTCTGCCGCGGCACCAGGAGCTCGACCGCGAAACGGTTCGCCTCGTGTTCCAGACGACGGTCCGTCACGTGCTCGCCGCTGCGCGTGTCGGAGTGCATGACGAGGTGCCCGAGCTCGTGCGCCAGGTCGAAGCGCGCGCTCCGCCGTTCGACCGTGCCAGGACCACGAAGGGGCGACCATCGGACCAGAAGCTGAAGGCGTCCACCTCCTCCTCCGGATCCGGCAGGCCCACGACGTGTACGCCGTGGGCCTCGGCGAGCTGGGTGAGGTTCGGCAGCGCGTCCCGTCCCCACGCGCCAGGCCCCCACGCGCCAGGCGCGGCGCAGCTCACCGGCTGCGGCTTCCGGGGAGTCGCCGTCCAGTACCGGGACGTCGATGGTCGGCAGGTGCAGCCGCTGCGTGACCTCCCCGTAGGAGTCCGCGCTCAGGAATGCCACCGACGTCGATCGCTTGAGCAACGGGGCGCCGGCCCGCCGTTGCGCACGGAAGAAGACGGCCTCCTGCGCGACGGGTTCCGCCGGCGCTCGCGGGAAGAAGGCCTCCGGCATCGCCGTCGCCGCCAGAGGGGAGGCCTTAGCGGCCGGGGCGCCCTCCCGCTCCCACGAGCTGACGGTACGTGTGGTGACTTGGCATGCCTGGGTCAGGCCCGCGACGCTGAGCCGTGCGCGGTGCCGTGCCGCGCGGACCCCGGGCCTATCATCGGCCCGCAGCATCCACGGCGCCGCCGCACGCGACTCCCCCTTCGCCCGGGCCGACGCCTACCTCCGTCAGGCCATCGCCGCCTGGCTCGCCGAACCCGATGGTGCCGAACCCGACGGCGCTGCCGACAGCCCCGGCCCCGACCGGGGCCGCACTCGGGCCGACCTCGAGCGCCGGGCCACCATCCTGCGTGGCGTCATCACCAAGGGCCTCGTCCTCGTCACCATCCGCCTCGACACCAAGGAAGACGCCCAGGCCATCGTCGAGACCCTCAACGCCCGCGGCACCCCGCTCACCGCGATGGGCCTCGTCAAGAACTTCCTCCTCCAGGGCCTCGACTCCCACGCCCGCAGCACCGAGGAGCTCTACGAGCGCTACTGGTCCCCCTTCGAGACCCCCTTCTGGGAGGAGGAGATCGGGGTGGGACGCACCATGCAGTTCCGCTCCGTCGCCTTCCTCAACTGGTGGCTCACCGCCCGCACCCGCACCGTCATCCCCGCCCGCGTCACCTTCGCCGTCTTCAAGCGCCACACCCTCGCCACTGATGGCGCGGAGACGGCGGTCCTGGAGGACATGGCCGTCGCGGCCGCCCGCTACGCCGAACTCCATGCCGCCTCCACCCGTCCCGCCGACGAGCTGACCGCCCTCGAGATGCTCAACTGTCGCAGGACGCCAACCGCTTCGTCGTCGACCAGATTCTGCGCACCGCCGCCGAGCAGCCCACCGCCATGGGGGACGCCATCGAGGAGCTCCTGGCCTCGCAGATCGCCACCGTCTCCTACTGGCCCGACGACGTCGAGCTGCGTACTGCGCTTGTCGACGAGCGCGTCTACACCACCCTCGTCCGCGCCCGCCTGCGCATGCTCCTCGAGGCCGTCGAAGACGAACAGCGCGGCTACCCCCACGGACACCGCCGCTCCGAGACCCCCGTCGTGCGGGGTGTCGGCACCGCCGAGCACCTCCTGCCGAAGCAATGGCGTCTGCGCTGGGATCCGGACGGCCGTATCGCCGCCGATGACGCCGCGGCCCGGCGCCGCGACCATCTCCTCCACACCCTCGGCAACCTCACGCTCATGACGCAGCGACTCAACTCCTCCCTGTCCAACAGCGCCTGGCCGGACAAACGCCGGGCCATCGATGACGCCACGCTCCTGCTCACCACCCGGGCCGTCACCACGGCCCACCCGGACGCCTGGACCGAGGAGGACATCCGCGGGCGCACCGGCTGCCTCATCGACGCCATCAGCCGGATCTGGCCCGTCCCGGCCGGTCACGTCCACCGCATCGTGCCGCCCGCCCGCCGGCTCCACCCTCGACGTCCTGCGCGCCCGGGTCCTCGCCGAGTCCGGAGCCCAGGGCCCTGGATCCTCAGGCAGTGATGTCCCGCTTCCGCAGGCTCACCGCATAGCCGGCCATGAGCAGCACCGCCGCGTAGGCGGCGAGCACTCCCAGTCCGCCCTGCCAGCTCAGCCCGGCCTGGACCATCTCGGAGGTGTTGGTCGACCCCGCCTCGACGGGCCAGACGGCGGACCAATTGGCCCCGCCGGGCAGGTACTGCCCGATTCTCTGCATCCTCTCGGACTCGTTGCAGATCGCGGTGACGGTCGGCTCGATGAGCATTGCGAAGACGAACACGATGACGACAGCCGCCACCTGGTTGCGCACCAGCATCCCGAGCCCGAAACCGATCAGGGCCCACAGCGCGAAGACGGCGATCGTTCGCAGGGACATGAGCCAGTAGGTCCCATCATCGAGCGCCGTCTCCTCCCCGATCGCCGTGAGGACCCCGGCGATGGCAGCAACGCCCCCGAGGACCACCACCGCGGCGACGATGAGAGCGACCACCAGGCCGGAGCCCGCCTGGTTGGTGTACATGCGCAGCCTCGAGGAGCCGTAGAAGACGAGCCGGGCCACCGTGTGGTGGCGGAACATCTGGGTCGCGACGAGCACGCCGATGAGGAAGGGCAGCAGGTACCCGGAGCGGCCCACGTAGGAGTACAGGTACCCCATGGCGACGTCGGTCGTCTGCCCGGCGCCGTAGCCGCGCGCCACATTGGCCGTGATGAGGGCGCACAGCCCCCAGAGGAACACCCCGATGAGGGCCGAGGTGAGAAGCACGGCGCGGTCGCGGACCACGCCTCCGAGCTGGGAGCGGAACTCGTTCATATTAGGAGACCTCCTGGTTGCGAAGACCGTGCGAGCGGATGAGGTGGTAGACGAGGTCGAGGTTCGGACGCCCCAGGTCGACGATGGACGCGCCATGGCCGAGCTCGGCCACCGCCTTCCTGGCTTGCGGGACCTGCTCGACCCTGACGGCCAGCTCGTCGGGGCCGGCCTGCAGCACGTCGACCCCGCGGGCGGCTAGGTGTTCGGCGAGCTCGAAGACATTCGTGGTGCTGCGCAGTCCGACGTAGCGCTCGGCCACGGCGGTGACGACGTCCTGGTACGGCCCTGCCCACTCGACGCGGCCCTCGAGGAGGAACACGGCGTCGTCGATGAGACCCTCGGCCTCGTTGAGCATGTGGGAGGACAGGAGCACGGCGCGTCCTTCGGCCACCATCCGGCGGATCACGCGCCGCAGCCACACGATCCCATCGGGGTCGAGCCCGTTGGTCGGCTCGTCGAGCAGGACGACCTCGGCGTCGACGAGCAGGACCTCGGCGATGCTCAGGCGTCGACGCATACCGAGGGAGTACTTGCCGATACGGCGTCGCGCCGCGGAGGCGATGCCGGCCTCCTCGAGGACCTCGTCGACTCGTGAGGCCGGGTGTCCGAAGCGCCGCGCGACGGTCCGCAGGTGCTCTCGACCGGTCAGGAAGGGGTTGTGCCCGAAGGAGTCCAGGAGGACGGACATCGGCTGGCGTCCAGCGCCGGACGGTCCGGCGACCCGGTGGATGCTCCCCGCATCCGGCCGTACGAGGCCGGCGAGGATCGCGAGGGTCGTCGTCTTGCCCGAGCCGTTGGGCCCGAAGAAGCCGAGGACCCTGCCGGCGTGCACGTCGATGCCGACGTCGGTGAGGCGGAAGGCCCCGTAGTTCTTCGACAGCCCGGTCGCGGTCAGGCGCGGGGCGTCGGCCTCGCCGGCCGTGACGGAACCGGCCACGACGGGCGCCTCCTTCCCCGATCCGGCGATGACTGCGGACGGTGTCATCTTCTCTTTCCTTTCGCTGGTATCAGTGGCCGGTCACGGCCGGGAACGAATGATCCGGCTCCCGGACCATCTGGGAGCGGACGAAGCCCGCGTAGTCGGGGCAGGTGACAAGGAGCTCCTCATGCGCTCCAAGGGCGGCCACGCGCCCGTCGACGAGGAAGAGGATGCGGTCGGCGTGCGCGATGGTGGACAGCCGGTGGGCGATGACCACCCGGGTGGCCTCGAGGGCGGCCAGGCTCGCGTACACCGTGGCCTCCGCCGGACCGTCGAGGTCCGACGTCGCCTCGTCGAAGATGATGAGGCCCGGACTCCCCGCGAGAGCGCGGGCGATGGCGAGCCGCTGCAACTGCCCGCCGGACAGGCCCTGGCCCGACTCCCCGAGCGGGGTGTCCAGGCCGAGGGGCATGCGGGACACCTCCTCGCCGAGGGCGGCGGTCTCGAGGGCGCGCACGACGTCCTCATCCGTGACCCAGCTGCGCCCGACCCGCACGTTGGCCCGGATGGAGCCGGCGAATCCGGTGGAGCCCTGGGTGACGATGCCCGACTGGCGTCGCAGGGAGCGAAGATCGACGTCGGACAGGGGCGTATCGCCCAGTCGGACTCGCCCCCGTGTCGGCTCCACGAGTCCCAGGCAGATCCGTGACAGCGTCGACTTGCCGGAGCCGGAGGGGCCCACGATGGCGAGGAACTCACCGGGCCGGATGGTCAGGCCGACCTCGGAGAGCACCTCCTGCCCATCCTTCGTGTACGAGTAGGACACCTCCTCCAGGACGAGCTCCCGGCCGAGATCGGCGGGGATCCCCTCGGGGTGGGTGTCCTCGACCTCCTCGTCGAGGAGATCGTGCAGGCGGTTGAGGTGCACCCTCACCGTCTGGATGACCTGCAGGTTCATGCCGATCTGCTGGATGGGGGTGAGGGCGGCTGCCGCGATGGCGTTGACGGCGAGCATCTGACCGAGGGAGAGGCGGTCAGCGAGGACCTCGTGGACTCCGACGAGGAGGAGGATGGCCGGCCCGGCGAAGCCGACGGTCGATAGGAACGCGGCGAGGTGGTTGTCCAGGCGCTGGCGCCGGGCGGAGAGGTTGAGCTGACGCTGGTAGGTGCCGCCCCAGCCGGCGAGCACCTGCTCCTCGGTGCCCAGGGCCTTGGTGGTCTCCATGCCGCCGAGCGCCTCCACCATGACGGACTGGGTCCGCGACATCTCGTTGACCTCCTGGTCCGCGAGCTCCTTCGCCCGGGGGCCGTAGAGGAGGATGGCGACCGCTTGGACGGCGGCCAGAACGCCGAGGACGAGCAGATGGGTGTGCGACCAGGTGAGGATGAGCGTCGAGTAGACGATGACGAAGACGAGGTCGACGAGCATCGGCAGGATCCGCCCCGACAGGGAGTCCCTCACATAGCTGATGGAGGAGAACCGGATGAGAACATCGCCCGCGGGCCGCGCCTGGAAGAACAGCAGCGGTAGGCGCATGAGGTGCCCGAGGAGGGAGGCCGTCATCTCCCCGTCGGCGAGCTTCTCGAACCACATGATGACCCCGCTGCGCAGTGCCGAGGAGGTGAAGTGGAGCAGGGAGAGGCCGGCGACCACCACCGCCATCACGGTGTAGGGCCGACTTCCGATCGTCATGCCGAGCGAGTCGACCAGGTAGGACGTCAGGGCGGCGGGCAGCATGGCGATGAACGCCGTCAGGATGGACAGCGCGAAGATGACGACGAGCTTGGGGCCGATGGACGGCACGAAGGACGCGACGAAGCCGAGCGCGCTCTGTCGGCGGGGGTGGCGGCGCTCGACGGCGGGAGTCGCCTCGAGTCGCAGCACGACGCCGCGGAAATGGGTGGACGCCTCCTGCATCGTCATCGTGGTACGGCCGATCGCCGGGTCGATGACCCTCAGACCGCCGCGCACGGTGCGCTCGATGACGACGAAGTGGGCGTCGTCCCAGGCGGCGACGAGGGGCAGGCCGAGGCCGTCGACGACGGAGCCGAGGCCGCCGCGGAAGGCCCGGGCGGTGTAGCCGTCCTCCTCGGCGAGACGCTTGAGGACGAGCAGGGAGGCCCCGTCCCGTCCGATGCCGGCCCGCGATCGCAGTTCGTGCAGCGGTACGCAATGGCCATCGCGGGCCATTACCATCGCCAGGCTGGCCAGGCCGCACTCTGTCGTGGTGGCCTGGAGCACGACGGGCAGGGACCGGCGCCGCGCCGACGCCCCCAGGGGACGGCTCGGCCGGGAGGGCCTCGTGGGCGCACTCATCGGAGGATCCTGCCCACGAGCGCGGCCAGTGCCGGCCGTGCGGGCGCTCGGACGACGACGACGTCATGACGACCGGCATCGACCGGCCCGTCGGTGGCCAGGACGATGCGCTGGGCGGAGACGGCCTCAACGGTGGCCCCTGCGCCGTCGGGCGAGGCGCCCTGGAGCACGAGGCCGACCGCATCGCCCGGTTCGAGGTCCACCCCTCCGCTGCCCGCGGAGACGACGACGCGACCGGGAACGGCCTCGGCGACCTCCAGCCGGTACTCGGGCTCAAGGGGCAGGGCCGCCAGGCCGAGAGCGATGAGAAGGGACAGGGCGAAGGCGATCACCTCGTACACGCGGGGACGCGCATCCTCGGTGCGCAGCAGAGTCCTCGTGGCCATCAGCGGACGTCCAGGCTCATGAGGTCCAGGCGCGGGGCGGGACGGGCGGAGAAGGCGAGCCCCCAGGCCATCCCGGACACGCCCATCATGAGGTCGGGCACGGCGACGCCGTCACGGGCCCCCGAGCGCCAGAGCCCTCCCCGCCGCAGCAGGTGCTCCCAGTAGGGCGCGGTGCGGGCCAGGGCCTCGTCGCGGTCGGCGAGGACCTCGAGCATGGCCTCCAGGCACAGGATGTTGCCGACGATGCCGTGGCACAGGGAGTCGTTGCCGATGTCCCGGGCGCCCGTCAGCAGGGCGTCCAGGGTCTCCTGCGTGGCGGCGGCCGCGAGTCGCAGTTCTCGGTGCAGCCCCGGGGAGGCGAGTCCGGGGTGGGTGGCGAGCATGAGCGCGCGCCCGTAGCCCGCTCCGGGTGCACCGTGGCACCAGGCGCGCATGACGCCGTCGCCGGCCGCCTCGGGCCTCAGGTCGGGCCAGTCGCCGTCGGCGGTGATCCGGGGCGCCTCCCACTCCAGCGCCTGCGCCGCCGCTTCGAGGAGGGACTCGTCGTGGAGGAGGACTGCGGCGACGGTGAAGGCGAAGGCGATACCGGTCGCGCCGTGGGAGAAGCCGAGGAGGCTGGTGCCGTCGTCGGCCTGCGGCCAGGACGGTCCGTGGTCGTCGCGCACGGCCGCTTCGAGTAGGTGGTCGGCGAGGATGCGCACGGTCCGGGCGACCTCCTCGTGGCCAACGACGTCCTCGGTCGCGGCGGCGGCGAGGATCCCACCGGCGTTGCCGGAGATGATGTCGTGGAAGCGGTCGGCGACGCCCATCTGCCCCAGCATCCGCACGGTGCTCCCGCACGCCTCGCGCAGGGAGGGGTCGGGGCTGCGCCGGTGCGCCTCCGCGGTCAGCAGTGCGATTCCGGACACCTGCCCGTAGGCCCCGGTGGACAGGTCCCGGACGTTCTTGTGCACGGCCTCCTCGTCGTTGGACACGAGCCCGGCGAAGCGCGGGGCGGCGGCCAGGGCCGCCGCGGCGAGATCGGCGGCGCGCGCCGATCCGGTCAGCTCGGCGACGGCGAGGGCCGCCAGTCCCACACCGGTCGAACCGGAGTACAGGTCGATGCCCCCGGGGGTGATGATCCACTGGAAGGGCGCCGGGGCGGAGAGGGTGAGAGTGCCGAGTCCGTCGTCCCCGATGACGAGGCCCTCGAGCCGATCGATGAGAGCGGCGGCGGCCTCCAGCTTGTCGTCGGACAGGCCGCCCCCGCTCGGCCATGGGGGCAGCGCAGGGTCGTTGCGCGGGGACGAGGCGGGCAGGCAGCCGAAGGAGAGGCGGATGACGTGCTCCTGGAGCCGGAGGTCCTCCCGCCCCAGGGAGCCCAGGAAGATCTCTAGGCTCCGGGCCGGGGGGCGCATCCGTCCCACGAGCGTCGTATCGTTCGACGCCCTCAGCGCACCGGTGGTCAGGTCCAGGGAGAAGACCGGGATGTCGCCGACGAGCATGTCGGCGGTCTCCGCGGCGATGAGGGCGTTGCGATGGGGGCGCCCGATGAAGTGCGCGAGCAGCTTTCCCAGGACGAGGTGCCGATCGAGCGCGTCCCGCATGAAATCCGGGTGGTAGGACTCGGCGAGGATCTTGCCGTAGACCATCGTGGGCCTGGCGATGTAGCGCGAGCTCGCCGCATCAGCGTGGGACACGCGGTCCAGGAGGGCGTCGGCGCTCGAGCGCACCGCCTCGTAAGCGGCGCGGAAGCCCCGCAGGAAGGGCGCCTGCTGGCCGTGAAGCAGTTCTCGCCCCGTGGAGGTTGCTTCCGAGTCGAAGACGGCCTGCTTGTACTCGATGCGCATGTCGGAGGTGCCCATGCCGACGAGGTGAGGCATGCGCACCCCGCCGGCGCGACCGGGCGTGTAGCCGATGACGGAGATATCCGCCGCCCCGCCCTTGGCCTGCGCCCCGGGGACGAGCAGGGGGTGGGGGAGGATACCCACGCCGAGGCAGGAGGAGTTGAGGGCGGTTGCGCCGACGTTCCTGGTCGTGCCGTCCTCGGCCCGGTAGTCCTGGCTTGTGTGCAGGACCGACTCGAGATCGATCGGGACGGGGCCGTGCGCGGACAGGACCACGTTCTCGTGATGGAAGTCGTTCGAGCGCAGGCAGTGGAGGAGAGCGGTGAGAGCGCCGAGCCCCTCGGCGATGGCAGGGGCGGTCTCGACCGTCACCTCGGCCGTATCGACGAACTCCTGCCAGAAGTAGCCCTCGCCCGGCACAAGGGCGGCGGTGCGGATCCGGGACGGCGCCTCCCATGTGACGAGGTCCCGCAGCTCATCGAAGAGCGTCTCCATCGCCGGCTCGTGCGGCTTGTGGACGAAGCGGCCCACATCGGTGGTGATGATGGCGACGGCCTGACCGCGCCGGTGGGAGTCCCCTGCGTCGAAGGTCGCGGTGAGCCGTGCGGGGCGCCGTCCCCCCAGGAGCTCCTCGACGATCCGCCCAAGGTCCCGCTCCAGGCGGGCGGCGAACTCGAGACGGTTCTCCACCCACATCTCGAGTCGTCCCACCACTGCGCGCAGGAGGAGCGGGTAGTCGACGAGGATACGGGTCCTCGTGGGGTCCTCGTTCAGGAGGGCGACGTAGGCGCTGTAGGCATCATCGTCCGGGACCTCCTGCAGGAGGCCGTCCGCGTGGTGGCGCTGGTCATGCATGTCCTGGACGAGACAGGGGGTGATGATCGACGACAGGCTTGCACTGGGGAGGGAGTTCACGAGGGACTCGGCGAAAAGGGTGCTCAGGAGCAGCGGCTCGGTGACCGCCTCCCGCAGCCGGTCCAGGAGCTCGGCGACGGCGCCCTCGACGAAGGGGGCCACGAGGTTGTAGAGCTCATGGTCGGGGTCGTTCCCCGCGGGCCGGGCCGCCCAGGTGCGGTACCAGCCCTCGGCCCTCGCCAACCACTCGGGGCGGGCGAGCCCGGCGCGGGTGCGCAGGGACTCGTCCGGCTCGCCGAGGAGCTCGGCGAGCACGCGGTCGTCCAGGCCGAGGGGGGCGAGGACCTCATCGGGGCTCAGAGAGGTGCGCTGGAAGACCGCGAGATCCCGCCAGCGCGCGCTTCGCTCGGCGGCCCGGAGCTCGTCGACGTCGGCAGGGCCACCGGGCAGGGCGAGGCGCTCGGGGATCGTGAGGGTCCGCCACCAGGGGATCGTCTCGAAGGTGATCATGGGCTGCTCCTGTCTGCGCGTGGTTGGCTTCGCCGTGGGACTGCCGCAGGGCCGCGCAGGGGACCGGCGCGCGATCACCGACGCGGCCCGGATGGGCCTACTGGCACGTGCCCTGAGAGCAGATGGCGCCGCACTTGGTGAGGCTGGAGTACCAGGGGAGGCACCAGCAGCATCCGAAGGTGTAGACCCAGCCCGAGCCGGCGGCACCGGCGACGGACTGGAGCTCGAGGTCGGTCAGCTCGGTCAGGTCGACCTCGCTGACGGGGGACGGGGTTCGGGTCGTGGTGGTCATGAGCTCGTCTCCTTTCTCTCAGCAGCAGCCGCGGGTGCCCATGCGGCACGAGCCCCACAGGACCGTGTCGCTGAAGCAGGTCGTCAGGGTGGTGACGACGGCCGTCGCACAGGGAAGGCTGGTGCCGCCGTCGACGGTGGACATCTCCTGATCGTCGAGCTCGACCATGTCGACGGGGGGTGGTGTGGGGGACATGACTTCTCCTTTGAGATCGGTGTCGTGCCGTCGGTCGTGCGACCGGCGGCACGACCACGATCAGCCCGGCTCACCGATCGGCAGTACGCTCATCCGTCGGCTCCCGCCTCCACGAAGGCACTGCCGTCGATGACCTCAAGGACTAGGAGCGGCTGGATGTGAGCGCCTGGAACAGGACCACGAGACCGGATACGAGCGCGATGATGTCACCGACCCCGAGAAGGAGTGGGCTGCCGAGTACCGTGAGCCCGAACATGAAGATCGCGACGCCGACGAGCATTGAGATGAACCACGGATTCCTCTTGGTCTCCACGATGAGTACCTCTTGGTGCAGTCCGGACGGGTGTCGTCCGTGACCTCCCCATAGTGCGGCCGACGTCAGACGGCCAGTACGGACGAAGGACGAGGGGCGGCCGTACGAAAGCACAGCCGCCCCTCGTTCTCGAGGAGGAGATCAGCGGGAGCAGGCGAAGACAATCCAGGGCGCGATCCGGCACAGGAAGCTGTCGAGGGGTTGGGGGCGCGTCGGTGGCGAGGCGGGCGCCGAGCTCGTCGTGGGGTCGGGAGCATGGGCGGCCGACGTGGCGGAGTCGGCGGGAAGGGCGGCGGTGGGGGCCGCGAGGGACAGGGCGAGGAGGCAGGAGAGCAGGGCGGTACGGGGTTTCATCATGGGCGGGCTCCTTCAGGATGCGGGGCGGCTGTGCAGCCGATGCGATCCTCCGTCGTCGCATGAGCCCGGAGAAGAGCGGAACGTACGGCTTCCGGCGGCATCCTTATCGACCTTCGTCGGTGCGACGGGCCGTCCGAGGTCAAAGTCCTGCAAGGACTGTCGGATGGGTGGGGGCGGCTCCGCTCAGCGCCCCGGCGACACCAGTCCGTGCTCGAAGGCGGTGACGACGATGTGGAGGCGGGAGGAGCAGCCCATCCGCATCATGATTGATGAGACGTAGGCCTTGACCGTCGACTCCGAGAGGCAGAGCTGGTGGGCGATCTCCCTGTTGGGCGCCGCCCGGCACAGGAGGCGCAGGACCTCCTCCTCCCGTTCCGACAGGCCGAAGTCGCGAGGCTCAGGACGACGCGCGTGCTGCGTGACCGCCTCGCGGACGATCCCCGCGTTGACCGACGGCGAGACGGGCACCCCGCCTGCCAGGACCGCACGGATCGCGGCCCGGATCTCCTCCGAGGAAGCGCTCTTGAGAAGGTACCCGCGGCCCCCCTGCGACAGGACCCGGTAGACGATCTGCTCGTCGTCGAAGGAGGTCATCAGCAGGACGGGAACCTCCGGGTACTCGGCGGTCATCCGCGCCAGAGCCGTGGGACCGTCCATGACCGGCATGCGCACGTCCATGAGGACCAGGTCGACGCGGTGCGAGGCAAGGTAGTTCAGAGCCTCGGCGCCGTTGGACAGGCGGGCGACGACCTCGATCTCCTCCGCGCTGTCGAGGTACATCGTCAGGCCGTCCCGGATGATCGGCTCATCGTCGACGATGATGATCCGGGCGGGGTTGTCAGCGGTCATGGGTGCGCCTCCAGGGGCTCGGCGGGCATGAGCAGGGGCATGGCGAGGTGGAGGACCCAGGCGTCCGCGCTCCGGTTGCTCGTCAGGGTCGCGCCGACGGCATCCGCCCGGTCGCTCAGGGAGCGCAGGCCGGCGCGCGCGGAGTTGGCGGCGCGGGGCGCCGCGGGCACGCCGTTGACGACGACGAGCTCGACGACGCCGTTCTCGACGCCGAGCATGATCCGTACGGGAATGCCCGGGTCGGCGTGCCTGCGCACATTCGTCAGGGCCGCCGCGATGACACGACCGAGGAGCTCGTTCAGAGCGGGGGCGAGCCCCCTGGGGACGCAGCCCTCGACGACGACCTCGAATCCCTCCGCCCGGAGCAGGGCCGACTCCGTCTGAAGCCGCTCGGAGGGCGATGCGCCGCGCCAGACGCCGTTGTGCTCCGTGACCGGGGCCGGGTCGTCCGCGTCGGCGCGAGCGCCCAGGACCGCGAGCATGGAGCGCAGATTGGCGGCAATGACCCGGCACTGGCCGCTGATGGTCGTCATCGCCTCGGCGAGGGCCGGATCATCGGAGTGGGCGAGCCGGGTCCTCTCCGCCTGGATGGCGATCCCGGCGACGAGCCGAGTGACCGAGTCGTGGAGCTCGGCGGCGACGATCCTGCGATCCTGCGCCCGAGCCCTCTGGAGCGCGGTGAGGATGTACTGACTATGGCTGAGAGCGCGGTTGCCCAGCAGACCGACGATGAAGGTCAGGGCGACGAGCATGCTCCACAGGAGGAGGTTGGCGATGACGTCGGTGACCGAAGCCGCCTCGGCGGTGGCGAACAGGCCGGTGGTGACCGCGTCGGTCACCGCGAGGAGCACGGCCGGACGCATCTGTCCCCGGAAGGCGAGCACGCCGATGGGAAGCGGAAGGACGAAGATCGTGAGACTCACCTGCACCGGTTGTGTGCGAGCGAGTCCGACGAGCACGACCACGAGGAGGATCGCGACCCCAACGGTCTTCGGGTAGGGGCCCGACAGGCAGCCCAGCGCGGTGAGGACCGCCATCGCCATTAGGGAGAGCGGGCCGACGGAGTCCCCCGCCGAGGCCGCCACGGACACGCACATAAGGCTCAGGGAGACGAGGCATGTGAGCAGCGTTGTCGCACGCACTCGACTCCCGGCCAGCGTCACGAATTCAGGGCTGCTGAGAGACATGGTGTCCCGTTCAGGAGAGGATCTTCCACCGGGGAGTGAAAGGGACCGACGGACAGGCAACCGGTCCTGGCGATTATATCCGATGGGTCCTCGCTGTTGAGGGATGAGAAGTGAGACAGGGCCGGCGGCGCCGCCCGCCCGACCCTTGCACGTCGCGCATGGCCGAGCCCTGAGCTTTCAAGCCGAGAGCTGTCCCCTGGGAGCAGGTGTCGGCTTGAAAGCTCAGGGCTCGGTGGACCTGCCTCAGGCGTCGGAGCGCAACAGGCGCAGGCCCCCGGTGGCCAGCGCCGCCATCACCCATGCCAGCACGACGACGCCATCGCGCCAGGCCCCCTCGCGCACCCAGTCCTGGGCCGCCACACCGGGCAGCCACGTCGCCCAGGATCCCAGCGCCCGGGCAGTCGCCGGTGCGACGACGACGAGCAGCAGGAGCGTCGCGGCTGTGGCGAGCACGTGCCTGAGGACCGCACCCGTTCCGACGGCGAGCAGCGCCACCGCCACGAGCCAGGCCCCGGTGCGCGCCGCCGCCTCCACCGAGGCCCGGGCCGGGTGCTGGTCGAGCACGGCCAGAGCCGTGGCCGCGAGCGCCACGGCCACCGGCAGCACCGCAGCGGTGAGAACCACCAGCCGTCCAGACCAGACGCCGCCACGTCCGGGCGCGACGAGCAGCGTCGTGCGGCCCAGCGCACTTGTGTGCTCCTTGGTGGCCATGAGCAGGCCCATGGCGAGGAAACCTGTCTGGACCAGCCCCGCCCAGATCCACAACCCCGAGGCGACGGCCTGACCTGGAAGCGAGCTCGCGGCAGGCGCGTCCTGGCGCAGGGCGATGAGCATGAGGACGGAGGCGGCCACCGTGAGCGCCAGCGCCCAGCGCAGCGCCGGCAGGCAGACCGCCTTGAGTGCCTCCGCCCTCAGCGCGCTCACAGCCCGGCTCCCGGGGAGGTCAGCGCGAAGAAGGCCTCCTCCAGGTCGCTGTGGCCCTGGGCCACCTCGGCCAGCGTGCCGCTGGCGCGCACCCTGCCTTGGGAGATGATGGTGATGTCGTCGGCCACCTCGGCCAGCTCGGAGAGCACGTGGCTGGAGACCAGGACGGTGCCGCCCGCACGGGCCCGCTCGCGCATGAGGGTGCGAATCCAGCGGATACCGGCGGGGTCCAGGCCATTGACGGGCTCGTCGAGGATGAGGATCTGCGGGTCTCCCAGCAGGGCTGCGGCCAGGCCCAGTCGCTGGCCCATGCCCAGAGAGTAGGTGCGCACGCGGCGCTCTGCCGCTCCGGCCAGGTCCACGAGCTCGAGGACCTCGTCCACCCGGCGTTGGGCAATGCCCGATCCGGCGGCCACCCAGCGCAGGTGGGCGCGTCCCGTGGAGGAGGGGTGGGCGCCGGCTCCGTCGAGCACCGCTCCGACCGTGCGCAGGGGGTGGCGCAGCTCGCGGTAGGGGCGCCCGCCCAGCAGGGCGGTGCCGCCGTCGATCCGGTCCAGGCCGAGCAGGCAGCGCAGGGTGGAGGACTTGCCCGCCCCGTTGGGCCCCACGAAGCCGGTGACCCTGCCGGGGCGGGCCACCAGGCTCAGGTCGTGGAGCACTGTGCGCGAGCCGTGCCGCTTGGTGAGGTTCTCGATGGTGATCATCCTCAGGCGTCCTTTCGTGTCCAGGGAATGAGGGTGAGTGCGAGCCCGGCCAGCGCCCAGGCGGCCAGCGCGGCCCACGCCTTGCCGGCCGGTAGCGCGTGGCCGCTGTAGCCGGTGAGGATCAGGCTGTGGGCGGCGGCGTCGGGCAGCCAGGCGGCCAGGTCCGTCGCCTTGGACAGCAGGAAGCTGGGGGAGACCAGCGCGGTGGTGGTCACGCACCAGGTCAGGGGTACGAGCGCCCCGCGGGTGAGGCTGGCCAGGCCCATCGCTCCGAGCGCGTTGACGGCCCACCAGGCGTAGAGCCCGCTCACACGCCCCCAGGGCACAGGCCACAAGGTCGGCGACCACCCGCCCAGCGCCCGTGTGGTGATGGTGAAGGTGAGCGCGCATGTCAGGGCGGCCAGCGCCGCCGTTGTGGCCAGCACGAGGAGCACCTTGGCGGCCACGGTGACCCAGCGCCTGGGCTCGACGAGGAGGGTGGTGCTCACCTGGCGCGCCGAGCCGAGCGTCTGAGTGTTGGCGGTGTGCTCCGCGGCCATGCACACGGTGGCGAGGACGATGATGCCCACTGCCCCGAAGATCGCCTCCATGACCCCCATGTCGGGCTGTAGCTCGTGCAGGTGGGAGCCGGGGTCGGCGGCGAGCTCGTCCGCCATGCCCCGGGTGTTGAGCAGGACGAGGGCTGTTGGCAGGGCGATGGTCAGAGCCGCCCCCACCCAGGCTCCGGGCAGCGCGGCGAGCTTGAGCGTCTCGGCGTGCAGGGCCCGCAGCAGGGCGGGGCGGTTCGGTTGGTCGGGGCGGAGGCTGCGGCGCTGCGTGCGGCCGGGTCCGCCAGGACCGGCGCCGCCTGGGCGTGGAACGGTGTTGCTCATGGGACCAGGCTGTGGCCGGGGCCCGACCGGCGCATCGGCGCCTGGGACGAACGACCGGCGCGGACCTCGGACCCAGGACCCTCGGACTCCGGTCCGATGAGGACACCGCCTGCCTGTCCCTACACTGCGGGGCATGCCCGTTGCCCTTCGCTCCCGCCTGCGTCGGACGGCCGCCGTCCTCGGCCTCGCCGCTCTCCTCATGGTCGGAGTCGCCCCGGGGCCAGAGCAGGCGGCCTGGGTCCAGGCTCTTGCGTGGGCTGTCCTCGTGCTCCTCATCGGTGGGCTGCTGTGGCTGCGACGGCGCGACCGGGCCGCCTACGAGGTGGCCCTGACCGAGCAGGCGGCCCGTGCGGCCGTGGTGGAGGACCGGCTGGCCATCGCCCGGGATCTGCACGACCTCGTCTCCGGCAGCCTCGGGGCGATCACCGTGCGCGTCGCCGTCGCCCAACGACTGGAGGCCGACGCCGAGGGCCTGCGCACCGCCCTGGCCGAGGTCGAGCAGGTCTCGCGGGCCGCGACGGCGGACCTGCGATCCATGCTGGCCGTCCTGCGCGGCCAGGGTCCCGCCCCGGTCCCTGGCACGCCCCGCCTGGCCGAGGCCGTCGAGCAGGCCGCTCAAGGGGCCCGGGCCCTCGGCCTTGAGGTCCGCACGCGCGTCGATCCAGGTGCCGCCGTCCCCGCCGTCAGGGAGCTGGCCCTGGCCGTGGTGCGCGAGGGGCTGGCCAACGTCGCCCGGCACGCCGGGCCCGTCGCGGTCGATGTCTCAGTGCTGTCCGACGGCGAGGCGCTGAGCGTCGAGGTCATTGACACGGGCCCCGCCCCCGGCTGGGAGGCGCGGCCCGGCACCGGCACCGGCTTGGCCGCCCTGGCGGAGCGGGCCGGGCGAGCCGGGGCGAGGCTGAGCGCCGGGCCGCAGGCGGGCAGTGCCGTCGGGGCCGGGGACGGCCCCGCTACCGGGGCAGGTCCCGGGTTCCGGCTCAGTGCCCGGATCCCCCTGGACGCGGGGGCCGAGCGGTGACGGTGCGGGTGCTCGTGGCCGAGGACCAGGCGCTGCTGCGGGCCTCGTTGACCGCCCTGCTCGACGCCGAGCCGGATATCCAGGTCGTCGCCCAGGCCGCCGACGGTGCCGAGGCCGTGCGGCTGGCGACGAGCCTCGTCCCCGACGTCGTCCTCACCGACATCCGCATGCCGGTGACCGACGGGATCGAGGCGACTCGGCTCATCCGGGCCGCTCTGCCGGGCACGCGCGTGCTCGTCCTGACGATGTTCGAGGTCGACGAGTACGTCCTGGGGGCTCTGCGCGCCGGGGCCTCCGGTTTCCTGCTCAAGGACGCCGAGCCCCAGGCCGTGGTGGACGCTGTGCGCACCGTCCATGCCGGTCAGACGCTGCTCAGCCCCCGGGCCCTCGCCCGGCTCATCGACCCGGTGCCCGCCGGGGGCGGTGGGATCGAGGGGCTGACACCGCGTCAGACCGAGGTGCTGCGGCTCATCGCCCGCGGCCGCTCCAACGCCGAGATCGAGGCCGAGCTGGGCATCACCCGGGCGACGTGCCGCACCCACATCACCGCGCTGTTGGCGCGCCTGGGGGCTCGCGACCGCGCCCAGCTCGTCATCGCCGCCTACGAGGCCGGCCTGGTCTGAGGCGGGGACACCGGGGGAGGGGCATGCGCCACCTGGGCGGCCGATCCGCCCAGGTGCGCCGCGCAGGGCTGGTGGGGCACCGTCTCGGCCGGGGGATGTGTGGTGATGGGTGCGCCGCGCCGCGCAGGGGTGGTGGCCTTCCGAGCATTGATGGGGTGCCCGAGGACGTCGGCGACTGGCACGGCGGTGTCCCGGTGCCCGAGGACCTGGCCCGGGCAGGTCCGGTCGCACTCAACGTGGCCGACGGCGGCCCGCCACCTCCGCTGGGAGGTGGCGGGCCGCCGGGCGTCAACGTGGGCCGCGGGCCCCCGACCGTCAGCGCCACGTGCGGCGGGCGGCCACTGTCACCAGCAGGCCCCAGCACAGCACCCCGGAGAGCACGGCACCCTGCAGGACCGGGCTGATACCGGCCCAGTCCAGCCCGCCGGAGCCCTCCAGCGCCGTCGAGCCCAGGGACTGGGCCTGGGTCACCAGCGAGTACGGCCACAGCTGTGTCAGCGCCTGGGCCCTCGCGCTCAGCCCGATCCCCAGGACCGTGCCCACCAGCCCGAGCGCCACCGGCGCACCGAAGGACGGCAGGACCATCGCCAGCAGGGACTGCAGGGCCACGAGCGGCAGCGCCGCGACGACCGTCAGCGCCCCGGACGCGACCACCACCGTCGGCATGGCCCCCTCCAGCCCCAGCACCAGCGTGCCCGAGACCCAGGTGAGGACCACGAGCACGATCTGCATCACCAGGACCGGGACCATCATGACGAGCGTCTTGGCGACGACCACCTGCACCACGGAGGCCGGGCTGGTGCGCATGGCGTTCCAGGAGGTCCCCCGGTGCTCGGGGCGCCACACGGCGGCGCAGACGAGCGCCACCCCGATTGAGAGGAACAGGAGCCCGTAGAACAGCGTCACCTGGCTCGCGTAGGAGCTCCATCCCTGGGACAGGACCTCCTCGTTGCCGGCGTAGTTGACGCTGCCGGTGACCACTGCGAGCACCGGCAGCAGGAGCGTGAAGACCCACACGAGGGAGCGGCGCAGCTTGATCGCCTCGACCGCCATGAGGTCGAGCAGACCGGCCCGGCGGGGTGTGCGGTGAAGGGACGTGGACGTGCTCATGTCTTACCTCTCGATCCGGTCGAGCCGTGCGGTGGCGACGGCGAAGATGGCGGCCGCCAGGAGGAGGAACCCGATGACCCACGGCCAGCTGGGGTCCTGGTAGATCACCTGGTAGGTGCCGTCGCTGAGGTCCCCGCTGGTCGCCGTCGGGGTGATGGCCGCCCAGTAGCCCCAGGGGACGACATGCGCCAGCCACGGCGGCATGAGCAGGGCGAACAGGGAGATGAAGGAGCCGAGGAATCCCACTCCGACGCAGATGATCTGGTTGTCCACCAGTGCTGCCAGCAGCAGGTACAGCCCGCAGGCGACGACGTCGAGGACGAACAGGCTCACCGCGTAGGTCAGCCACGGTGCGAGGTCCAGCGCCCACGTGGCACCGAGCATCTGCCCGGCCAGCACGGGGACCGCCACCTGCAGCCCGACGACGGGCGCCAGCACCCCGGCCAGGGCGGTGAGCTTGGCCCGGCACAGGCGTCCGGGCGTCAGCCCCATCGTCGCCGACAGGTTCCAGCCCCCACCGGTGTGCTCGACGTCGACGAGCCGGCTTGCCAGGACCGACACGAGCAGCGGGGAGACGAGCGCCGCCGTCATCGACACGAGCAGCAGCTGGCTTGGCCAGGGGTCTGTCACCGTGTTGAGGAGGTTGTCGCGCGCGGAGGCCGAGAGGGGCAGGGACAGCGCCAGGCTCACGCCCAGCAGGGCCAGGGACAGCGGCCACAGCCGCAGGCGGCGCATCTTGGCCACCTCCAGGCGCACGGCCGTCGTCCAGGGCAGTCGGGTGCCGACGGCGAGGGCCCCAGCACCAGCCCCAGCACCAACGGCCCCGACGGCGCCCGGGGACGCGGACAGGGAGGGCGACGTCGTCATCACAGCACCCCCGTCCCACCGGTGAGGGACATGAACACGTCCTCCAGGCTCTGCGGCTCGCGCCGGACCTCGTGCACCGCCACTCCGGCGGCCACGAGCCGACGCACGAGCTCGGCAGCGCCGTCGGCGGGCAGCCCCGGCACCACAAGACCGTCACTGCTGCGCCTGGCCTCACCGGGGGCCGCGACCAGCCCGGCCAGCAGCCGCCCGACCTCCTCGCCGGACAGGGTGTCGACGTCGGGCGTCACCACGCGCAGGTCCGCCAGCGAGCGCTCCATGAGCGCCGCGCGCGTGCCCTGGAAGACCAGGCGCCCGGAGGCCAGCACCCCCAGGACCGAGGCCATCCGGTCGATCTCGTCCAGCAGGTGGCTCGAGACCATGACCGTGACCCCCTCACCGGCCAGGGACACGAGCAGGTGACGCACCTCCTCGATGCCGGCCGGGTCGAGGCCGTTGGTCGGCTCGTCCAGGACCAGCAGCTCGGGCTCACGGGCCAGCGCCATGGCGATGCCCAGGCGCTGCTTCATGCCCAGCGAGTAGGTGCGCACCTGCCGGTCCTGGTGCTCGCTCAGGCGCACCAGGGCCAGGGCCCGGTCCACCTGCGCCTGGGACAGCGACAGCATCCGGGCCACGATCCGCATGTTCTCCGCCCCGGTGAGGTGGCCGTAGCCGGGCGGATGCTCGATCATCGAGCCCGTGCGCGCCATAAGGGCGGGGCGCGTGACGCGGGTGAGCGGCTGCCCCAGGAGCGCGACGTCGCCACGGGTGGGGGCCAGCAGGCCCAGGACCATCTTCATCGTCGTGGACTTGCCCGAGCCGTTGGGTCCCAGGAAGCCGTAGACGGTACCGTGCGGGACCGCCAGATCCAGGTCGCTGACGACGGTGCGCGCGTCGGCACCCTTCCCGAAGGTCTTGGTCAGGCCGTGGGTGACGACGGCGAGGTTGCCGTGTGCGGGCCGCACGGGGCTGTGGAGTCCGGTCTGGGATCGTGGTGTCAACGTGTGCTGTGCCATGGCCTTAAGACTTCTTTCCGCGGGGTCGGCAGTCGTCAGGCCCCGGTCCGATCTTCGGCGGGCGCGGGGTGCGCGGCCGTCATACCCGGGTAGGACGAGCCCTCGCCCGCCCGTCGGTACGGTGGCGGACATGACCCAGCCTCATCGCAGCCCCCAGGAGAGTGGGCTGCTCGCGCGCCTTGGGCGCTTGCCCCGGCCCGGCTGGCCGGACCTCATCGCCGCCGCCCTGCTCGTGTACGTCAGCGCCTGGAACCTCCCGGACCCCCTGGACACCTCCACCTCCGTGAGCGTCGGCGTGGCCGGGTCGCCGGCCCTGTTCGCCGTCCTTGTCACCGTCTGCGCCCTGGCCACCCTCCTGCGCCGCGTGCTGCCGACGGCGAGCGTCCTGCTGATCGGCCTGGTCTGCCTCATCCACCTGGCGGCCTACGACTCTCTGTCCCTCCTCGTCATCGGGGCCGGGCTCATCGCGGTGGAGACGACGACGAGCCGCGTGCCGCGCCCCTGGGCCTGGCCCCTGCTCGCCGCCCACGCCGTGGGCGCCGCCGTCGGCATTGTCCTCGCGGGCTACCGGGGTGCGGGGCTGGAGATGGAGACAGCCCGGATGGGGGTTCTCATCACTGTTGCGCTCGTCTTCGTTGCCGCTGCCGCCCTGACGGGACTGCTGCGGCGACGCTCCCGCGAACGCCGGGAACAGGTGCGTGAGCGCCTGGCGCTGCTCGCGGCCCAGCAGGAGACCGAGCGGCGCCTGGCCGTCGTCGAGGAGAGGAACCGCATCGCCCGCGACGTCCACGACCTGCTCGGCCACTCCCTGTCCGTCATCGGCATGCAGGCCGAGGGGGCGCGCGCCGTCCTGTCCGCCCGGCCCGAGGAGGCTGAGCGGGCGCTCGCGGTCATCGGGGAGACGAGCCGGCGGGGCGTTGACGACGTGCGCGCCCTCGTGGACGTCCTGCGCAGTGACGACGACGAACCGGACGCCCGTCCCGACGGCCAGGGCGGCGCTCAGGGCGGCACAGCTGAGCCCGGTGCGCCGGGTGCGCCGGGTATGGGCGACGTGCCGGGTGCGCCGGGTATGGGCGACGTGCCGGGTGCGCCGGGTATGGGCGACGTGCCGGGTGCGCCGGGTATGGGCGACGTGCCGGGTGCGCCGGGTATGGGCGACGTGCCGGGTGCGCCGGGTGTTGACGACGTGCCGGGCCTCGTGACCGGGGTGCGCGAGGCGGGCACCGCGGTCACCCTCAGTCTCGCCGTCGGCGCCGCCACCCCCGAGCCGGTGGGCGCCTGCGCCTACCGGGTGGTGCAGGAGGCCCTGACCAACGCCGTGCGCCACGCACCGGGCGCCGCGGTCGCCGTCGAGGTCGATGTCACTGAGGACCGGGTGGAGGTCACCGTGAGCAACACCGCCGGACGCCGTGACTCCGACGGCGGCGCCAACCGCGGCGGGCTGGGACTGGTGTCGATGACCGAGCGTGTCCACGCCGTCGGCGGCACCCTGACCGCAGGCACCCGTCCCGACGGCGGGTGGCGGGTGCACGCCGTCGTGCCCGTGAGCGCAGGCGCGGCATGAGCGCCGGGGTCCCGGTCCGTGTGGCCCTCACCGACGACGAGCCCCTGCTCACCGCAGGCCTGGCGATGATCCTGTCCGCCCAGGAGGACATGGAGGTCATCTGGCAGGCCGCCGACGGCGCCACCGCGCTGCGCCGGGCCGAGAGCGACCCGGTGGACGTGCTGCTCCTGGATGTGCAGATGCCGGGTATGGACGGCATCGAGACGACCCGGCGGCTCGTGGCGGCGGGCGCCCAGGGGCGGGTCGTCATCCTCACGACCTTCGACACCGACGGCTATGTCCTCGGGGCGATCGAGGCCGGGGCGGCCGGCTTCCTGCTCAAGAACACCCCGCCCGCGGACCTGCTCGCCGCGATCCGCACCGTCCACGCCGGTGACAGCGTCATCTCGCCGGGCCCGACGCGGCGCCTGCTCACGGCGGTGCGCCGGGGAACGGCCTCGGTGCACGCCGCCGCGGGCGGGGTCGGGCCGGTGCCGAGCCTGGTGGACGGGCTGACCGAGAGGGAGCGCGAGGTGCTGCGGCTCATTGCGCTGGGGCTGACGAACCAGGAGCTGTGTGACCGGCTGTGGTTGTCAATGACGACGGTCAAGACGCACGTGTCCCACCTGCTGGCCAAAACGGGCAGCCGCGACCGGGTCCAGCTCGTCCTCACCGCCATGCGGGCCGGGGTGGTCGACGTCGAGGAGGTTCTGACCGAGGACGTCTGAGCGCTCAGTCGCCCTCGGCCGTCCACAGGGCCAGGACGACGGCGAAGGCGCTCACCACGGCCTGCGCCAGCACCAGCTTGGGGCCCGCGCCCGCGCCGAGCAGGACCATGACGAGAGGCCAGGCGACGATGGCCGCGGCGTCCGGCCCCTGGGACAAGGAGCGCAGGAACCCGTCCGGGATCGGGCCGATGGGGGTGGCGATGAACTCCGACCAGTCCGGGGCCGTGCGCATGGCCGAGCGCACGGCAACGCCGCCCCACCCGACGCCGGCGAGCAGCCCGGCCCCGAGGAGCCAACCGGCAGCGCCTGCTTGCCCGGCGCCTGCCAGCGTGAGCACCGCGCCGAGCACCGCGCCCCACACCATGAGGCAGGCCACCGGCACGACAAGGTGACCGGCGCGCACCCACCTGGGGGAGGTCGGCCACGAGGCGTCCGGCCCGCCCTCGAAGGCCGCCCGCCGGGCCGGGTCGCCCACTGCGAGGGCCGCGAGGACCGCAGCGGCGAGCATGACGGCCGTGTTGGCCACCCAGTGCATCCCGGGCACAAGCAGCAGGGCGCTCAGGCCGGCGCCGACCGCGACCTGCACCAGCCGCCAGGGCTGGCGGGCCAGCAGTAGCGCGTCGGCCTGGGCGACACCGAGGATGGTGCGCGTCGCGGCACCCCACCGGCCCGTCAGCCGACGCCCGGCCCGCGCCAGGGGCATCCGCGCCGAGCGCCGGGGTTGCAGCGGCTCGGGCGCCATGAGCCGGCCGATCTCACGGGTGTCCATCGACAGCGTGGCCACGCCCACCCCGAAGGCGCGTCGGCTCGTCTTGGCCAGCTCGGCGTCTGGGACGGCCTCGATCCCGCGGGTGACGAGCAGCAGCGCGGTGGTGGCCGAGACGAGCAGGACGACGCCGAGCCCGCCCAGGGCAACGGTTGGTGTCCCGGGCCCGGCGATGAGCGCCACGCCGAGCAGTGCCGTCGCCACGACAAGGAGGGCGAGACGGGCGGGCAGGGCGCGGGTGCGCGTGATCTGGGAGGTGGCCGCCGCGGTGACGGCTGCGACTGCGGTCCCGGCGGCCAGCAGCGCCCAGGTGAGCAGGCCGGCCACCCCGCCCCCGAGCAGGATGGTCACCAGGGTCCCGACGCCGAAGGCCCCGACGATGGTCGGGGCGAGCACAGCGCGCACAAGCACCCGGGTGAGCAGCCGCCGTCGGCCCCCGGGCAGCGCCAGCCACCAGGCCACCTGCTCGGGGCGTAGGAAGACGGGCCCCAGCCGCCTGAGTGCCCCGACGGCGACGGCGCCGAGGACGAGGAGCGCGCAGGCGACGAGGTTGTCGGTGTCGAGCGGCAGCGCCGCCTCCGTCTCCAGGCCGGGCAGCCCCCTCATGCCGTCCACGCCCGTGTCGACGAGCAGGTGGAACACGACGGTGCCGAGCACGAGGATGGACAGCATGATGCTGTAGGCGTTACCGAGGTGGTGGCTGAGGGGGCGGGTGAACCGACGGCGTCGTCGCTGTGCCTGCCGGGTCCAGCGGGCGATGACGAGCAGGTCCGGTGCCCCGCCGTCGGGATCGCCGCCGGGATGTGTGCCACCCGGATGTGTGCCGACGGCGTGAGGGCGGGCGTCGCCGTCTGTACTCACAGGGCACCCTCCTCGATGGCCTCGACCCCCTCGTCCACCGTCAGCGGGCGCGTGTCCTCGCCGACGAGCAGGACGTGCGTGGCCACAGCGTCCACGAGGGCGGGGTCGTGGGAGACGACAAGGAGTGTGCCGCCCGCCTCCCGCTCAGCAACGAGCCGCCCGGCGAGCATCACCCGGGTGGAGTGGTCGAGCCGCTGCTCGGGCTCGTCGAGGACGAGCAGACGGCGCGGGCGCAAGAGCACGGAGGCCAGGACCGCGCGTCGGCGCTGGCCGGAGGAGAGGCGGTTGGGCAGGGCCTGTGCGATGGCGGACAGGCCGAGCCCGGTGATGACGGCCTCCAAGTCAGCGGTGGCACCGTGACCGAGTTGGACGAGCTCGAGGTGCTCGCGCACGGTGAGGAAGGGGAAGAAGGACTCATCGCCGAGGTCGCGGGCGACGGCGGTCCGGAAGGCGGTGGAGCGGGGGTCGGGCGTGTGACCCAGGACGGTGAGTTGCCCTCCGAGCGGGGGAAGCAGGCCGCAGGCGGTGCGCAGGAGGGTGGATTTGCCCGCGCCGTTGACCCCGACCAGGAAGAGGGCCTGGCCGCGCTCGAGGGTGAAGGTGGCAGGCGAGCACACGGGCTCGGTGCCGTAGCCGACGGCGAGGTCGCGCGCGGTGACGATGGGCTCCATGCGCACACTGTTCCATAGCGCTGGGTTCGCAGGATCGGTCGGCAGGACGATGCCGACAGGACACGCTCGCGCGGAAGCCCCGGGAATAACCTCGGGGGCCATAAAGTTGAGCCAGTCAGACTCAAGATTGCGACGTCCGAAGTTGACAAGACTCGGCTCAAGAACAATTCTGAGCGCATACGACTCAACTCTCTTCATCTAGGAGCACCACATGGCACGCGCCGTCGGCATTGACCTTGGAACCACCAACTCCGCCATCGCCGTCCTCGAGGGCGGCGAGCCCACGATCATCCCCAACGCCGAGGGCGGGCGCACCACCCCCTCCGTCGTCGCCTTCTCCAAGTCCGGCGAGGTCCTCGTCGGCGAGATCGCCAAGCGCCAGGCCGTCACCAACGTCGAGCGCACCATCTCCTCCGTCAAGCGCCACATGGGCACCGACTGGGACGTCAAGATCGACGACAAGACCTACACGGCCCAGGAGATCAGCGCCCGCATCCTCGCCAAGCTCAAGGCCGACGCCGAGGCCTACCTCGGTGAGCCCGTCACCAACGCGGTCATCACCGTCCCCGCCTACTTCAACGACGCCGAGCGCCAGGCCACCAAGGAGGCCGGCACCATCGCGGGCCTGACCGTTGACCGCATCGTCAACGAGCCCACCGCTGCGGCGCTCGCCTACGGCCTGGACAAGGGCCAGGAGGACGAGCTCATCCTCGTCTTCGACCTCGGTGGCGGCACCTTCGACGTCTCCCTGCTCGAGGTCGGCAAGGACGAGGACGGCTTCTCCACCATCCAGGTCCGCTCCACCTCCGGCGACAACCGCCTCGGCGGTGACGACTGGGACGCCCGCATCGTTGACTGGCTCGTCAAGCAGGTCAAGGACAAGAGCGGGGTGGACCTGTCCAAGGACAAGATCGCCATGCAGCGCCTCAAGGACGCCGCCGAGCAGGCCAAGAAGGAGCTGTCCACCGCGACCAGCACCGACATCAACCTGCAGTACCTGTCCATGAGCGAGGCCGGCCCGATCCACCTCGACGAGCGCCTGACCCGCGCCCAGTTCCAGGACATGACCGCGGACCTGATCGAGCGCACCAAGATCCCCTTCCACAACGTCATCAAGGACGCCGGCGTCTCCCTGTCGGAGATCGACCACGTCGTCCTCGTCGGCGGCTCCACCCGCATGCCGGCCGTCTCCGACGTCGTGCGCGAGCTCACCGGCGGCAAGGAGCCCAACAAGGGCGTCAACCCGGACGAGGTCGTGGCGCTGGGCGCCTCCCTGCAGGCCGGTGTCATCCAGGGTGACCGCAAGGACGTCCTGCTCATCGACGTCACCCCCCTGAGCCTTGGCATCGAGACCAAGGGCGGCGTCATGACCAAGCTCATCGACCGCAACACGGCCATCCCGACCAAGCGCTCCGAGGTCTTCTCCACCGCCGAGGACAACCAGCCCTCCGTGCTCATCCAGGTCTACCAGGGTGAGCGTGAGTTCGCCCGCGACAACAAGCCGCTGGGCACCTTCGAGCTCACCGGCATCGCCCCGGCCCCCCGCGGCATCCCGCAGATCGAGGTCGCCTTCGACATCGATGCCAACGGCATCGTGCACGTCTCCGCCAAGGACCGTGGCACCGGCAAGGAGCAGTCGATGACGATCTCCGGCGGCTCCGCGCTGCCCAAGGAGGACATCGACCGCATGGTCAAGGAGGCCGAGGCCCACGCCGAGGAGGACAAGCGCCGCCGCGAGGAGGCCGAGACCCGCAACGCCGCCGAGCAGCAGGCCTACTCCATCGACAAGCTGCTGAAGGACAACAAGGACAAGCTCCCCGAGGATGTCCACAGTGAGGTCCAGGGCGCGGTCGACGAGCTCAAGAAGGCCCTCGAGGGTGACTCCATCGACGCCGTCCGCTCCGCCCAGGAGAAGCTGAGCTCGGTGGCCCAGAAGATCGGCGACGCCATCTATGCCCAGGAGCAGGCCACTGCGGCCTCCGCCGCCTCCGAGGCCCCGACCGAGGATGACGACATCGTCGACGCCGAGATCGTCGACGACGAGGGCACCGAGGGCTCCAAGTGAGCACCCCGGCCCCCGGGCAGGACGAGCCCATCGACCCCGCCCTCGCTGAGGCCGTGGAGTCCGCCTTCGACGGCGCCGAGCTGGATGAGTCCGGCGCCGTCGAGGCGGCCCCCGCCGCAGACGGTGACGAGAGCACCGACGGTGAGGCCCCGGTGGACCCGCTGGCCGCCGCCCAGGCCGAGGCCGCTCAGCTGACGGATGACCTCGCCCGGGCCCGCGCGGACCTGTACAACCTCCAGCAGGAGTACCAGGGCTTCGTGCGTCGCTCGCGTGAGGCCGCCGCCGGCCACCGCGAGACCGGTCGCGCCAGCGTCGTCGAGGCGCTCATCCCCGTCCTCGACGAGATTGCGCTGGCCGACCAGCACGGTGACCTCACGGGCCCCTTCGCGACGACGGCCGCCAAGCTCGAGTCGATCCTCGGGGAGAAGTTCGGGCTTGTGCGCTTCGGCGAGGTCGGCGACGTCTTCGATCCGACGCTCCACGAGGCGCTTATGGCCACCGAGTCCGACGAGGTGAGCGAGCCGACCGTCGCGATGGTCCTCCAGCCCGGCTACCGCCTGGGGGACAAGGTCGTGCGCGCCGCCCGCGTCCAGGTCACCAACCCGGCCTGATTCCCCACGTGCGGGGCCCGCTCGAGCGGGCCCCGCACGACAACCCCCGTCCCTTCCTTCACGACACACAGAGAGTCGAAACCACGAGCACATCACACAGGAGGTGGTGACATGGCCAGCCAGGACTGGATGCACAAGGACTTCTACGCCGTCCTCGGCGTCGCCAAGGACGCCGACTCCGACACCATCAAGAAGGCCTACCGCTCGCTCGCCAAGAAGTACCACCCGGACCGCAACCCGGACGACGCCGTCGCCGCGGAGAAGTTCAAGGAGGTCGGCGAGGCCTACGCGGTCCTGTCCGACGCCAAGGACCGCAAGCAGTACGACGCCATCCGCTCCATGGCGGGCGGCGGCCCCCGCTTCACCGCCGGTGGCGCCGGCGGGGGAGGCTTCGAGGACATCTTCTCGATGTTCGGCGGTGGTGCCGGCGCGCAGAACATCGACATCGACGACCTGCTGCGCCAGTTCGGCGGCCAACCCAGCCCCACCCGCCGCGGCGGGCAGCCCGGCCCCTTCGGCTTCGGGGGCTTCGGGGGCTTCAGCTCCCAGCCCGAGCCCCGCAAGGGCCCCGATGTCCTCACCGACGTGCGCCTGGGCTTCCGCCAGGCCGTTGAGGGAGACACGGTCGAGCTGACGGCCGACGGACGCACCATCACCACCCGCATCCCGGCGGGTGTGCACGACCGCCAGCGGATCCGCCTGCGCGGCAAGGGCCGCCCCGGCCAGGCCGGCGGGGAGAACGGGGACATGGTCATCACGGTCCACGTCGACAAGCACCCCGTCTACTCCATCGACGGCACGAACCTGCGCATGGACCTGCCCGTCACCCTCACAGAGGCGGCCCTCGGCGCGACGGTCGAGGTTCCCCTGCTGGACGGTACGAGCACGCGCGTCAAGATCAAGGCCGGCACCCCGTCCGGCACGGTGATGCGCCTGCGCGGCAAGGGCATCACGCTGCCCAAGGGCACGTCGGACCTGCTCGTCACCGTGCAGGTGGCGGTGCCGCGCAAGCTCTCGGCCCAGGCGAGGCAGGCCCTGGAGGCCTTCGATGCTGCCATGGGTGAGACCGACCCGCGTGCCGCGCTGCGTGAGGAGGCAAGGACGTGAGCCGCCGTCGCACCGGACAGGGCATGTCCTTCCTCGCGGAGGATGCCGAGGAGAGGGCGGTCTACGTCATCTCCGTGGCCGCGGACCTCGCGGGCATGCACCCGCAGACCCTGCGCCAGTACGACCGCCTCGGTCTGGTCTCCCCGGCCCGCGCCTCCGGCCACGGACGGCGCTACTCGCACCGCGACGTCGAGCGTCTGCGCCGCGTCCAGGCCCTGAGCCAGGAGGGCGTCAACCTCGAGGGGATCCGCCGTGTCCTCGACCTTGAGCGCCAGGTCGAGGAGCTCGAGCGCGAGAACCGCCTGCTGCGGCTGCGTCAGGCGGCGGTCCAGCGGATCTTCGCCGCCGCCGCCGACGGCGAGGTGCAGGTCCTCGCCGCCGGACGACGGCTCCCCGGGGCCGCGGGCCGCTCCGCCGCACAGGCCTAGGCCGCTCAGGGCTGCGGCTCGGACTGGGCCTCCTCGCCGGGAATCTCCAGGACGGCCGTCATCCCGCCTGTGGGGTTCGCGCTCAGGCTCAGCCGGCCGCCGTGGGCGGTGGCCACCGCGGTGACGATGGCCAGGCCCAGGCCGTGCCCCGAGCCCCGGGTACGGCCCCGGCCCTCGCCGCGCACGAAGGGCTCACGCAGGGACTCGATGCTCTCGGGCGGGACCGGGGCGCCATCGTTGCGGATCGTCAGCCGCACGCCGTCGGCCAGGTGCGCCATCCCCACCGTGATGCGCCCGCCGTCGGTGTTGTAGCGCACGGCGTTGCGCAGCAGGTTGGCCACGCTCTGACGCAGCAGCACCGGGTCGCCGGGCACCCGGGCGGGCAGCAGGTGGGTGGACAGCCTCAGCCTGCGCTCGGCGATCTGCGGGGCGACGAGCCCCAGGGCGTCACGGACCGTTGCCTCCATGTCCACGTCCTCGCGGGCGAGCCTGCCCGACTGGGCGTCCGCCAGGTCCAGCAGGGCGTCGATCGTCTCCCGGTTGGAGCGGTTGGTCTCCAGCACCCGGCCCAGGACCCGGCGCAGGTCCTCGGCCGAGGCACGTGGGTCGGACAGCGCCACCTCGATCATGGTCTGGGTCGTCGCCAGCGGCGTGCGCAGCTCGTGCGAGGCGTTGGCGGCGAAGCGCCGGTGCACGGAGAAGGAGCGCTCCAAGGAGGCCAGCATGTGGTCGAAGGTGTCCGCCAGGTCGTGGATCTCGTCACGCGGTCCGGCCAGGGCCAGGCGTTGGCTGAGGTCTCCCGAGGCGGCGTGCTTAGCGGCCGTGTTCATCGACGACAGCGGCCGCAGCATCCGCCCCGCCAGGACCCAGCCCACGGTTCCCGAGAGCACGACGAGCAGCGCCAGTACGCCGACGGCCGAACGCAAGATGGAGCCGAGCAGTTCGAAGATGTTCGTGTCGACCTGGGTGGCCTCGCCGGTCGGCAGGGCCGGGGTGACGGCGGCGTCGCCGACGAGCGCGCTGACCTCGATCCGGAGCGTGACGTAGCGGGTGTAGACGTAGACGAGGGCGATGAGCACCGCGCCGGCCGCCGTCACCAGGCCGGAGTAGGTCAGCGTCAAGCGGGTGCGGATGCTCAGGCGCTTGGGGCGACGCGAGCGCTCCTTCCTGCCCGGGTCCGCGGTGGCCTGCTGGGCCGCGTGCCGTCCGTCGTCGGCCACCACCTCCTGCCCGCTCATGCGGTGAACCTGTAGCCCGCGCCGGGCACCGTCTGGATGACCCACGGCTCACCGAGCTTGCGGCGCAGGTGGGAGATCGTCACCCGGGTGGAGTTGGTGAAGGGGTCCGCGTTGGCGTCCCACGCCTTCTCCAGAAGCGTCTCGGCGCTGAGGACCCCGCCCTCAGCCTCCATGAGGACCTGGAGGACCGCGAACTCCTTGGGGCTCAGGCGGATGAAGTGTCCGTCGCGGGTGACCTCCCGACGGAAGGGGTCCAGACGCACCCCGTGCGCCTCGATGATCGGGGTGCGTGCGGGCTGGCTGCGCCGCCCCAGGGCCCGCAGCCGCGCCACCAGCTCGGGGAACTCGAAGGGCTTGGTGAGGTAGTCGTCCGCCCCCAGCTCGAAGCCGCCCACACGCGCGTCCAGGGTCCGGGACGCGGTGAGCATGAGGATGCGGACCTCGGGGTACTCGTCGACCACCCGTCGGCAGACCTCGTCGCCGTGGATGATAGGAAGATCACGGTCCAGGACGATGATGTCGTAGTCGTTGGTCGCCACCTGCTCCAGGGCGCTGGCCCCGTCGCCGACGACGTCCACCGCCATCGCCTCACGCCGCAGCCCCGTGGCCACGGCCTCGGCGAGGTACTCCTCATCCTCCACGACGAGCACGCGCATTGTCCTGTCTCCTTCGCTGTGGTCTTGGTCGGTCTCGCACCGCAGGGCCGGGCCCGGTGCGCCCCGGTCGAGGTGATGCGCCCTTGTCTACCCGCTTGCGGCCCGCCTTGTCGCCCAGCCTCGACGCCGGCGCCACGTGTTACGGCGACATAAGCGAATCCTTGAACGCTCCGACAACACCGTGGCCGGTTGGCTGCGTCTCGACCAAGGGGGCACTGCCCCTACTCTGCCGAAAGGACCCTTTCCTATGAAGACGAGCCTCAACACCCGGATCATCACCCGCGCCGCCGCCCTGCTCACCTGCACCGCGTGCGCCGTCGGGCTCATGACCGGATGCTCCGGCTCCAAGACGGAGGAGACCGCCCAGGCCTCGGCCTCCGCCGCCAGCGCCGACGACTACCTGCTGCGGATGGCCCAGTGCCTGCGTGACAAGGGCATCGACGTCTCCGACCCCGACGCCGACGGCAACATGAAGTTCCCCGAGAACGACGCCGCCTACGCGGCCGTCAAGGAGTGCGAGGACGTCGTCGGCCCCGCCCCGGGCGCGGAGGACCTCTCCGACCCCAGCACGCAGCAGGACATGGTGAAGGCCGCCCAGTGCCTTCGTGACGCCGGCTACGACGTCCCCGACCCGGAGGTCGGCAAGGGCCTCCAGCTCAACGAGGAGATCCCCCAGGACGTGATGAACCGCTGCTTCTCCGACCTCGGGGACAAGTGACGCGGAGCCCCCGCGCAATCGACGACGTACGCGGCCCAGCGGCCGCGAGGACACACTGAGACAGGCACATACATGAACACGACCACCATCTCCACGCAGGGCGACGACGCCTCGACCGGCTCGGAGGCCGAGCTGGGCGGGGCGCGCCGCACCCGGCGCCGGACCTTCCTGACCCTGGGGACCGTCGCGGTCCTGGCCGCGGGCGCGGGCGCAGGCACCTTCGCCACCAAGACCGGACCCTTCGCCCCCGAGCCGACGCCGACGGCCACTGCCTTCACGGGCGCCACGGACACGATCACCCGGGGCGACCTCAAGGGCGAGACCTCTGTCACCGGCACCCTGCGCTACGCCGATCCGCACAAGCTCAAGTCCAGTTTCGACGGCGTCCTCGTCCAGGTGCCGAGCTCCGGCACGGTGCTCACGCACGGAGATGTCATCTACAGCACGGGTAGTGAGTACGCCTACCTCATGCACGGCGCTATTCCCGCCTGGCGCAGCTTCGAGGCGGGGATGGAGAACGGTGAGGACATCCGGCAGCTGGAGACCATCCTCCGGGGTATGGGCTACTTCGACTACGAACCCGACAACCGCTTCACCTGGTACACCACCAACGCCATCATGAAGTGGCAGAAGGCGGTCGGGCTGGCCCAGACCGGAACCATCCCCCTGGGGCGGATGGTCTTCGTCCCCGGGGACCTGCGCGTGGGAACGGTCAGTGCCCGGCTGGGGGACCAGATCGGTGCCGGCAGCGAGATCTGTGACGTCACCTCCACCACCCAGGTGGTCGAGTCCAACGTCAAGCTCTCCGACCAGCGGCTCGCCGTCGTCGGCACCGCCGTGACCATCACGCTGCCCGACGCCACGAGCACGACCGGCACGATCAGCGAGGTGGGCACCCCCATCGAGAAGAAGAGCTCGGAGTCGGGCTCGGGCTCGGACTCGGGCGGCTCCGAGACGAAGGAGCGGGTCATCCCCATCACCGTCACGCTCGACGACACCTCCGCGACCGCCAGCTTCCAGGAGGTCTCGGTCACTGTCGCCCTGCCCAGCGAGACGCGCGAGGACGTCCTGTCGGTGCCGGTGGGCGCTCTGCTGGCCCTGACCCCCGACCAGTTCGGTGTCGAGATCGTCGAGTCCGACGGCACGACCCGCAAGGTGCCCGTCACCATCGGCCTGTTCGCAGGCGGGCGCGTCGAGGTCTCCGGCGACGACATCGCCGAGGGGGACCGAGTGGTGGTGCCGCAGACATGAGCTCCATCCTGTCCCTGCGTGACGTGCGACGAACCTACGGGGAACCGCCCGTCGCCGCCTGTGCAGGCGTGAGCCTGGAGGTCGACTACGGCGAGTTCGTCGCCGTCGTTGGGCCCTCGGGCTCAGGCAAGTCCACCCTCCTCAACCTCATCGGCACCCTGGACCGGCCCAGCTCGGGCACCGTCGAGATCGACGGCCTCGACGTCGGCTCCCTGTCGGACGCCAAGCTCTCGGCCCTGCGCTCGAGCCGCATCGGCTTCGTCTTCCAGCAGTTCCACCTGGCCGACGGCGTCAACGCGGTGGACAACGTGGCCGACGGCCTCCTGTACAGCGGTATCCCCCGCGCCGAGAGGCGCCGACGCGCCCGCATCGCCCTGGAGCGCGTCGGCCTGGCCCACCGGCTCGACCACCGCCCTCACCAGATGAGTGGTGGTGAGCGTCAGCGCGTGGCCATCGCCCGCGCCGTCGTCGGAGACCCGCCGCTGCTGCTCGCCGACGAGCCCACGGGCAACCTCGACTCCACCTCCGGGGCCTCGATCGTCGAGCTGCTGCACGAGCTCCACGAGCAGGGCACCACCATCATCGTTATCACCCACGACAACGAGCTGGCCGCCAAGCTGCCCCGGCAGATCGCCATCCGCGACGGCCGCATCGTGGGGGACTCAAGCAAGAAGGAGGTCGCTCATGGCGTCGCTGCCCGGTCCTGACCGCTCCGCTGACGACGCGGCCGTCACGGTCGCCACGGCTGACAAGCCCGCCAAGGCTGTCGAGGCCTCGCACCGCTCCGCGTCCCGGTCGCTGCGGCGCTCACGGCTGCGCCTGTCGGACGTGCTGCGCCTGGGAGGCACCGGCATCAAGGCCCGTCCGACCCGCGCCTTCCTGTCCGCCCTGGGTATCGCCATCGGCATCGCCGCGATGATCGCGGTGGTCGGCATTTCGGCCTCCAGCCGGGCACAGCTGACCGCCCAGCTCGACTCGCTGGGAACCAACCTGCTGACGACGACCGCAGGCCAGGACCTGTTCGGCAACTCCTCCCCGCTGCCGCAGGATGCCGTCGGCAAGGTCCGGCTCATCGACAAGGTGGAGAGCGCCTCCAGCACCGGTGTCGTCAAGAACTCGCTGGTCTACCGCAGCCCGCTCATCGACCGCAACGCCTCCGGCGGTATCACGACCATGGCGGCGGACCTGTCGCTGCTCGACGTCGTCGCCGGACAGATCGACCGCGGTACCTGGCTCAACGAGGCCACGAGCCAGTACCCGGCCACGGTCCTGGGGCAGACGGCGGCCCGGCGCCTGGGTGTCGTCACCCCGGGCACCCAGGTGTGGCTCGGCGGCCGCTGGTTCACGGTGGTGGGCATCCTCAAGCCGGTGGTCCTGGCTCCCGAGCTCGACAACGCGGCCCTCATCGGCCAGGGCGTCGCCACGAGCCTGCTGGGGCACGAGGGCAATCCGACGACGCTCTACACCCGCACGGCGGACTCCGCCGTCAACCAGGTGCGCGACCTGCTCGCACCGTCGATCTCGCCCCAGAGCGCCAACGAGGTCAAGGTCTCGCGCCCCTCGGACGCGCTGGAGGCCAAGAATGCGGCCGACCAGGCCTTCACCAGCCTGCTGCTGGGCGTGGGCTCCATCGCCCTGCTCGTCGGTGGCATCGGGGTCGCCAACACGATGATCATCTCGGTGCTTGAGCGCCGTCGGGAGATCGGGCTCAGACGCTCCCTGGGAGCCATGCGCGGCCACATCCTCGTGCAGTTCATGGCCGAGGCGCTGCTGCTGTCAACCCTGGGAGGCACCTTGGGCTGCGTGATCGGCATCGGGGTGACCGCCGGGATGGCGAGTGCGAACGGCTGGCCCTTCTCCCTGCCGGTGATCGCCGTCGCCGGCGGCCTGGGAGCCACCATCGTCATCGGCGCCCTGGCTGGGGTGTACCCGGCCGTACGGGCCGCACGCACGCCTCCGACCGCCGCGCTCAACGCGCAGTAGGCGAGCAGGAGGCGTCCAGGAGACGCCGCGGGCAGCAATTGCGGACGGCTGACCGCGAGCGCACGAGGGCCCCGCACCACACGGTGCGGGGCCCTCGTTCCTGTGACCGGAAGGCCACGGCGCCGACAGTCGGCGGGTCGGCTCAGTCGGTGCCGATCTTGCCGTCGACGGTGTCGCGGGCGGCGTCGATCTGGTCGCCGAACTTGCCGCCGGTCGCCTTCTTGGCGGCACCGGCTGCGGCATCGAGCACCTGGTCGCTCAGCTCCTCGACCTTGTCGGAACTCAGGGCCTCGCCGGCCTTCTTCGCCAGGTCGTCACGTCCCATGTCAGTCTCCTTCCGTCGGGTGGCACGACGTCGGACGACGGCGGCCTCGGCAGAATCGTGCCAGTTCTGGGCGCCTGCGTCATCCACGCGGTGAGGCGGCCGCCGTGAGGTCGGCTCGCGTCGCCGGGCGACGGGCCCACGGCCCCGTGGACGCCGCCGGAGCCGACGGTCACAAGGGTTGAGTGGAATAGACTCAACTCTGCGAGGGTTGAGTCGGTCGGAGACGACACCCAGCCCGAAGGAGGTCCGTATGGACACCAACTACACCACTCGCTCGCAGGAGGCGGTCAGCGGTGCCATGCAGGCCGCAGCCGCGGCCGGCAACCCCCAGATCGAGACCGTCCACCTCCTGGCCGAGCTCCTGTCCCAGGCCGACGGCGTCGCCCCGGCGCTGCTGGCCGCCGCCGTCGGCGATGCGGGCCGCACCGCCGTCGGTGCCGCCGCACGCCGCACGCTCACCGGTCTGCCGAGCTCCGCCGGAGCCACCACCGGCCGCCCCCAGCCCTCGCGCGCCCTGCTCGCCGCCCTCGACAGGGCCGGGGACGTGGCCAAGGCCCTGGACGACGAGTACATCTCGACCGAGCACCTGCTGCTCGCCCTCGCCGAGGGCGAGGCCACCGACCCCGCCGCCAAGGCGCTGGCTCAGGCCGGTGCCACCGCCGACGCCCTGCGCGCGGCCCTGCCCGAGGTCCGTGGCTCCGGCCGTGTCACCTCCGCCAACCCCGAGGGCACCTACAAGACCCTCGAGAAGTACGGTACCGACCTCACCGAGGCCGCCCGGGAGGGACGCCTCGACCCCGTCATCGGCCGTGACGCCGAGATCCGCCGTGTCATCCAGGTGCTGTCGCGCCGCACGAAGAACAACCCGGTCCTCATCGGCGAGCCCGGCGTCGGCAAGACCGCCGTCGTCGAGGGCCTCGCCCAGCGCATCGTCGCGGGCGACGTCCCCGAGTCCCTGCGCGGCAAGCGTCTGGTCTCCCTCGACCTGTCCGGCATGGTGGCGGGCGCGAAGTACCGTGGCGAGTTCGAGGAGCGCCTCAAGGCCGTCCTCAAGGAGATCAAGGACTCCGACGGCGAGGTCGTCACCTTCATCGACGAGCTGCACACCGTCGTCGGCGCGGGCGGTGGCTCGGAGGGTGCCATGGACGCCGGCAACATGCTCAAGCCCATGCTCGCGCGCGGTGAGCTGCGTCTGGTCGGCGCCACCACCCTCGACGAGTACCGCGAGAACATCGAGAAGGACCCCGCGCTCGAGCGCCGCTTCCAGCAGGTCTTCGTCGGTGAGCCCAGTGTGGCCGACACCGTCGCCATCCTGCGCGGCATCGCCCCCAAGTACGAGGCCCACCACCACGTGACGATCTCCGACGGCGCCCTCGTGGCCGCCGCCCGCCTGTCGGACCGCTACATCACGGACCGCAACCTGCCCGACAAGGCCATCGACCTCATCGACGAGGCGGCCTCGCGCCTGCGCATGGAGCTCGACTCCAGCCCCGTCGAGATCGACGAGCTGCGCCGCCGCGTGGACCGCATGCGCATGGAGGAGGCCTACCTCCTGGAGTCCGAGGGGGCCGACGCCGACACGCCCGGCTCCGCTGACGCCGTCGAGAAGGCGGCCGCCACCGAGCGCCTGGAGCGGCTGCGCGCCGAGCTCGCGGACGCCACCGAGGCCCTCACCGCCCTCACCGCCCGCTGGGAGGCGGAGAAGGCCGGGCACAACAAGGTCGGTGAGCTGCGTGCCGCCCTCGACGAGCTGCGTACCAAGGCGGACCTGGCCGAGCGCGAGTCCCGCTTCGAGGAGGCCGGCCGCCTGCGCTACGGCGAGATGCCGGCCCTTCAGCGCCAGATCGCCGAGGCCGAGGCGGCCGACGCCGGTGCCGTCGCGGGGGCCGTCGAGCCGATGATCGCGGAGAAGGTCGGCCCCACTGAGATCGCCGAGGTCATCGCCGCCTGGACCGGCATCCCGGTCGGCCGCCTGCTGCAAGGCGAGACCGAGAAGCTCCTGCGCATGGAGCAGGTCATCGGTGAGCGCCTCGTCGGCCAGAGGGCGGCTGTCGCCGCGGTCTCGGACGCCGTGCGCCGCTCGCGCGCCGGGGTCTCCGACCCCGACCGCCCCACCGGGTCCTTCCTCTTCCTCGGCCCCACCGGTGTCGGCAAGACCGAGCTGGCCAAGGCGTTGGCGGACTTCCTCTTCGACGACGAGCGCGCCATCGTGCGCCTCGACATGAGCGAGTACTCGGAGAAGCACTCCGTGGCCCGCCTCGTCGGTGCCCCTCCGGGCTACGTCGGCTACGAGGAGGGTGGCCAGCTCACTGAGGCCGTGCGGCGCCGCCCCTACAGCGTCATCCTGCTCGATGAGGTGGAGAAGGCCCACCCGGAGGTCTTCGACATCCTCCTGCAGGTGCTCGACGACGGCCGCCTGACCGACGGGCAGGGCCGCACCGTCGACTTCCGCCAGGTGATCCTCGTCCTGACCTCCAACCTCGGCAGCCAGTTCCTCGGGGACCCGCTGATGTCCCCGCAGGAGAGGCACGAGGCCGTCATGGGCGCGGTGCGCACCTCCTTCCGCCCCGAGTTCCTCAACCGGCTGGACGAGACGCTGGTCTTCGACTCGCTGAGCAAGGACGAGCTCGGCCAGATCGTGGACCTGCAGCTGGAGGGCATGGCCCGGCGCCTGTCGGACCGCCGCCTGACCCTCACGGTGACGCCGGCGGCCCGGGAGTGGCTTGCGGACGAGGGCTATGACCCGGTCTACGGCGCACGCCCGCTGCGTCGGCTCGTCCAGCGCGAGATCGGTGACCGTCTGGCGCGCCTCATCCTCTCCGGTGAGGTCGCTGACGGCCAGGAGGTCGTCGCGGACGTGGCCGAGGACGTCCTCCAGGGGCTGGTCCTCACGGCCCGCCCGGGCCCGGCGCGCTCCGCGGCCTCGGCGCCCAGCGCCCCCAGCGCCGTCTGATCCGGGTGCGGGGTCCCACCTGCGTGGGGCCCCGCACCGCCGTCGTCGTCAACGATGGTGGTCGACGGCGCCGCCCGCCGTCGCCGTCGCCGTCGACGCCCGGACGCGTCGTCATCAACGATGGCCGACGACGGCAGGGCGCCGTGATCGTCGTAACCCCACGACCGGGGCCAACTGCACATCAGACAACCGGCCGAGTGCGACAATGCGAGCCATGACCGCTGACGAGACCGCCACAGCCGACCCCGCCCCCGCCGCACCCACACAGCGACGCGGACCCGGCCGCCCCCGTGCCGGCAGCGAGGACAAGCACGAGCGCATCCTCAACGAGGCCGTCGCACTCTTCGGAGCCCGTGGCTTTGCCGGCACCTCCCTCGCGGAGGTCGCCCAGGCCGCCGATATCTCCAAGGCGGGCCTGCTGCACCACTTCTCCTCCAAGGAGCAGCTCTTCGCCAAGGTCCTGGAGCGCCGCGACCGCGACATGGTCGCCACCCTGCTCCAGGATCCCGATCTCGACGAGGACCCCTGGAAGCTGCTCGACGCCTTCGTACGCGTCGTTGAGCACAACTCCCACCACCGCAGTCTCGTCGCCATCTACACCGCGACCGCCGTCGCCGTCCTCGACGCCGAGCACCCCGCGCACAGCTGGGTCACGACCCACCTGTCCATGACCATCGAGCGCTTCGAGCGCGCCTTCGAGCGCGGCAAGGCCAACGGCCTCGTGCGCGCCGACGCCCCTTCGGCCGTCATCGCCCGCACGGTGACCGCCCTGAGCGATGGGCTCCAGCTGCAGTGGCTGTGCTCGACGACGGCGGGCACCGAGGCCCCCGAGCTCCTGCGCACCGGCATGGTTGAGGAGATGCGCGTCTACTCCGAGGGACTCAAGCAGGTCTACCGCGCCTGAGACCGGCCCCCACCGCGCCCCAGGGCGCCGAGCTCGTGGACCCGGTCCGTGAAGATCCCGGTCACCCCCCAGGAGCTCAGCTCCCGCGCACGCTCGAGCGTGTTGACCGTCCACACGTTGACCCCGTAGCCCAGGGAGCGGATCTCCTCCACACGGCCGCGCTCCAGCGTCAGGTTGGCGGGGTTGACCGCCACGGCACCGATCTCCTCGACGTAGGAGCGCCAGGTGTCCAGCAGCAGGCCGTCCTTGGTGAGCAGGGCGCGCGGTGTGCCGGGCCGGCGTTTGGCCATCCGATCCAGCAGCAGCGGGTTGAAGCAGGACAGCATGACCGGCAAGGACGGCCAACGTTCGGCGTGCGCCTCCAGCAGCGCGTCGACGCCGTCGACCAGGCGGCGGCAGGCGGCGGCGCCCGCCTCGCAGGACTTGAGCTCGACGTTGACCCCCATGCCGGCCTCGCCGGCCACCTCAAGCGCGGCCTGAAGGGTTGGCAGGCTCTCGCCCGTGTAGGGGCGGGCGCCGTCGGGCGTGGTGAACCAGGAGCCGGCATCAACATCCGCCAGGTCCGCGGCCGTGAGGTCGTAGTAGGAGCCGTGGCAGTTCGTCGTGCGGTCGAGGCTGGAGTCATGGATGACGACGACGGTGCCGTCACCGATGACGTCGACGTCGAGCTCCACCCAGGCGGCGCCCTCCGCGCCGGCCCGACGGAAGGCCGCCAGTGTGTTCTCAGGCGCCAGCGCGCTGGCACCCCGGTGTGCAAAGACCGTGAAATCATCGGGCCCGACCGGCTGCGAGCAGGGGACGGGCGGGTAGGAGCCGGAGATGGGGGCACTCATGCGCCCATCCTCCCTCCCCGGCCATGGTCCCGCTCACGGGCCGTGACCGTGTCGCGCCCCGTGTCAGACTAGCCCCATGAGCACCGCAGCCGCCGACCGGCCGCCGATCGTCTTCCACTCCGCCTACGACCAGGGCTTCGCCCGCATCGCCGCCGTCACCCTGCCAGTGCACCTGGCGGACCCGGCGGCCAACGCCACCGCGATCATCGCCCAGGCCCGCGCCCTGGGCGAGCAGAGCGTGGCGCTGGCCGCCTTCCCCGAGCTGGGACTCACCGGCTACTCCGTGGACGACCTCTTCCTCAGCGACGTCCTGCTCGATGATGCCCTGGCCGCCATCGAGACCATCCGCGCCGCCAGCGTCGAGCTCTTCCCGGTCATCGTCGTCGGCGCACCCCTGCACGTGGGCAACCGGCTCTACAACTGCGCCGTCGTCATCGCCGGGGGAGAGGTCCTGGGCGTCGTGCCCAAGGCCTACCTGCCCACTTACGGCGAGTTCTACGAAAGGCGCTACTTCGCGCCCGGGGACAGCGTCGAGGCGAATACGTGGATCAGCCTGAGTGGGGTCCAGGCCCCGCCGTCGGAGCGGCAGATCGAGGACGACGACGCCGGTGAGGCCTTCGTCCCCTTCGGCCCCGACCTCCTCTTCGATGTCCAGAGCGTGCCGGGACTGACCTTCCACGTCGAGGTCTGCGAGGACATGTGGGTGCCCGCCCCGCCCTCCACCTTCGCCGCGCTCGCGGGCGCCACCGTCCTGGTCAACATCTCCAGCTCCCCCGTGACGGTCGGGCGCACCCGGGACCGCGAGCTGCTGGCCTGCGCCTCCAGCGCCCGCAACCTCGCCGCCTACGTCTACTCCTCCGCCGGCGAGGGCGAGTCCTCCACCGATCTGGCCTGGGACGGCCAGACCTTCGTCTACGAGAACGGCCAGCTCCTGGGCTCCACCGAGCGCTTCCCCCAGGGACCGCGCGCCACGGTTGTCGACGTCGACATCGAAGGACTGGTCGCTGAGCGCCTGCGCCGCAGCACCTTCGATGACAACCGGGAGACCTTCACCCGCCCCGAGCTGCGCACCACGGCGACCTTCGCCAGCACCAGCAGCTTCCGCACCGTCACTGTCACCGAGGAGCGCCTGAGCGCCCCGCGCACGGACATTGGGCTGCTGCGCTCGCTGGACCGCTTCCCCTTCGTGCCCGACGATCCGGACCGTCTCGCCCAGGACTGCGGCGAGGCCTACTCCATCCAGGTCGCCGGTCTCGTCCAGCGCCTGCGCGCCATCGGCTGCCCCAAGATCATCATCGGCGTCTCGGGTGGGCTCGACTCCACCCAGGCGCTCATCGTGGCGGCCCGCGCCGTGGACGAGCTCGGGCTGCCGCGCGAGCACATCCACGCCCTGACGATGCCGGGCTTCGCCACGAGTGAGGAGACGAAGGCCAACGCCCTGCGTCTGGCCACCGCGCTCGGCTGCCACGTCGAGACCTTGGACATCCGGCCCACCGCCACCCAGATGCTCACCGAGATGCGCCACCCCTACGGGCTGGGCGAGCGCGGCCGGGAGGTCTACGACGTCACCTTCGAGAACGTCCAGGCCGGCCTGCGCACCGACTTCCTCTTCCGCATCGCCAACCAGCGCGGCGGCATCGTGCTCGGCACCGGGGACCTGTCCGAGCTCGCCCTGGGCTGGTGCACCTTCGGCGTCGGGGACCACATGGCCCACTACGGCGTCAATGCCGGCATCCCCAAGACCCTCATCCAGCATCTCATCCGCTGGGTCGCCTCCGAGGAGCTGTTCTCCGAGGAGGTGAGCCAGGCCCTGCTGGCCGTCCTCGCCACCGAGATCAGCCCCGAGCTCGTGCCCGCGGGCGAGGGCGAGCCCATGCAGTCCACGCAGGCGACGATCGGCCCCTACGCCCTGCATGACTTCACCCTGTGGCACATCCTGCGTCAGGGTGCGCGCCCCTCACGCATCGCCTTCTTGGCTCAGAAGGCCTGGGCCGACGCCTCCACCGGCACCTGGCCCGCAAGGATCCCCGAGCAGGAGAAGGTCTCCTACGACCTGGCCACCATCAGGACGTGGGAGCTGCTGTTCCTCCGGCGATTCTTCTCCCAGCAGTTCAAGCGCTCCACCCTGCCCAACGGCCCCAAGGTGGTCTCCGGCGGCTCGCTGTCCCCGCGCGGGGACTGGCGCATGCCCTCGGACGCCTCCGCCGCTGCCTGGATCGCCGAGCTCGAGCGCAATGTCCCCGAGTCCTGACGTGCCTGGGCGTGACCGTCGGCCGCCGGGGCCCACGGGGCGGCCGCCGTCGGACCACACCCTCGGCACCCCGGCCCACCCCCGGCTCGTGCTGTCCACGGACATGGACGGCACGCTTCTCTTCGACGGTCGCATCAGCGACGCCGACGCCCGAGCCCTCGCCCGCTGGCGGGAGGCCGGGCACCTGGTGGTCGTGAACACGGGCCGCTCCATCACGGCGCTGGCCAGCGCCCTGGACGGCACGGGCATCGCCTACGACTACGCCGTCCTGTACACCGGTGCCGTCCTTCTCGACGCCGCCGACCGCGTTCTGGCGGCGCGCAGCCTGCCCGACGGGCTCGTCGACGAGGTCCTGGACGTGCTCAGCGCCGAGGACCCCATCACGATCTTCTGCACGACCATCTCCGGTGACCTGCGCCTGCGTCACACGCACCTCGACGGCACCGCGCTTCTGACCGCCTTCACCGACTCCACCACCGCGGACCTTGCGGGCCGCGCCGTCATCGGCATCCCCCTGCACCTGGGCGACCCCTCGGCCGCGGACCGTATCGAGGCGATCATCGCCGAGCGTTGGGGCGCCCACCTCACAGGTGCGCGCAACCAGGACTTCATGGACCTCATCCCGGCCGGCGTCTCCAAGGGCGCGGGGCTCACCGAGCTTCTCGCCATGATCATGGCCCCCGGCGGGGCTCACGAGGGCGAGACGCTACGCACGATCGCCGTCGGGGACTCCTGGAACGACATGTCGATGCACGTTGTCGCCGACGTCGCCGTCGCCATGGGCGGTGCCCCGCAAGACGTCGTCGCCGCCTGTGACGACACGACGCCCTCGGTCGCCGCGCTCGTGGACCGGTACCTGGCCTACGAGGCCACCGGGGAGCCGGGCGCTGTCTGAGCGGCGCCCGGGCTCACCTGCTCACTTGCCGGTGAAGCGGTAGACGTTCGTCTCGCGCAGCTCGAAGCCCGCGCGCTTGTACAGGCGGTTGGCCGCCTCGCGCGAGGGGCGCGAGGTCAGGTCCACGGTCCGCGCCCCCATCTGCCCGGCGTGCGCGACCGCCGCCTCGACCAGGGCACGTCCGGCCCCCTGACCGCGGGCAGAGGAGTCGACGACGACGTCCTCCACCCAGGCGCGCAGGCCGGTGGGGATCGTGAAGGTCGCCAGCGTGAGCATGCCGAGGATCGGGTAGGTGCCGTCGTCGGCCCGCCGCGAGGAGCGGTAGACGAAGAGGAACACGCCCGGCTGGGACACGAGGGCCTCGCACCGCTCGGCCGTGAGGGCGGGGGCCGTGCGGGAGAGCTGGGGGATGAGCCGGCCCATCGCCTCGACGAGCTCGGGGCTGGACTGGCGAACGATCTCAACGGTCATGGCGTCTCCTTGAACGAGGGGTGTGCGGCACTACCGAGATTACGCGCGCCTCCCCACCGGCAGGGGCAGGACGGGCCAGTGGACCCGCCCTGCTCGCGGCCGGTTCCCCCGGCGTCCCTCACTCGGCCGCCGGGTCGAGGACGGCGGCCTCGAAGACGCACACCCCGCTGGCCCGGTCAACCACCCGCAGGACGAAGGGGTGGTCACAGGAGAAGCCGATGGGCTCCTCCTCGGGCAGCGGCGCCGCCAACACCCCCACGTTGACCTCGGTCAGCGCCGCCCCGACGGTGCCCTCCTCGTCCACGCGCAGGCGCACCTGCTGGATGGCCTCGCCCACCCCCAGCTCGTCGCCGATGTGTGGCAGGCTGCCCAGCTCGACGCCGATGCTGGAGAGCACGTCCTTGAGGTTGATCGGCCCGGGGGCCAGGTCCAGGCGCGGCAGCATCAGCCGCACCTGGGCCTCGGTGCTCTGGGCCTCGGACTCGAGCAGGGCACTGGCCTCGGCCCAGGTCTCGGCGGGCAGGTCCGCCGGGTGTACGACGTCGTCGGGAAGAATGAGGTCCATGGCGAGCGTGCTGTCGGTGTTGGCGTAGAGCATGCGCAGGGCGCGCCAGCCCTCGCCGAAGACGACCGGGAACCACGCGATCTGCGTCATGCAGGAGACCCTGGAGGTCGTGCCGTCGGCGCGGTGGAAGTCGCCTTCCTCGGTGGCGTCGGCGTCGAAGGGCTGCTGCCAGCGGGCAGCCAGGAGCACGGCGTTCTGCAGGACCAGGCGCGTGTCCTCGGTGACCGTCATCGCGCTTGTGGGCACGAGGCCACCGGTGTGGAGGTTTGCCCAGGCGTCGAGGGACTCCTTGGCGTGGTCCAGGTCAGTCTCCATGACCTCAGCGCCGTACCAGGTCGTGGCGGTGTCGAGGTAGTCCTGGCGTACCGTGCCGCCCGCCTTCGGGTCCTGAGGGCGCACGACGAGCAGGCGGTCGGCGACGTGGAGGAGGGGCCGCTCCGGCAGCTCCTCGGGGTCGAAGCCCTCCAGTGCGGAGGGGCTGTCGAGGCGCTGCATGCTCTGCTGGAGGGCAGACCACGAGGTGTCGCGCTCGGCTGGCAGGCCGTTGGGGTAGGAGGCGGCCGCCTCGAAGCCGAGCAGGTGGGTGACCTCGTTGGGCAGGTCGGTGGCCCCGGCGTAGAGCATCGCCAGGGCGAACCCGGCACCGACGGGGCAGACGACGGCGTTACTCGCCGGGTCCTCGGACAGGCGGTGCGAGAGCATCACGGCACCGAGCTCGTCGCAGGCGGAGACGGCCGCCCCCACGTACGGGGCGTCCGTCAGGGCCAGGACACGCGGCTCAGCCCGCGAGGACAGCACCGTGGCGGGGTCGAGTGCAGTGCCCATCTGGTTGGGGGCCTGCCCGCAGGCGGCCAGCACGGTCAGCAGCGGCGGCACGGTCAGCAGGGTGCGTCGGCGTACGAGAGGGCTGGTGGAGCGGACTGTCATGAGGCCAGCCTGAGTAGTGTCCAGCATCCGGTCAAGGGCAGCGGTGCCCGTCTGCGCGGCCGCTGGGACGTCGGGGCGCCGTCGGAACGCCGTGTTCCTGCGGTGCCGACCGCCGCCGGGTAACCTCAAGCCAGGTCCGACATCCCACTTCGCCAAGGAAGGTCCTCATGGCCGACGCCGCCGCAGGACGCACCCCCGAGACCCTCGCCCCCGTGGGCGAGCGCACCTACCTCGCTGACGAGATCTTCTTCTCCACCACGGACGCGCGGGGCCGCATCCGCCGAGCGAACTCCACCTTCATGCGGCTGTCCGGTTACCCGCGTGGTGGCCTCGTCGGCCGCCCGCACAACGTCGTGCGCCACGAGGACATGCCCGCGGGCGTCTTCCGTGCGATCTGGGACGGCCTCGAACAGGGCATGGCCGTCTCCGCCTACATCACCAATAAGGCCGCCGACGGCGCCACCTACCGGGTCTTCGGCACCATCGTCCCCTCCGGAGACGGGTACCTGTCCGTGCGCACCCTGCCGATGCTCACTGAGTTGCGCGACCGGGTTGAGGAGGTCTACGCGCGGGTGCGCGCCGTCGAGGCCGCCTCCGCCGAGGCCGGGTCAACGGCCCGCGAGGTCGCCGCCGCAGGATACGCCGCGCTCCTGACCGAGCTGCGGGCGATGGGCTACCGCGACACCGTCGACTTCACCCGCCAGACCTTGGCCGCGGAGGTCTCCGCCCTCGTGGCTGCCGGCGTCGACATTCCCGAGCGTCCGGAGGCCGAGGGGCCGGTGGCCGAGATCTTGGCCGGCATGAACAGCGTCGAGGTCTCCACCGGTGGGCTCGTCGCCCTGCTGGACGAGTGTGCGCGCCTCGTGGACCTGCTGGGGCGTCGCGTGGCCGACATTGGTGTTCTCGGCGCCCGCCTGGGTGGGCTGCGTGAGGCCCTGCGTGCCGCCGCCGACGACGACGTCCTGCGGGCGCGCTACGAGGAGGTGGACGGCCTTCTGCTCGAGGCGGCTGAGGAGCTGCACCCGCTCGCGGGCCAGGTGGAGGAGCTGCGAGCAGACACGGACTCCGTGCGCTTCACCATTGCCCTGCTGCGCCTGCACAACCTCGCGGCGGGCTTTTTCGCCAACCAGGTGCTTGGCGGGGATGACGTCCTGGAGGACAACGACGCCGTCGGCTCCCTGCGCGAGCTCGTGACCGCGCTCAGTGATGGATCCGTGTCCCTGTCGCAGCGTCTGGCCCTGTTCCGGGCACGTGCAGCGCTCGTTGCCGGTGACCTTGAGCTTGTCGCCCAGACCCTGACCGACACCGAGGCCCCTCTGTCCGAGCTCGTGGCGGGCCTGGGACCGGACGAGGGCCACGCCGCCCCGCCCGTCCTCACCGGCAACGATGCCCCGCAGCACGAGGGCTCTGCCCAGGACCCGAGGCTCGCCGCGGCTGCCGGTGCGGTCGGCTTCGCGGGCGGTCCGGCGGCGCCCGCCGCGGCGCTGCAGGCCGTGGCCGGGATGACGCCGTCGGCGCGTGCCCGCGTACTTGGAGCGGGGGGCTTCCCCGAGGCCCGTGCCCTGGCGGAGGCGGCGGTGGCTGTGCGCGACCTCGAGGTTCCGGACGAGTCCGAGGCCATTGCGAAGGCCCTCGTCGGCGTGCGTGGGACGCTGGCCTCCCTGCGCCGCTGAGGCCCCGCTGCGCCTCAGTCGCGCACGAGGTCGACCAGCACTTCGGTGTGGTCGGTGTGCGGGAACATGTCGAAGACCTGCGCCCGGCGCACCCGCAGCGGTGCCATGAGCGATAGGTCCCTGGCCAGGCTCTCGGGGTGGCAGGAGGAGTAGAGCACTCGACGTATCCCGGAGGCTGCGATCCGGCCCGCCAGGTCCGCGCCGATGCCCCGCCGGGGAGGGTTGACCACCAGAAGGTCCGGCACGCCGCCCAGGGCCTGGGCCCCGGCCGGGTCGAGGACCCGCGCGTCCCCGGCCTCGAAGGACACGTCCTGCTCGCTCAGACCCATGAGCGCGGCGGCGGCCCTGGCTCCCTCGATGGCCGGGGCGGAGATCTCGACACCGTGGACCCGTCGGCCGGCAGCGGCCAGGGCGAGGGCGAAGCCGCCCACCCCGCAGAACAGGTCCCACACGCGCACCGGCTCGCCCGCCCGGATGGGGGTGACGTCCCCGGCCCAGGCGGAGGCGGTGGCGTACAGGTGCTCGGCCACCGCCGTGTTCGTCTGGAAGAAGGAGCGCGTGGGCAGCAGCAGTGGCAGCTCGCGGCCGGGCCCGTCGGCGTCGGGCAGGTGCAGGCGCATGAGCACGTGGTCCGCACCCGGCTCCTGGGTGAGCAGGACCTCCTCCTTGCCCTCGATGACGGCCTGGTGCACCGGCTGGATGTTGGCGCTCATGACGGCCAGCGTCTCCAGCTCTCGCCGCAGCCGCGGCAGGTCGGCGCACAGTGCGGGCAGGTGACGGTGCGAGCGCAGCACCCAGCGGACCATGAGGTCGCCGTCGGGCGAGGCGGTGACGAGCAGGTGCTTGAGCTCGCCGCGACGGCCGGCGACGTCGTAGGGCTCCAGCCCAAGGCGTGTGATCGTCCGGGCCAGGACCGGCAGGGCCCGCTCGATCTCCTCCACGTGCAGCGGGCAGTCGCGCAGGTCGGTGCCCACGCCGTCGGGACCGAGGATCCCGAGGACCGGGTGGGTGCTCGTGCCGGAGACGGCCATCTTCGCCTTGTTGCGAAAGCGCATGGGGGCGCTGGGCACCGGGGTCAGCCAGGCGTCGTCGGGCACTGCGGTAAGGGTGGCGGCGACGCGCGCCTGCTTGGCGGCCAGCTGCTCGGCCACCGGCGAGTCTTGGTGGGGGCAGGAGCGGCAGGCTCCGCTCACGTGGAGTGGACAGAAGGCGGCGGTCACGGGCCCATTGTCGGTGATACCGGGCCGCCCCTTGCGAGGTGGGGGGATGTCTGCGTGACGCGCGTGGCATGACGAGGCCCTCGGACCCGGTTTCCCGGGCCCGAGGGCCTTCGTCATTGAGGGGCTCACCGACCGGGTTCCCAGTCCGGCGGGAGCGGCCCTCCCTCGCAGGAACGGTCCAGCGGGGCTCCCTAGGACCCTGCCGGACCTCGGTTGGAATCGGTCATCGGGTTCCCCAACCCTCTCGGTTCTTTCCGTCCTGCGGTAAAACATAGATAACCGGACGGACCTGGGCATTGCCCCAGAGAAAACCTGGGAAATATATGGGAACGCTGAGCACGATGGGGAGGCGTCCGCTTCGGTCACGAGATGAGGCCGACGACTCCCCACACGACGGAGACGGTCCCGCCGAGGATGGCCAGCAGGCCCACCCACTGCAGGGGGATGAAGAACAGCGAGTGGTTGTTGCGCAGCGTCTTGCGCACGCCCTGTTCCTGCGAGGCGACGACCTGCTCGACCTGCGAACGGGCCTCCAGCTCGCTGGTCGGTGCGGCAGCACCCGGCTGGACCTGGAAGGTCCCGGCGTGAACACGCTGCCACAGCTCGGCGCGCATGGCAGTGAGGTGCTCCTGCGTCTTCGCCTCCGGTCGCTGGAGATTGAGCCACCAGCCCAGAGCGCCGCAAGCGGCGCCGCCAGTAAGGAGGCCCAGGCCCCCCGCGATGTTGTCCATCGGGCCGCTGTGGTTCCCCAGGAGGGCCATGAAGAGAGCGACGAAGCCGACAATGATGACGACGCCGAGGATGCCGAAGCCACGCCAGATGATCATGGGCGCAGCCTAACCGCAGGGCTTCGGGCGCGGAGGGGCAGCGCTATCCATGGGTGGGTGACGGATTCCTCCGGGCCGCACGGGATCACCCCAGTAGCCTGGGCCCGTAGTCTGGGCCTGTGACTGACACTGCCGCTCCCGCGCCTTCCCTGCGCCTGTACGACTCGGCCGCTCGCGCCGTCGTACCCCTGGCGCCCACCGTCACCCCTGGGCAGGTCGCGATCTACCTGTGTGGTGCCACCGTCCAGGGATCGCCCCACATCGGTCACATGCGCTCGGGCATCGCCTTCGACGTCCTGCGCCGCTGGCTCGAGCGTCAGGGCCAGCGCGTCCTCATGGTCCGCAACGTCACCGACATCGACGACAAGATCCTCGCCAAGTCCGCCGCAGCTGAGCCTCCGGTCGAGTGGTGGGCCTGGGCCCAGCGCTTCGAGCGCGAGTTCGACGCCGCCTACCGCGCCCTCGGCGTCGCCGCCCCCACCTACGAGCCTCGCGCCACCGGCACCATCCCCGAGCAGGTTGACCTTGTCCAGCGTCTGCTCGACGCCGGTCACGCCTACGTCGGCGAGGCCGGCAACGTCTACTTCGACGTCCGCTCCCTGCCGGACTACGGGACGCTGACCAACCAGCGCCTGGAGGACCTGGCCACCACCGAGGACGAGTCCCAGATCGACGTGGAGGTTGAGGCCGACAAGCGCGACCCGCGCGACTTCGCCCTGTGGAAGAGCGCCAAGCCCTCCGAGCCGGCCGACGCCGCCTGGGACGCCCCCTGGGGGCGGGGCCGACCGGGCTGGCACCTGGAGTGCTCCGCCATGAGCCGACGCTTCCTCGGCGAGGAGTTCGACATCCACGGCGGCGGCATCGACCTGCGCTTCCCGCACCACGAGAACGAGCAGGCGCAGTCCCACGGCGCCGGCTGGGGCTTCGCCCGCCACTGGGTCCACAACGCCTGGGTGACGGTCAAGGGCGAGAAGATGAGCAAGTCGCTGGGCAACTCCCTCGTGGTGGCTGAGCTGCTCAAGCGCTACGACCCCGCCGTCCTGCGCCTGGCCCTGGGCACCGTCCACCACCGCTCCACGGTCGAGTTCTCCGAGGAGGGCCTGGCGGAGGCCGCCGCCCTGTGGGAGCGCCTGAGTGGAGCGCTCCTGCGGGCGATGGAGGTGGCGGGGGCCGACGCCGTCGACCTCCCGTCCCAGCGGCTGCGCGACCGGCTCCTGCCCGAGGACTTCAGCGCCGCCATGGACGAGGACCTCAACCTGGCCGGTGCCATGGCCGTCGTCCACGCTGCCCTCAAGACCCTCAACACCGCCCTGTCCAGCCCGCAGCCCGACGCCGCTGGTGTCGCCGCCACCGCCCTGGACCTCAGAGCCCAGCTTGACGTTCTTGGCCTCGACCCGCTCGCGGCGCCCTGGCGTGAGCGCGTTCTGGGCGCGGGGTCCGCCGGTGGGCAGGACGCCGCCATGCAGGCCCTCGACCACCTCGTCACCGCCGTCGTCCAGGAGCGCGCCGAGGCCCGCGCGGTCAAGGACTGGGCCCGGGCCGACGCCCTGCGCGACCGGCTCGCGCAGGCCGGCGTCGTCGTCGAGGACTCGCCCACCGGGGCGCGCTGGCACCTGGCCTGACCGGCACAGGAGGCGCAGGAAGCACGGGAGCGCAGAAAGGCACCGTGCAGGACCCCCACGACATGAGCACCGGCCCAGAAAGGACCGAGACAATGGCTGGAAATGAGCAGTACCCCGGCGCCAGGCGCCGACCCGGAAGCAAGAAGGGTCCGACCAAGGGCTCGGGCGGCAACCGCCGCCGGGGCCTTGAGGGCAAGGGCCCCACCCCGAAGGCGGAGGACCGCGTCGGCCACCCCAAGGCCCGGGCGAAGGCCCGTGCCCAGGCTCGTGCCGCCCAGCCCACGCGGGCCAAGCAGCTGGAGATGATTCGCCGCCGCTTCGAGGTGCCCGACGGCTACGAGATCGTCTGCGGACGCAACGCCGTCGCCGAGGCCGCCCGCTCCGGCGCGCCGATCAGCCGCGTCTTCATGGCCGTCTCCGCCGAGTCCGACGACCGTCTTGGCGCCGTCATCCGCCGGGCAACCCTTCTGGGCGCCCCTGTCCTGGAGACGACCAAGCTCGACCTTGAGGCCCTGACAGAGGGCACCGTCCACCAGGGTGTGGCCATCGAGGTGCCCGCCTACGAGTACGTCACCGCCCTCGACCTGCTTGAGCGCTCGCGCATGCTCGGGCGCACGCCCCTGCTTGTGGCCCTCGACCAGGTGACGGATCCGCACAACCTCGGGGCGGTCACGCGCTCCGCCGGGGCCTTCGGTGCCGACGGCGTCATCATCCCCGAGCGTCGCTCCGTCGGTGTCAACGCCACCGTCTGGAAGGTCTCGGCCGGGGCCGCCGCCCGCGTGCCCGTGGCGCGCGAGACCAACCTCGTGCGCGCCCTCGAGAAGCTGAAGAAGGAGGGCTGCTTCGTCGTCGGGCTGGACGGCGGCACTGACACCCTCGTCGAGGACCTCACCTTCGCCGACGTGCCCCTCGTCGTCGTCACCGGCGCCGAGGGGGCGGGCCTGTCGCGCCTCGTGCGTGAGACCTGCGACGCCATCGCCTCGATCCCGATCTCGCGGACCGTCGAGTCCCTTAACGCCGCCGTCGCCACGGGCATTGCCCTGTATGAGGTGGACCGCCTGCGCCGTCGGCAGGCTGCACAGGCCTGACCGGGCCGCTGCGAGGGCAGTGAGTAGGGCCAGAGCCTGCCGCCGCGGGCCGGTTGCTGACAGAATGGCCCCAGTACGCCGCACCTGACTGACAGGAGGCCAGAGATGGCACAGGACGCTTCCCAACGCTGGAACCGCACGGAGGGCGTGCTCATCGCCCCGGGAACCACCCCGGACGAGGTCGCCGCCTGCCTCAGCGGGCACGACGTCGTCGCCCGCATGGAGTGGTACCCCGCGACCTCGCACCTCGTGGGCCTGGTGCTGCTGACCGATGCCGAGGGGCGCGTGGCCGTGACGCCGCCGTCGCGCGGTGGGGTGGTGCCGGGCACGGGCGTGTCCGAGCTGGCGGAGCAGGTGGCCCGCGAGCTGGGTGCCGACGTCACCATCGGTCCGGCCTCCTTCAACGCGCTTCCCGACGACGTCGCCCTGCCCGAGGTGCCTTCGGGGGCGTCGGAGTCCACCCGTACGGTGGTGGTCTCCCCGCTGAGCGCCTACACGGTGCCGCTGCAGGCGACGCTGCTGGAGCGGTCGCTGACGGTGGTCTCTGTGCCCGGCATTGACCGTCGCATCGTCATGTCCACGGGGGAGGGTCCCGGCCTGGGCGCCTTCGGCTGGGACGAGGAGTCCCTGCCGGCTCTGGTCCTGACCGCCGGCGACGGCGACATGACGGTGCGGGCGGTGATGACTGACGATATCGAGGACGACGCCGTCTACTCGTGGGCCATGACCTCGCACTACGTGTGGGGCTCGGTCGCTGAGCCGGGGCCGGCGCTGTGCCGCCTCGTGGAGGAGCTGTTGACGGACTCGACGGACGCCACGGCCATCGCTGAGGCGGTGCCGGGCGCGGACGTGGAGGCGGCCACGGCTGCGCTGCGCACGGAGGGTGCGGCGGGCATGGCCGCGATGATCGGTGCGTTGGGGCTGCCCGAGTGGGTGGATGAGGTGCTGACGGGTCGCCTGGCGCCGGCGGAGGTGCCGGGCGCGGTGGTGCACGAGCCGCGTGGCCTGTCCAACGCCGTGGGCCGCTCGGTGGGGCTCATGCTGCGTGACCCGCAGATCCCGGGCTCGGCTCTGTGGCAGTCCTACATCTACACGGTGACGGAGCGTCCGTGGCTGGTGCGCGGCCTGGTGGCGCTTGAGGCGGCTCTCGGTGGCACGCTCATCGGCAAGGGCGTGCAGCGGCGCCAGCGCACGGGGCACGTCTCGGCGGGCCTGGCGGCGGTTGGCGCGATGCTCGTGGTCGACGCGGTGGTGGAGCTGTCGATGGCCTCCTGGGCGCGGCACAAGGAGCTGCGGCGCCGGGCCGACGAGGAGATGGCCCTGGTCGCCGAGGAACTCGGAGCCTGAGTGCCCTCAGATAGCACGGAGCCTGAGTGCCCTCGGATAGCACAGCGCCTGAGCGCCCTCAGTCGATGACGCCGCCGTCGGCCCCGGTGACCGAGGTGACCATGGCGCCTGTGGTGGCGGCGCGGTGGATGACGAGGGCGGGCGAGGCCATGGCTCGTCAGCTCGGGCGGGCGGTCAGCAGGCCGGTGGCGAAGGAGGGGGTCACGGGCAGCGTGCCGATGAGCATGGCCTGCAGGGCGTGGTAGATATCCGGCTTGCCGGACCATGTGCCGCAGGCGGGCTGGTTGGCGGCGTCCAGTTCCTCGCGCCACTGTCCGGGACGCTCGATGAGGTAGGTGCGGGCCCAGTTCCAGAACACGTTGACGTCGAGATCGTAGGAGGGGTCCTCGCTCACGCGGCGCAGGGTCTCGGCCGCACCGATGGCCTCGCACAGGACCCAGTACATGCGCTGGTGGACCACGGGGCGCCCCTCGAAGTCGACGGTGTACACGAAGCCTGGCTCACCGTCGGGCCCCCAGCCTTCCTGGAGCGCACGGCGGTACATGTGCTGCGGGATGACAGTGAGGGAGGCGGGGGTGTCCATACCCTCGCTCTCGCAGGCCTGGCGCAGTTGGACCATGAGCCGGGACCACTCGAGCCAGTGACCGACCGTCGAGCCGAAGGGCCTGAAGGCGTCCGCCGGGATGTCCCGATTGTAGTCGAGGAGGGCGGTCCAGGACTCGTCGAAGTGCTCAGGAAGACGGAAACCGTGGCTGGCGAAGGCCTCGGCGATGCGGCGCGTGATGCGCGAGGCCCGCCTGAGGTGCAGGGTGTCCCGTGTAGCGCCGTAGGCGGCCAGGAGCGCCTCGACGGTGTGCATATTGGCATTGGCACCGCGGTACGGGTCAATCGCGAGGGTGTGACGGTCGCGGGCATCGACGACCATCCCGGCCTCCTCGTCCCACCACAGACGTTCGAAGGTGGTCAGCCCGGTATCGAGTAGGTCGGCGGCGCGCGGGACGCCCGCCAGCAGCGCGGAGGCGGCGGCGAGGATGACGAAACTGTGGTCGTAGGAGACGAGAGGGCCGTCGGCGGGCGTGCCGTCGGTCTCGACGCGTGAGAGCCAGGCGTTGCGGTCGGCGCAGTGCAGGGGGCAGTCGAGGAGGGTGGTGACACCGTGGGTGGCAAGAGGCAGGCAGTCCTCGTCACCGAGCAGGTGCCCGAGCGCGAAGCAGTGGGTCATGCGGCCGGTGATCCACAACTGGGTGCCCTGGGAGGGGTCGACTTCGCCGTCGTCGTCAAGCCAGCCGAATCCGGCCTCAGTTCGTGATTGCTTGCCGAAGTCGAGCAGGGCGCGTGCCTCGGCGTCGAGGAGCGGCCGGATGGAGTCGGAGGTCATGGGGTCTCCCGTGTCAGTTCTGGTGGGTGGGGACGAGGACCTCGACGTCGGCGTCGCTCAGGGCCTCGTGAAGCTCGCCCGAGGGCCGGTCATTGGTGACGAGGTAGTTCACGTGGGACCAGTCGCACACCGAGGCGAAGAGCCTACGGTTGTGCTTGGTGGTGTCGGCCAGGATGGCGACGCGTTGGGCGCGTCGAGCCATCTGGCCGAGCATGGCCGCCTCGTCGAGGTTGGAGGTGGACGGGCCCTCGGTGTCGACGGCGCCGACTCCGATGATGGCGAGGTCGACGTGGATCTCGTTCTCAGCGTCTGAGATCGGGGAGAAGAAGGAGACGGGGCCGACGGTCACGAGCCCGGAGATCCGCACGTGGCCGCCGATCACGTACAGGTCACGGCAGATCTCGTCGTTGAGCAGGGGTGGCAGCGACAGGTTGTTGGTGGCGATGATGAGCTCGCGGCGTTCGGTGATGTGGGGGACGAGCGCGAGCGTGGTGGTGCCACCGTTGATGAACAGGACGTTGCCATCGACGATGAGGTCGGAGGTGAGCCGGCCGATGACGTCCTTCTGGGCGGCCTGGAGCCGAGAGCGGTCGTCGAGGCTGGTGTCGTGCCAGGGGACCGCGGATGTCGACATGGCGCCCCCGTGGGTGCGGATGAGCTGACCGTCGGAGTCGAGCTGGTCGAGGTCGCGTCTGATGGTGTCTGCGGAGACGCCGAAGCGCTCAGCCAGTGCTGAGACAGTGACCTGTCCGAGACGGTTGACGTAAGCCGCGACCTCCGCTTTGCGGCCGGCGGGGAGGCGGGAGGCTGCGTCGTTCATGGGCCCAGCATAAGGGCGGCATGCGGTCACAGTCGGCTGGTTACGGTTTCGTTACTTATTTTGCCTCTAGACAAGACGCATAAAGACGCATTATTCTTCGCATCAGGCGTCAAAAACGTGTAGAAAGCAGCACGATGGCGCAACTCGTATCAATGACGATGGAGTGAACCATGGAACTTCGCAGGCGTGAATTCGGGAAGATGGCGGCGACCGCGTCCGCCCTGGCTGCGCTCGGGCTGGCGGGCTGCGGTGGCGGCTCCGAGGGTGAGGGGGGCGGTGAGGTCACGCTTGAGTTCGCCCAGTGGTGGGAGCCCGAGCTGCCCGACGGCACCTTCCGCGCCCTCATGGACCAGTTCGAGCAGGAGAACCCCGGCATCACAGTCGAGCTGCTGTCCGGGCCCTATGCCTCCACCAAGGAGCAGCTCGTCGCAGGCGCCGCCGCTCAGACGATGCCCGACGTCGTCGGGCTGGACGGCGCCTGGGTGAGTGACTTCGCCAAGCAGGGCGCCATCGCCGACCTCACGGCGCTCATGGCCGAACAGGGCTATGACGACGGCGAGCTCGCCAGCCAGGTCACGATCGACGGCGCCACCTACATGATCCCCGTCGTCAACTTCGTCTACCCCATGTTCGCGAACATGGACCTGCTCGAGAGTGCCGGCCTCACGCAGATGCCGTCGACCCGTGAGGAGTTCGAGGAGACGGCCAAGGCGGTCGCCGCCACCTCCCCGGGCGTGTCCGGATGGGCGCTGCCCCTGTCGCTCGAGGCCCCCAACGGCGCTCAGAACGACATCATGTCCTGGGTCTGGGCCTCGGGCGGCTCCATGCTCACCGACGACGGCAAGCCCAAGCTCGTCGGCAACGACGACGTCAAGAGCGCCTCGGAGTTCATCAAGCGGCTGTGGGACGCAGGTGTCGTCTCCCCCGGTGCCTTCACCATGAAGGAGCAGGACAAGGTCGAGGACTTCACCAATGGGCGCGTCGGGCTCATGATCGACTCCCTCGCCCATGTCCACACGATCCGCGAGGGCAACCCCGACCTCACCTTCGACATCTCGGCCCTGCCCGCCGTCGCCGGTTACGACGGCGAGCGAGGCATGCCCTACGCCTCCTGGGGGATCGGGGTCTCGGGCTCGACGGAGCATCCCGCTGAGGCATGGAAGCTGGTCCAGTTCCTCATGTCCGCCAAGGTCAACGCCTCACTGTCCAATGACGCCAAGGCCTTCCCCGGCAACACCACCGCCACCCCCGACTACGTCAACAGCGACGAGATCCTCAAGAAGGCCTTCGAGATCTGGTCCGCGGGCAGGCCCGCCAACGAGTTCGTGGGCCTGCCGGTCTCGGAGACGCTCATGCGCGACTTCGAGGAGCAGTTCCAGGCCTACCTCAGCGGCGACATCGACGTCGACACGATGCTGAGCAACACCCAGCAGGCGTGGGACGAGGCGTTCTGACGCCCGTTGCCGTCACCAACGGCTGTGGGCTCGGTCATCGGCCGGACCCACAGCAGCCCAGGAAGGTGAGTAGATGAGCGTCAGTGAAGCCGCTCCCGTACAAGACAACGGCGCGGGTACGCGGACCCTGCCGCTGGGCACCCGCGTCACCAGGGCCCTGGTGCCGTTTGCGTACCTGTCACCCACGGTGACCCTGCTCCTCGTGCTCATGGTCGTGCCGATCATCATCGTCATCGGCTATTCCCTTCAGGACGCCGTCATCACGACCAAGCAGTCTCATTTCGTCGGGCTGGAGAATTACATCGACATTCTCACCAGCGCGAAGTTCCGCACCGCGCTGGGCAACACGATCGTCTTCGTTGTCGTCAGCGTCGTCGCCCACATGCTCATCGGGCTCGGCTTCGCTCTACTTCTCAACTCCGACGCCGTCTCCAACGTCACTCAAGCCGTCTTCCGCACGATCTTCGTCCTGCCCTGGCTGTTGACGGTCGCGATCATCGCGATCCTGTGGCGTCTGCTGCTCAACCCCAACGGAGTCGTCAACGCCCTCCTGTCCGCGTTAGGCGTGGTGTCCGGCCAGCACGAATGGCTCGCCGACCCCGACCTCGCCCTCGCCGTCGTCACCTTCATCAACATCTGGAGCGGCTACCCCTTCTTCATGATCTCCATCCTCGCCGGACTCCAGGGCATCCCCCGTGACCTCTACGAGGCGGCGGAGGTCGACGGCGCGGGAGTGCTGCGGCGCTTCTGGTCGATCACCATCCCCCAGCTGCGCCCCATCATCATCTCGATGGCGCTGCTCGACGTCATCTGGACCTCCCAGCAGTTCGCCCTCATTTGGATGACCACGGGCGGCGGCCCACTCAACAAGACGGAGATGCTCTCAACCTTCACGTACAAGATGGCCTTCTCCGAGTACGACTTCGCAGGGGCCTCGGCCAGCGCGGTCATCATCCTCGTCCTGTCGATGGTCCTGGCGTTCTTCTACGTGCGCAGCCAGAAGGCGAGGGACTGACATGCGTGCCAAGCAACGCCGTCGGCTCCTGCACGTCACTGCGGTCTGGGTGGGGCTCGTCCTCGGAGGCTGCTTCGCCGGCCTGCCTGTCCTGTGGATGCTCGTCTCCTCCTTCAAGCCCAACGCGCGCATCTTCGCGACCCCGCCCAGGATCATTGAGGAGGACAGCTCCTTCGCCGCCTATCTGTCGATCTTTCATGACCCCGAGAAGATCCGGTTCTTCGTCAACAGCTACCTCGTGGCGCTCACGGTGACGGCGCTGACCCTCGTCGTCGGCATCATGGCGGGATATGCCTTCAGCCGCTTCGAGTTCCCGGGCAAACGCGTCCTTAACGTCATCGTCATCTCGGTGCAGGCGGTGCCGCCCATCACCCTGCTCATCCCGTTCTTCGGGCTCATGGTGACGCTCAGGCTCTACAACACCTACCAGGGCCTCATTCTCACCTACATGGTGTTCACGCTGCCCTACGCGATCATCATGCTGACCGGCTACTTCAACACACTTCCGCGCGAGCTGGACGAGGCCGCCAAGGTTGACGGCACCAGCACTTTTGGGGCCCTGTGGAAGGTGCTCGTGCCCATCTCGGTCCCGGGAATCGTGTCCGTCGGCATCTACACCTTCATGATCGCGTGGAACGAGTACCTCTTCGCCCTCACGCTCACGCGCACCAACAACATGCGCACAGTGCCGATCGGCATCCAGCTGCTCATGGGGCAGCACTCCTACGAGTGGAACGAGATGATGGCGATGTCAGTTCTGGGCTCCATCCCCGTCGTCGTCCTCTTCATTTTCTTCCAGCGGTACTTCATCGGAGGCATGACCGCTGGATCCGTCAAGAACTGATCTTGGCGGCCGCACACAGGAAGGTTCACACCAGATGCTGACCACAGGAAATGAGATCCTCGCCGTCGCCAATGATCACGGCTTCGCGGTCCCGGCGTTCAACATCTCCTCCTACTCCATGCTTCACGCCGTCGTGGATGTCTGCGAGCAGAAGCGCTCCCCGCACATCATCGCGATTCATCCGGACGAGCTCGCGCACACCCGTGCGGACATGCTCAGTTCGGTCATCCGCATCGCCCACGAGTCCTCGATTCCGACGGCGATCCACTTGGACCATGGCGGCTCCTACGAGCAGGTTCTCTGGGCGATCCAATGCGGCTTTACCTCCGTGATGATCGATAAATCCTTCGTCTCCTTCGAGGAGAACGTCGTCGAGACCCGCCGTGTGGTCGAGGCGGCCCACGCCGTCGGGCTGTCCGTGGAGGCTGAGCTGGGCACTATCGGCGTCTCCGATCAGTACGGGGAGACCGGCTCTGAGGAGATCCTCTACACCAACCCCGACGACGCGGTGCGTTTCATCGAGGCCACGGGTGCGGACTCGCTGGCCATCGCCATCGGCACCCGCCATGGCCTGTACCCCTCTTCAGTCAAGCCCGCCCTGCGGCTCGACCTCCTGGAGGGGATCAAGTCCCGGCTGCCGATCCCGCTCGTGCTCCACGGAGGGTCCAACAACTCCGACACTGAGATCGCCGGAGCGGTGCGTGGCGGTATCAACAAGATCAACATCTCCTCGGACATCAAGTCCGCGTACTTCACCCGGATGCGCGAGGTGCTGCAGGACGTCCACCTTCGTGAGCCCAACGTCATCGAGCCGCCCTGCGAGGAGGCCCTCAAGGTCTGCGCCGCGCAGAAGATCGACCTCTTCGAGTCGGCCGGCAAGGCTGACCTGTACTGACTGTTCCCGGGAGGTCGGCGCCGACCCCCCTCGCCCGATCAGGAGACTGGCATGTCGGGACGGATCGTCCTCGGACTCGGTGGCACCGTCGACCACGAGGTCGTCTGGGACGCGGCGGCGTTCCAGCGCCTCGTTGACGGCTACGGCATCACGCTCACCGAGCTCGAGGACGCTCCGTCCCTGGCCGTCGGCAGTGAGCGGGAGATCATCAGGGATGTCCTGCGCTCGATGCACCACTCCATCGGCTGCGAGGTCTTCGTCAGGGACCGCGGTGACCTGCTCGCCTTCGACGCCCGCTTCGAGCACCGGGTGACCCTGGGCGGCACCTGCGTGCGGGCGGCCCTCGCGCTCTCGCGCCTCGGCGTCGGGTCGACAGTCCACCTGGTCTCCATCAGCGACGAGGTCCGTCGGTTGCTGCCCGACGGCGTGGACTGGATCTGCTCGGCCGACGAGGACTCTGCCGATCCCCACGTCATCGTGCAGTACCCGGCGGGCGCCCGCATCCGGGTGGCGGATGGCACGGTGCTCGCCTCCAGACCCAACCGGGTCATCCTCGTCAACGACCCGCCCAACGAGCACATGAGGCTCAGTGCGCAGCTGGCGACGGTGTTGCATGACGCCAGCGTCGTGCTCGCCAGCGGCTTCAACACGATGAAGTCGGAGTCTGAGCTGCGCTGTCGGCTCGCCGAGCTCGAGAGGGTGTTGGCTGTGGTGCCGCCCGGAACCCCGATTGTCTACGAGGATGCCGGGTTTCACGACGACGCCCTGCGCAGTGCCGTGCTGGAGGCGGTACGACGGGCCTTCTGCTTGCACTCCCTCAACGAGGACGAGGCCCAGCGCTACCTGGGGCGGCCGGTCGACCTCGCCGACCCCGCCGAGGTCGCGACGATGATGACCGACCTGCGCGAGATCCTCGGCGCGCCGACCGTCATGGTCCACACCAGCCGGTACGCCGCCGTCATCGGCACCGACGCCGAGCGCTACCGCGAGGCCGGGCAGGCGGGCTGTCTCATGGCCTCGACCAGGTTCCTGCACGGCGACGCCTACACACGTGCCGAGTACGACGCCGTCGCCACGGCTGCGCGCGAGCAGGTGGGCACCGCGCTCGCCCGGGACGCGGGGCTCCTGGCCGCCGGCGTGCGCATCGCCCCCGGCTTCGCCGTGCGTACCGAGCACCCGACGACGATCGGGCTGGGCGACGCCTTCATCGGCGGTGTCGTAGGGCACCTGGCGCATCGTGCCGCTTGAGTCCGGGGGTGGCCGAACGACGGACGGTGCATCGGCTCCGTGCTTGTTCGAGTCTCGCTCAGCGCGTGCTCAGGCGGGCGTTGACGGCGTTGACCACGTGGCGGTAACGCAGGTAGGTGGCTACCCAGATGACGGCGTAGACGAGGATGAACACGACGCCGAACCTCAGTGCCGTGGGGCCGGAGAACCACTGGAGGTACCAGCCGGCCGCGGCCACACCCCCGCCGACGAGCACCAGGTGAGCCAGGGAGGCGGTTGACATGTTCAGGCGGTCGGAGCGGTAGACCTCGGAGGCGAGCATACAGACCGCGCCGAGCAGGGCGTAGACGACGAGCTGGACGAGGACGGCGACGTTCTCGTTGGCGAAGCCGACCAGGAACTCGGGGACGCCCGGGGTGTAGTGCGTCGAGTGGGCTGCAGAGAAGGCGAGCGTCGTGAGGCTGCCGATCGTGATGCCGCCGAGGGCGCCGGTGCCCGTGCGCTTGAGGATGTGTGTGGTGGTCATAATGAATCTTCCTGTGGGTGGTGGGGTGGGGGTGACACTGGGTGGTGGGGTGGGGGTGACACTGGGTGGTGGGGTGGGGGTGACACTGGGTGGTGGGGTGGGGGTGACACTGGGTGGTGGGGTGGGGGTGATCTGGAGCGGGGCTAGAGCCCGAGCGCAGCCTTGAAACGCGGGATGGAGCGTCGCGAGACGAAGCAACGGGTGCCGTCGCGCAGCTGAACGGCGATCGTCCCGGTGCCGGACAGGTCCATGAAGGCCACGTGGGCGAGGTTGATGATCTCGCCCTGGTTGATGCGGATGAAGCTGTCGGATTGAAGGCGGTGCTCGACCTCGTGCAGGCGTGGCTGGATGCGCCAGGTGCCCGCGGCGTCATGCGCGTAGACCCGCTTATCGCGGGTGAAGAGCCTCAGGATGCGAGCGGGGTCCAGCAGGACGGTGCGCTCGCCGTCGGTGCCGGTCAGGCGCTGGGGCTCGCCCAGGCGGGTCAGCGCCGACTCGATGCGTCTGACCTCCGCGTCCAGGGTGGGGGCGCGCACGTCCACCCGCGTCTCCTCGACGCTGGGGTCGATGTGGATGTTGATCTTCACGGGGGCCTCTGGTGTGACGGCGGGGAAGGAGTAGGGCTTGTTCCCCGCATCCAGTCAAGCGCGGGTGAGGTCGCGGACGGGTGCCGAGCGGGACAAGCGGTTGCTGGGGCGCGACAAGCGGCCTGACACACCAACATCACACAGTCCGAACAACACCCAGCACTCCAGATTGCCCGGGGCCTCGTCGAGGGTGTGTTCTCACGCGGGCCGGGCCGGCGCGTGCGACGTCGGCAGGGCGGCGCCGCCCCTACTCGCCCTTGAACTTCATCCCGGCGGTGAAGCCGAAGGGGTTGAGGCTGTAGGCGGCGGCGGTCTCCTCGTCGCGGGCGGCGAACTCGGCGTCGTCCTCGGGCTCCGGCGCCTCATCGTCGTCGAAGATCGCGGTCATCTCCTGGGTGTCACCCAGCGACAGGTAGGCCTGCTCATCCCGGTGCTGCGGCAGGACGGTCGCGACGTAGTCCGCAAGGGCCTCCTTGGTGCTCACCGCCCGCTGGGCCTGCTCGGACATGTACCAGCGGTGCTCCAGGACCTCATGGAAGATCTCGGCGGACTCGAGCTTGCGGCGCAACTCGACGGGGACGGCCTGGATGGTGGGCTCGAAAACCTCGGCGAGCCACGTGTGGGCGACAAGCTCGATGGGCTGGTCCTGAAGGCCCCGGTAGACGCGGTAGGCCTCGAGGTCGTTGAGCATGCGCTGGCCCTGGCGCTCCTCGACGTCCAAGCCCGTCAGGCGCATGACCTGGCGGTGGTAGTGGCCGGCGTCGACCACCTTGGGCTGGATGGAGATCGTGGTGGCACCGCCGTCGGCCGTCGTCTTCATGGACAGCTCGCCGACGTCGAAGCCGAGTTCGTTGAGGTGCTCGATGCGCTGGCGCACGCGCCAGCGCTCGTCCATCGGGAAGGTCACCTCGCCGGTCAGGACGCTCCACAGCTCGGTGTAGCGGCTGACGATCCGGTCGCCCACCTCAATCGTGTCCACACTGGGCTCGAGCAGCGCCCCCGCCTGGAGATCCATGAGCTCACCGATGATGTTGGTGCGCGCGATATCGATGTCGTACAGACGCTTGCCCTCGGTCAGGCCCTCCGGGTAGAGCTCACCGGTCTCGGCGTCAACAAGGTAGGCGGCGAAGGCCCCGGCGTCGCGGCGGAAGAGCGTGTTGGACAGTGAGACGTCGCCCCAGTAGAAGCCGATCAGGTGCAGGCGCACGAGGAGCACCGCGAGGGCGTCAATGAGACGCGAGGCGGTCTCTGGGCGCATGTACTGGCTGAACAGGGCGCGGTAGGGCAGGGAGTAGGACAGGTGCTCGGTGACAAGGGCGGAGTTGAGCGCTTCGCCGTTGAGGTCGGTGCGTCCGGTGACGACGGCGGTGGGCACCACGCAGGGCGCACCCAGGCGCCCGAGATCGCGCAGGAGCGCGTACTCGCGGTGGGCGACGGACTCGCCGATCTCCTTGACGGCGATGAGGCGCTCGGAGAGGTTGGCGAAGCGGACGATGTGCCGGGACAAACCCCGGGGCAGTGCCGCCAGGACCTCAGCAGGCCACTGCTTGAGCGGGGTCTCCCACGGCAGGTCGAGCAGCGAGGGGTCGATGGTCGCTGCGGTGATCTGCATGGACTGGGGCATAACCACATTCTTTCAGGTGGTGGGTTGCGCAGGCGAGTCAGGCGCAGATGGGGCGAGCCCCGTCCCTCGGGGAGGGACGGGGCTCGTCGTGGTGTTGACGGGTGCCGTCAGGCCGGCAGGCGCTCCCCGGTGGAGGCGGAGAACAGGTGCTCTTGGCCGGGGCGGATGCGCACGTGCACGGTCTCGCCCGGGTTCGGGGCGGTACGCGGGGGCACGCGGACGATGATCTGCGAGGAGTCCTCACCGGAGCCGAGCTTCTCGTCAGCACTCTCAGCGCCGACCAGCTCGCCGTAAATGTAGGCGTCGGAGCCGAGCTCCTCGACGAAGGACAGGCGCACCGGGATGGACAGATCGTCCTCGGCGGCGATGACGTCGAGCGACTCGGGACGGAAACCGATGACGATCTTGCCGTTGTCCTCGGGCTTGATGGCGTCGAGGGTGGTGCGCGACAGGCGGACACGAGCAGAGCCCAGGACCGCGTCCTCGCCCTCGATCTTGAAGCGACCGAGGTTCATGGCGGGGGAGCCGATGAAGCCGGCGACGAACTCGTTGGCGGGCTTGTCGTACATCTCGCGCGGGGTGCCGACCTGCTGCAGGAGGCCGTCCTTGAGGACCGCGATGCGGTCACCCATCGTCAGAGCCTCGGTCTGGTCGTGGGTGACGTAGACCGTGGTGACGCCCAGCGAGCGCTGGAGGGAGGCGATCTGGGTGCGGGTCTGGACACGGAGCTTGGCGTCCAGGTTGGACAGCGGCTCGTCCATGAGGAAGACCTTCGGCTTACGCACGATGGCGCGGCCCATGGCCACACGCTGACGCTGACCACCGGACAGGGCCTTCGGCTTGCGGTCGAGGTACTCGGTCAGGCCCAGGATCTTGGCGGCCTCCTTGACGCGCTGCTCGATCTCGGCCTTGGGGGTGCCGGCGATCTTGAGTGCGAAGCCCATGTTGTCCGCGACGGACATGTGGGGGTAGAGGGCGTAGTTCTGGAAGACCATGGCGATGTCGCGGTCCTTCGGCTGGACGTCCGTGACGTCCTTGTCACCGATGAGGATGCGGCCGGAGTTGACGTCCTCCAGGCCGGCGAGCATGCGCAGGGAGGTGGACTTACCGCAGCCGGAGGGGCCCACGAGGACGAGGAACTCGCCGTCGGCGATCTCCAGGTTCAGCTGGTCCACCGAGGGGCGGTCGTTGCCCGGGTAGATACGGGTGGCGTGGTCAAAGGTCACCGTTGCCATAAGAAGCAATCCCTTCACCGGCAGGTACGTGCCGGACGATCCGTCGTGAAAGGTGCCGATGCGTGTCCGCACTGACACATGCGTCCAGCCAGGTGCCGGGCGCGGTCACATCCTGTCATGTGAGGTGCCCGTCGGACCACTGAGTATTTGTCTGACTTCCAGCAGCCGCGAGTGACTCCGGTCACAACGGGGGTGACGAGCGGCAGCCCGGTAAGGTGGCGTCCATGACAGAGATCCCGGACGTGCGGGCGACCACCCCCACCTCCCTCTCCGGCCTGCGCGCCGGGGCGGAAGTGGGCGGCTACCGGCTCGTCCGTCGGCTCGGTGCCGGGGGCATGGGAGTCGTGTGGGAGGTCTCCGACGGCGATGGCCTCCACGTCGCCATGAAGATCCTCCACCCCCAGATCGCCGCGGACCCCATGGCCCGCCGCCGCCTGGACCGTGAGGCCTCCGTGCTGGCACGCGTGCGTGACGCGCGCGTGGCCCGTATCCTCGACATCGAGACCGGTGACGGTGCTGACGGCACAGGCGTCACCTTCGTCATCACCGAGCTCGTCGACGGCCCCACCCTCCAGCACGAGGTGGACCACGAGGGCGCCTACGACCTCAGCGAGGACGCCCGAGACCTGGCCGACCTCGCCCACGGACTCGTCGACGCCCTCAAGGCCGTCCACGCCGCCGGGGTCATACACCGCGACCTCAAGCCCTCCAACGTCATGCTGGGTGCGCAGGGCCCCGTCCTCATCGACTTCGGTATCGCCCAGGTCGCCGACGACGTCCGCCTCACCCAGACCGGCCAGGTCACCGGCACCCCCGGCTTCATCCCGCCGGAGATGCTCGACGGCGGCGAGCCCAGCCCCGGCGTCGACTGGTACGCCTGTGCCGGCGTCCTCCTCTTCGCCGTCACCGGCCGCGCCCCCTTCGGGTCGGGCCCGTGGCAGGCCGTCTTCCGTCGCGTGTACGGCGGGACTCCCGAGCTCGGCGGCCTGGAGACGGCCTGCCCCGCCCTCTCCCGCGCCTTCGCCGCCGCCCTGGCCCCCGAAGAGGGCGATCGCCTGAGCATGGATGACCTGCTCACTGTGCTGGATGAGGTTGCCGACGGTGGAAGCGGTGAGGCGGCCCTCGCGCGGGCGCTCGGGGACAGTGCCACGACCTCCTCCTACGGCTCGTCCTACGGCTCCGCCGCGTACGGTGCTGCGTCGCCGTACGGCTCGACGTCGGTCGCGTCGGCGGCCGGGGTGAGTCCTGTGAATCCCGTGAGTGCGATGAGCCCGGGATCCCGCCCCGTTCCCGTCACTGGGCCGGCGTCGTCGAGAAGCTACGGGTACCTCTCCGCCCCGACCGGTGCGCGCGCCGCCGTGGTCCCGGACCCGCGCGCCTACGCGCAGTCCCGGTCCGTTGAGCTGCCCGAGCAGGATCGGCGAGGCGAGAAGGCGTTCGTCCTGCCCGGGTGGGCGCGTGAGCCGCGCCCGCACCGCCTGGTGGTGGCCTCCATCGCCCTGCTGCTGGCCGTCCTGGGGGTGTGGGTGCCCACGTGGTCCGTCCTCGTCGCCGCGGTGCTCATCGTCGTGGCGGGCACGGTCGGCAGGGCCGACGACGCCCGGCGCGTCGGGCGCCTGGAGGCCGGTCGCGCTGGACGCGGGGACACGGCCCGCATGGTCGCCCTGTCCCCGGTGTACCTCCTGCGCTCGGTTGCGGCCTCCGCAGCCGCCGTCCTCGTGGGGGGAATCGTGGCGGTCCTCCTCGCCGTCGGGGGCGCCGTCGTCGGACTGGACCTCACCGCGCTGCCCGGGGTGGTGCAGGGACTGAGTGAGTACCACCGCGCGGGCGCCTTCAGTGCCGCGCTCGTGGCCGTGTTCCTGGCGGTGGCCTGGTTCGTGCCGTGGGGGTTGCCCACGCGCCGGGGCGGGCGCAGGCTCATCGAGACCTTCACCCACTCCGCCTCTCCTCGCCTCATCCTCGTCATGGTGCTGCTGTCGGCGGCGCTGGGCGTGGTGGGGCTGTTCGCCCTGGGCGCCATGCCCCCGACGACCCTGGCGCCGCTGACCCCCTGAGCGGCTTTGAGCGGCTTCGAGTGGCTCTGAGCGGTTCCGCCCGGTGGGCCGTGAGGGATGACTCACCGCCCGTGGCTGCGCTCCCAGGGGCCGACAGGCACAATGGCCAGCGACAGTGCGACCGGTCGAGAGCGAGGAGACCCATGGCGTCGAACGACAGGACCACCAAGGCTCAGCGCCGTGAGGCTGCACGCGCCAAGGCCAAGGCCATGCGCGAGGAGCAGGAGCGCAGGGACAAGCGCGCCCGCCTGACCCGCCGCGCTCTCATCGGTGCCGCAGTCGTCGGTGTCGCCGGAGTCGGCGGCACCATGTACGTCCAGTCCCGCAACCGTCCCCACCTGAGTGGCGGCACCATCGTCAGCGCCAAGGCGAACACCTCCGGAGTGCCCGGCCCCGTCCTGTCCGACGCCTCCTGGACCTACGGGGGCTCCCTTGAGCCCGGGTCCATCGCGTCGGGCGCCACCATCGTCGAGATCTTCTTCGACTACTCCTGCCACTTCTGCGCCTACTTCGAGAACCTTCACCACGACGAGATCACCAGCCTCGTGGAGAGTGGGGACGTCACGGTGGTGCTGCGGCCCAGCAAGCTCCTCCGGAGCAGCTGGACGGACATGGCGATGAACGCCATGGGCGTGGTGCTCGACGAGCAGCCCGAGGCCTCCTTCGCCTTCCACGCCGCCCTCATGACCCTCTTCGCCCGGATCTTCGACACCAAGGACCAGTCGATGGCGACGGTCGCCAACATCGTCGCCGCCGCCACCGAGGCCGGTGTCTCGGCGGAGGTGTCCGCCGGGTTCGACGCGGCCATCAAGGAGAACCGCTACGCCGCCTGGACCGCCCTCGGGGACCAGACCCTCAAGAACTACGGCGTCAACGCGACCCCCACGGTCCTTGTCGCCGGGCAGAGGACGGACCTGAACAGCATCGGCACTCCCACGGGCCTGACCGACCTCATCCGCGCGGGCGGGGTCGCGGGCTGAGCCCGACGCCGGGGCAGCCCGGGCGGATCCGTCACGGTGTGCGCCTGTAGGCTGTCCCGCAACGCCGCGTTAGCTCAGTTGGTAGAGCAGCTGTCTTGTAAACAGCAGGTCATCGGTTCGAGTCCGATACGCGGCTCCAAGATTTCCGTAGGAAACCGCCATTCCTGCGGCGCCCCGTAGTAGCCAGGACTACTCTGGAGTGGACTGGAGATGGCCGACCTAATGGCCGACCAAACGCGGGGCGGGAGAGGATCATGGCCTGCGGTGCCGGCGCCAGCCCCACACGGTCAACCGCGAGCTGGACTGCATCCAGGCGGGCCTGCACCCGAACCCGTGAGGTCTCGCCCGGCCTGGTCCGCAAGGCCCTGAACGCGATCGAGGGGAGCAAGAAATGACCGCACTCAACATCACCGCCCGCCGCTGGAGCGGGGATGATCCGTTCTTGCGCGAGATGGCTGCACCAGCCCCCATCTCGGGAGCATGAATCGTTGGTATCGTGCGGATTATCGTCGCGCGGAGCGGCCGTCTCGTCAACAGCAGGTCATCGGTTCGAGCCCGATAGGCGGCTCTGTCAGAGTGCCGGGTGCTGCTGGCCCGGGGTGAGCCCCAGGTGCATGCGGGTACCCGCCCCGATACTGCCGTCGGCAGGCAGGGACAGCGGCCGGTCGGGGCTGATCCCGGCGTCCGGGACCCAGCCCGTCACCGTCTCCACGCCCATCTCGAGCCACAAGGGGTGCATGGGCGTGGACGGGCCCACCATGACCACGTGCGCGCCGCCGTCGGCCGCCAGCGCCACGAGCCTCGGTGCGGTCTTGTTGACCAGCGACGAGGAGGAGATGAAGACGTAGTCCGCCTCGGGCAGCAGGTACTCGCAGGCGGTGTCCGGGTAGTCGTCCGGGCGCAGGCTCCGCTCGAGGATCTGCACCTCGGCCGCCGTCGGCAGGGCGGCGCGGGCGAAGGGGAAGTGGCCGACGATCGCCACCGTCAGCCCGTCCACGAGGTCACGGTAGGGGTCGAAGACCTGCCCCCAGGTCAGGCCCGGGCCGGTGGGCGTGAAGCCGTGGAAGGCGGCGGTCTCGGGACGCGAGTACCAGGAGTTGAGGGCGGCGAGACCCAGGGAGGCCTCCTCCAGGTTCCAGCTGCGCACGAGCGCGGCCACGTCGCGCAGGGGACGGCCCTGTGGGGGTGTGTCGCCTGAGAGGGCCGGGCGGGAGGAGACCTGCATGGTCCACGCCGTGCCCATGCCCGGGGCGGCGCCCGTGAGCGGAGAGGCGGTGGAGAACACGCGCGTCCACCGCGGGTCGCGGTGCGAGGCGGTGACCGTCACGTCGTCCGGGAGGTCGTCAATGAGGGCGTCGTAGATCTCCCAGGGGCTGCTCACGGTCCCACTCCTTCGGTCAGGTAAGGCTGGCCTCACCATAGGTGCTCGGGCGTGTCTGCGCACGGCCGTCTCACCGTCGGCCCCTCAGGGCAGACGCCAGTCCACGGGGGCCGCCCCCTGCGCCACCAGCATCTCGTTCGCCCGGCTGAAGGGACGCGACCCGAAGAACCCCCGCGACGCGCTCAGTGGTGACGGGTGGGGCGAGGCGATGATCGGCGTCATCCCCAGCAGAGGCGTCAGCGACTGCGCCGGACGTCCCCACAGGATCGCCACCAGTGGCCCTCCTCGCTCAACCAGCGCCTCGATGGCGCGCTGGGTCACCGTCTCCCAGCCCCACCCGCGGTGCGAGGCCGGGTCCCCCGGACGCACCGTGAGCACGCGGTTGAGGAGCATGACCCCCTGGCGCGACCACGGCGTGAGGTCACCCGTCGTCGGACGCTCGACACCCAGGTCCGAGACCAGCTCGGTGTAGATGTTGACCAGGCTCCGCGGGGGCTGGACCCCCGGCTGCACGGAGAAGCTCAACCCCATCGGGTGGCCCGGCGTCGGGTACGGGTCCTGCCCGACGATGAGGACCTTGACCTCATCCATCGGGTAGGTGAAGGCCCGCAGGACGTCGGTGCCCGCGGGCAGGTAGCCGCGCCCGGCCGCAATCTCCTGGCGCAGGCGCGCGCCGATCTCATGGATCGTGGCCTCGACAGGGGCCAGTGCCGCCGCCCAGGACGGGTCGATCAGCTCGGACAGGGGCTTGGCGTCGCTCACGCACCGAGCGTAGCCAGAGTCTTCGCCGCGCCGCACGGCCCAATCCGCCCTGCTACGGCTATTCTCGCCGCGTGAGCCAGTACACGTACCCCGAGGACGAGTTCGACGTCCAAAGCGACGACGGGCCCGTGCCCGTCGGAGTCCACCGCGCCCCTGTGCCGACCTGGCGCGGCTGGCTGCCGCTGCTGGTGGTCATCGTCGTCGTGCCCCTGCTGGCCTGGGGCGCGGTGGCGCTGCTCGGCTCCCGGTCCTCGCCGCCCAGCGCGGCGACGGGTTCTGCCGAGACTGAGGCTGCCCGGCAGACCGCCACGTCGGAGGAGTCGGAGCCGGCCGCCGACGAGACCGAGGCTCCTGCCGAGACCCAGGCCCCGGCCGCGCCCGCGCCGGCTGCGACCACCGAGCCGCCCGCCTCGGCGGATCTGACGACGGGCGTCACGGTCCACAACGGCACGTCCACCAACGGGCTGGCCGCCCGGACCTCGGACCGGCTCTCCAACGCCGGCTACACCGCGGTCACGGTCTCCCCCGGCTCCTACGAGCAGGAGGAGCCGTCGGAGACGACCGTCTTCTACTCCGCCCCGGAGCACGCCGCCACCGCTCGGGCGGTCGCTGAGGCCCTGGGCATCACGAGGGTCGTCGAGGACTCGACGATGGCGGTGTCCAACCCGATCGTCCTGGTCCTGCGCCCCGACTTCGTCGGGTGAGGCCGGTGGCGACGGCGGTGCGCTCAGTTCGCCGCCAGCCGACCCGGATCTGAGCGTCTTGCACTCAAGGGGCGAGAGTGCCAGAGTTGCGGTTAGCACTCGGGGCTGTCGAGTGACAGCCGGACCCGTTCTGGCGACGACGCGGCCCCAGTGAGGCAACCAGACCAGCAGGTGAGGGCCGGCGCCCCGCGGGACAGGAACGCGGAGCGCCGACTCGTCCGTCGCGGGCACCGGCCGGTCACCCAACCCCAGTGGAGGAATCACCACATGGCCAAGATCATCGCCTTCGACGAGGAGGCCCGCCGCGGAATGGAGCGGGGACTCAACGTTCTCGCCGACACCGTCAAGGTCACCCTCGGCCCCAAGGGCCGCAACGTCGTCCTCGACAAGAAGTGGGGCGCCCCCACGATCACCAACGACGGTGTGACCATCGCCAAGGAGATCGAGCTGGAAGACCCCTATGAGAAGATCGGCGCCGAGCTGGTCAAGGAGGTCGCCAAGAAGACTGACGACGTCGCCGGTGACGGCACCACCACCGCGACCGTCCTCGCCCAGGCACTCGTCCGTGAGGGTCTGCGCAACGTGGCCGCCGGCGCCAACCCCATCGCCGTGCGCCGCGGCATCGACAAGGCCGTCTCCAAGATCGTCGAGCGCCTGCTCGAGGACGCCAAGGACGTCGAGACCAAGGAGGAGATCGCCGCCACCGCCTCGATCTCCGCCGCCGACGAGCAGATCGGCTCCTTCATCGCCGAGGCCCTGGAGAAGGTCGGCCACGACGGCGTCATCACTGTCGAGGAGTCCAACACCTTCGGCCTCGAGCTCGAGGTCACCGAGGGCATGCGCTTCGACAAGGGCTTCATCTCCCCCTACTTCGTCACTGACGCCGACCGCCAGGAGGCCGTCCTCGAGGACACCTACATCCTGCTCGTCGAGTCCAAGATCTCCAACGTCAAGGATCTGCTGCCCCTGCTGGAGAAGGTCATGCAGTCCGGCAAGCCGCTGGTCATCGTCGCTGAGGACGTCGAGGCCGAGGCTCTGGCCACCCTCGTCGTCAACCGCATCCGCGGCACCTTCAAGTCGGTCGCCGTCAAGGCCCCCGGCTTCGGCGACCGCCGCAAGGCGATGCTGCAGGACATGGCGATCCTCACCGGCGGTACCGTCATCTCCGAGACCGTCGGCCTCAAGCTTGAGAACGCCACCCTCGAGGACCTGGGCCAGGCCCGCAAGGTCGTCGTCACCAAGGACGAGACCACCATCGTCGAGGGCGCTGGGGACAAGGACGCCATCGAGGCCCGCGTCTCCCAGATCCGCGGCGAGATCGAGAACTCCGACTCCGAGTACGACAAGGAGAAGCTCTCCGAGCGCCTGGCCAAGCTCGCCGGTGGTGTCGCCGTTCTCAAGTCCGGTGCCGCCACCGAGGTCGAGCTCAAGGAGCGCAAGCACCGCATCGAGGACGCCGTGCGCAATGCCAAGGCCGCCGTCGAGGAGGGCATCATCGCCGGTGGTGGCGTCGCCCTCATCCAGGCCGCCAAGGTCCTCGACTCCCTCGAGCTCGAGGGTGACGAGGCCACCGGCGCCACCATCGTCCGCGTGGCCGTCGAGGCCCCGCTCAAGCAGATCGCCGTCAACGCCGGCTTCGAGGGCGGCGTCGTCGTCGACCGCGTGCGCAACCTGCCCGTCGGTGAGGGCCTCAACGCCGCCACCGGTGACTACGTCAACCTCCTGGGCGCCGGCATCGCCGACCCGGTCAAGGTGACCCGCTCGGCCCTGCAGAACGCCGCCTCCATCGCGGGCCTGTTCCTCACCACCGAGGCTGTCGTGGCCGACAAGCCCGAGCCCCCGGCCGCCCCGGCCGCCGGCGGTGGTGACGACATGGGTGGCATGTACTGATCCCACGATCAGACGGCTGACCTCGCACGGCCATGATCCGGGCCGCCCCTGCTGCAGGGGCGGCCCGGTCGCATTTCTCGCCTTCGTTCGGCGCGGGGTGCCGCACGCGCCGCCGGGTGGCGGGCGGCACCGTCGGCTCAGCGCGCCGGCGTGGTCGTGAACAGGGAGGTGCTCGCGCTCTCCGCCTCGTCGTAGGAGGTCGCCGACTGGTCCAGGGCCAGGCTGATAGCGTCGAGGCTGGACTGGACCTGCAGCTGGGTCAGGTGCCAGTCGCTGGCGCAGGCAGCCATCGAGGTGGCCGCGCCACCGGTCCAGGACTCCTGCAGCAGGCTGATGTCTGCGCTCATGGCGTCCACCTCCTCCTGGATGGTGGTCACGCGTGCGCGGGTACGTGCGGCCGTGTCGATGACGGCCTGGGTGTCGACGGCGAAGACGGGCATGGCGGGGTCCTTCCTGGGGGTCCTTGGGGGAAGCGCCCGGTATGGGCGCAGGACCACGCTAGGAAGACGGCGCGCCGGCGGCGAGACCCCGGTCATCCACCTGTGGACAACTGGGTGGGCGGCAGCCGTGAGAGGGGCCTGTGGAGCCCGGCGCCTCGGAGCCCGGTGCCTCAGAGCTCGTCGGCGCCGTCGTCGACGATCTCAGCGATCACCGGCGCGATCTCACCCGTGCGCGCCTCGCGCAGGGACTTGGCCTCCTCGGCCTTGAGCCGCAGGCGCTCGGCCATCCTCTGGCGCTCGGACTCGGCCTGGGCCTGACGGTCCGGCGGCGCCTTCTGGCCCTGCGGCTTGGAGGACAGGATCGCGTCGATGTCCTCGATGCAGGACTCCATCGAGGTCGCGTGCTCCATGACCCGGGAGACCTCCGGTGCACCCTGTGCGGGCTCGGCGCGGCGCGCGGCAGGTGGGCTTGTGCGGGTGGTCGACGGCGTGCTCACGTTCTGCGGGCCGCCAGCAGAGGTGGGGGCGGCGGGAGCCGACTGAGCCGAGTCGGCCGGCTCTGCCGGCGTCGTCGGCGCGGCGGACCCGCCCGGCACAACGGGGCCACCCGGTGCACCCGATCCGCCCGGCGTCGTCGGCGCAGCGGCAGCGGGAGACTGGGCGGAGGAGGGTTCGCCGTCGTGCACGACCGCGCACTCACAACGGTCAGCGACGTCGGCCGCGGGCGCGGCGTCACCCTCCGGCATAGCGGCCAGACAGTCCTCCAGGCGCTTGCGCTCCGCCTCGAGGTTCTCGCGCGCGGCGACCTCCCAGCGTTGACCGAGCGGAGAACAGAACAGGTTCTCGCGCGCGAGGAGCCTCGAGACGATCTCCAGGCGGGCGCGCAGGTAGTCGCGGTCGGGAATGTGGGCGTACTCCTGGCGCACGAGCTCGCGATAGCGCTTGTACTCCTGCGGGTCCGCGGCGAGCGTGGCCAGGTCCGCGTCATTGAGCGCAAGGGCGTCGATGTCGCCCTGATCCAGGTTGTGACGCTTGAGGTTGATGATGAGCGCGCACACGCGCTCGGTGACCCGCTCGGGCACGCCCAGGGCCGTCAGGTCCTCACGGGCGTAGGCCGCCGAGGCCTCCTCGTCCTCCCCGCCGTTGCGGCGGTAGATCTGCTCCGTGGTCGAGGAGAAGACGCAGCCGTGGTACCAGGCGGCCAGACGCATGACGTCCGGGTTGTGCGACTCGTCCTGGAGCTCGTCGACACGCGCCAGCATGTCGATGGCGTGCTTGAGGTTGTGGAAACGGCGCTCGGGGCTCGCCCACATCTCGATGAGACGCTCACCTGCCTCGCGCACCTGCTCGGCGGGTGCAGTCGAGCCCAACGCCCGTACAGAGCGGACGTAGGCGGGCAGGAGCCATTGCGGTGCGTCGATGACGCCCATAGAGAGCCTCCGGATCGGAACCTAGGACGCCCCATCGTAGGACCGCCACACGGTTGGCAGAGACTCTACCGGTGTTCCAAAGACCACCTCAGGGCAAGCGAGGTCACACCGCAGGCACTCGGGCCGCCCTACGCCGGGACCCTCGTCCTGGGCTCAGGCGGCCGCGGGCGTGCTGCCCGGTGAGTCCGGCGAGCCCTGTGAGTCCGGCGCCGCCATGGGGATCTCGATGCGCACGGTCGCGCCACCCCCCGGCGTTTCGAGCATGCGCACGCTGCCCCCGTGCCGAGCGATGATCGCGGACACGATCGCCAGCCCCAGGCCCGAGCCACCCGTCTCCCGGTTGCGGGAGGTGTCCGCACGGTAGAAGCGCTGGAAGACCTTCTCCGCCTCCGCGGCCGGCACCCCCGGCCCGTGGTCACGCACCTCGACGACGGCGAGGCGGCCGCCGCCGTCGGCACCCACAGGTCCCACCGCGATCTCCACCGGGGAGCCCGACGGCGTGTGGCGGGTGACGTTGCCCAGCAGGTTCGTCATCACCTGGCTCAGGCGGTCCCGGTCACCGGTGACGACGACGGGACCCGGCTCGGCGCCGTCGTCGATCAGGTTGACGAGGGTGCAGTCCCTCTCGGGAGCCAGGACGGTCATGTCCGCCAGCGCCCCCGCGCACACACCGGTGAGGTCCACCGGCTCGAAGACCATCTTGCGGCCCTCGTCCATGCGCGCGAGCTGCAGTAGGTCCTCCACCAAACGGCCCATGCGCGAGGCCTCTGTCTCGATGCGGCCCATGACCTCGGCCTGCCGCTCGGGCGGCACGCCGCCCATGCGGTACAGCTCGCCGTAGCCGCGGATCGCCGCCAGCGGCGTGCGCAGCTCGTGGGAGGCGTCGGAGACGAAGCGCGTCATGCGCTCCTGGGCCACCACCTGGACGCTGAAGGCCCGCTCGTTCTGCTGGAGCATCTGGTTGAGCGCGCGCTGGAGCGAGCCCACCTCGGTGTCGCGCGGCTCCGTCAGGGGCACACGGGCGGACAGGTCGCCCGAGGCGATGCGCCCGGCCACCGCCTCGATCTGGCGCAGGGGCCCGAAGGAGCGGTGGACGAGGTAGGTTCCCGCGACGGCGCCGACGAGGATGATGGCCACGTCCGTCAGCGCCACGACGAGGCGGGAGCGCTCCACCGCCTCGAGCAGGTCCGTCAGTGGCAGGGCGATGGCCACGACCCCCAGGTACTCGCCCGTGTGCGAGTCCCGCAGCGGCAGGGAGATGACCCGCCAGGGATGCCCGATGAGGTCGGAGGCGACCGTGTAGGGCCGGGGGGTGGAGATCTGGTCGAGGGCCTCTTCGAGGCTGAGCTCACCGACCTGGGGGACGCCGTACTCGCGGGCCGTGTCGGGGTTGATCATGAAGCCGGACTCGCCGTCGAGGTACTGGGCCTCGACGTAGTAGGACGACGGCATGAGCGACTCGTTGCCCGTGCGGATCTGTGCCGCGCCCTGGGAGCCGATGGCCGTCGCCGTCGTGCGCAGCTGATCGTCGACCTGGCTCAGCAGGTGCGTCTGGAGCAGCGAGGTCATCGCCAGGGAGGCGGAGAGCAGGCCGACGGTGAGCAGGGCCGTGGTGATGAGGACCAGGCGTGAGCGCAGCGGCTGGGCGCGCCACAGGCGGCTGACCTTGACCACCGGGTGGAAGCGGCCCTTCTTCAGCGGCCGGTGCTGACGGTCCGGGGGCTTGCAGGCCCACTGGTCGCGCGCCGCCGCGAGGGACGCCATGCTGGTCGTCGGCCGACGCGTTCCGCGCGGCCGGTGCTCATTCGCCCTTGGGCTCACGGAGCATGTAGCCGACGCCGCGGCGGGTTTGGATGAGCGGGGTGACCTGCTCACCGTCGGCGGTCTCGACCTGGTCCACCTTGCGGCGCAGGTAAGAGATGTACGACTCAACGATGGCGGCGTCCCCGTTCCAGTCGTACTCCCAGACGTGGTCGAGGATCTGTGCCTTGGACACGACGCGCCCCTGGTTGAGCATGAGGTAGCGCAGCAGCTTGAACTCGGTGGGGGACAGGTCCACCTCGATGCCGGCGCGATGGACCTCGTGGGCGTCCTCGTCCAGGACAAGGTCCGCCACCCGCAGGGTGCCGTCGTCGTCCTCGGACACCGCCCGAGTGCGGCGCAGGATCGCCCGGATGCGGGCCACGACCTCCTCCAGGCCGAAGGGCTTGGTGACGTAGTCGTCCCCGCCGACGGTCAGGCCCTGGACCTTGTCGGACATGTCGTCGCGGGCGGTGAGGAAGAGGATCGGTGTGATGATGTCGCGCTCGCGCAGGCGACGGGCCACCGTGAAGCCGTCCATGTCCGGCAGCATGACGTCGAGGACGATGAGGTCCGGCTCGCCCTCGTCCACGCCGCGCAGGGCACCGTTTCCGTCCGCGGCCGTGGAGACCTCGAAGCCGGCGAAACGCAGGGACGAGGCAAGCAGGTCTCGGATGTTCGGCTCGTCGTCGACGACGAGCAGGTGTGCCTCTCGCTTCTGTGAGTCCTGGGTTCGGTCCATGGATGGCACTGTGCCCGCCTCGGCTGAGTGTTTGCTGAACGGAATTGGAGGGCGGCGGGCCGCAGCTCAGATGAAGGCGAAGGGGTCGAACTCCGCCAGCGGGATGATGCGCACGCGCGGCAGCGGCGAGTTGAAGGCGTCGACGTCGTACTCCAGGTCGTGGACCTGCAGGCCCCGGTCCTGTAGGGCTGCCAGGTGCGTGCTGAGGAACTCGCGGAAGCACAGCACCCCCACGGTGGCGCCCGCGCTCAGTAGGCGCTCGATCTGGGGTACGTAATCGCCGTCGTGAGAGCCCAGCAGCACCTGCACCAGCTGGCCGGACTCGGCCCGCTCGGTCAGCGCGTCCAGTGTGCGCTGGATACCGATGTCGACAACCTTCTCCTCGGCGCTGCCGGAGCCGGCCAGGGGCAGCGGCCGGTAGTCCATCGCCATGAGGGCCTGGACGAAACCCATCGGCATGTGGCCGCTGGTGGCGTTGAGGAAGAACAGGGCGGTCGTGTCCGGTCCCTGGCCACCGGCCGTGGAGTCGGACAGGTCGTCGCAGAAGGACAGGACCCGGTCCCAGCGGGGACGCTCCTCCGGCTCGGGGCGGCGCCCAAGGACGCTCATGCCCAGGGTCGCGTCGATGTTCTCACCGTCAACGAGCAGGTACGTGGGGGTCGCAGTCATGCGCCCATGCTAGCCGGGCGCGGTGCGTCGGCGGCCCGGGCGCGGTGCGTCGGAGGACCGGGCACGCGTGACGGCCGCCCGGACGCGCGACGGCGGCCGCGCCTCATGCGCGGCCGCCGTCACTGTGGTGTCACAGGTGTCTCACGGTGGCGCTGGGGACCGTGGTGCTCGGCCGGGTCCCTCAGCAGGTCACCTCAGTAGGAGGACTCCTGCGTCTCCTCGGCCTCGTCCTTCAGGGAGGCGAAGGCCTCGTCGACCTGCCCGTCGGTGATCTGGGCCGCGGGAGCGGGCGCCTCGATGGCGCCACCCGACTTGAGGGCGGCCAGACGCAGCTCGGCCTCCGAGACCGCGGAGGAGGCCTCCAGCTCGGCGAACTGGGCCTCAAGAGAGTCGCTGGCGATCTCAGCCTGGCCCGCGGCCTGGGCCTCGATGCGACGCACCTGGTCCTCGTAGCGGGAGAGCTCGCTCGTGGGGTCCATGACGTTGATCGAGCGGATGGCTCCCTGGACCTTGACCTGGGCCTGGGCGGACTTCTGCCGGGCGACGAGTGTGTCGCGCTTGGACTTGAGGTCGGAGAGCTTGGCCTCCATCTGCTGCAGACCGGTCTTGAGCTGGTCGACCACCTGGCGCTGTGAGGCGATGATCGGCTCGGAGGCCTTGGCCTCGTTCTCAGCGGAGATCTGCTTGGTCAGGGCGACCTTGGCCAGGGAGTCCCACTTGTCGGCACCGGCGGCGTCGCCCGCGGCGCGCAGCTGGTCCGCCTTGGTGGAGGCGGCGAGCGCCTTGGCGCCCCAGTCCTTGGCCTCGTTGAGGTCGGACTCGTAGTCCTTCTCGGCCAGGCGGAGGTTGCCGATGGTCTGGGCGACGGCGTCGCGGGCCTCGGCAATGGATGCGGTGTAGTCGCGCACGAGCTGGTCGAGCATCTTCTCCGGGTCCTCGGCGCGGTCGAGGAGGGCGTTGACATTGGCTCGGGTCAGCTGGGCGATACGCCCCAGGATCGACTGCTTCTCAACCATGACGGTGGCCTTTCGTTCTCTCACGGTGGCAGGGCGGGCCTCGCGTCGATGGGAGCGGCGCGTGCGTGCCTCGTGAGGATGTTCGCACGGAAAGGGGTGCCGTGTCCGGGCGACCGCGGCCGGTAAGAGGTTCGTATCGCTGATGGCGTGAGCCCTGGCGCCGACCGTCCCGACGGCGGCCGGGTGGGCGCGGAACTCAGCCGACGAACTCCTCGCTTTGCGCTCGAACGTACGGCGCCACGGCGTTGTGACGTCTCAGGACATCGGAGACGCTGTGGGGCTTTGCGGGGGTGAGACTTCCGGTTGGTTTGGGGGTGGTGTCCTCCAGTTGCGCGCTCGCCGGGCCCGTGGGAGCGCGCTGGCCTGGCGGCCTTAGCGCCACCAGGCCAGCGTGCTGCCACGGGCTCAGCTGCCGGTGGCACTCACCGCCGGTGTCCACGCGGCGGACATGGGCGGCGCATCCCAATGATGGTCACGCCCAGAGCTGCGCAATCTGGCCCTTGCCTCCAGGTGCCCGGCGCCGAGGTGGCAGTCATGTCCGCCGTGTGGGCATCCCTGGCGCCGGGGCACTGCCCCCGTGGGCGCGCCAGCTCGGGTCCACTGGCGCGCGCCCCGGTGGGTCTTGGTGCGCCGCGAGTTCGGGGGTGACGTGCGGTGGTCGGCCGGTGCCGTGCGGGCTCGTGCCCGGGGTGCTGGGAGGGGTCGTGCACGCTCATGTGACTGGTGTGATCTGGCGGATCTGGGTTTTTCGTTGGTATTGCGCCGTTTTGGTTCTCTTGGTCAAAACGGCGTTTTGGCTCCCATGTGCATGGGCGTGGTCCATGCACATGGGAGCCGAGGCTCTCGAGGGCGCCGATCGAGAAAACCGCATGATTCCGCGGCTTGCGACAGAGGCCGATAAGCGTGAGCGTGCAAGCCCCACCGCACATGTCACCGCGACGGCCGCCACCGCCCGATCATCGGGCCGGACTCGGCCGGTAGGTGGCTCGCAGACGGGTCAGAAGCGGCCGCCTCCGCCGCCGAAGCCTCCGCCTCCGCCGAAGCCGCCACCTCCAAGGCTCTTGCCTCCGAAGCCTCCGCCGAAGCCTCCGCTGAAACCGCCGCCGTGGCCGCCCCAGCCGCCATAGCCGCCGCGGTGACCACCACCACCCAAGAGGATGCCGCCCAGGACGAGCGAGCCCAGGTCGATGCCGGAGCCACCCGAGGAGCCCGAGCCCCACGAGTCCCGGTGGTTGCGCACATCCGCCTCCGCCAGGGCCTGGGCCTGCGCCACAAGCGGCTCCGCAGCTGCGACCTCAGCAAGGGCCGCCGCCGCGTCCGTCGTCTGCAGGCTCGTGGCCGCCGCCGCGTGGCGCGCGGCCTCACTCAGCGCCGTGCGGGCCGAGGGGCCGATGACCCCGCGGTGCGTGGTGACATAGGAGGTGACCGCCTCGACCTGGGCGCCCAGCCGCGCCAGGCGGGAGGTCAGCTGGGTGCGGGCGCGCGAGTCGTTCTCCTCCTGGGCGCGCGCCGGTGCCAGGGCCGCGTCGAGCGCGCTCTCCGCACGCGCCAGGTGGTCGAGGGCGGCCAGCGGGTCCCCGCCCGTGCCACCGGAGCCGCTACCCGTGGACGCGGCCCGCCCCTCGGCCACAGCCGCCTCGGCATCCGCCACGAGCGGCGCCAAGGAGGCAGCAGGAACCTGGGCCTTGAGCCGCGCCGCATCCACCAGGTCGGAGGAGATCGAGGTGATGGCCGCGCTCAGGTCCGCCGCCGCCGTCGACAGGCGCTCGCGGGCACTTGAGACCTGCGCGGCCAGCCGGCCCGCCTGGGCGATAGAACCCTGGGCGATGCGCACCTGCTCCACGGCCGTGGACTGCTCGCCGGCCTCAACCGAGGCGCGCGCCTGGTCCAGGGCCGTGCGCCCGGCCGCCAGCAACCGCTCGGCCTCGGCCGGGGCCTCGGACACGCTCGTGAGCGCGGAGGCGGGGTAGGAGGCGTGCAGGGTCACCAGCAGCGTCTGGGCGGCCTTGATGGACTGCTCGGTCTCCTGAGCCCGCTGGGCCGTCTCCGCGATCGACGCCGGCAGGTTCGCCTCGAGCCCGCGCCGCTCGTTGAAGGCCGCCTCCTGCTCCTGGATCACCCGCACCGCCTCCTGGCAGCGCGAGAGAATCTCCGTGTTCATCTGACGCTGCTGCGCCTCGGTCTCGGGGACCGCGTCGTCAAGCAGGCGGCGCAGCTCGAAGGAGTGGGCCACATGCTCGCGGGCCGTGGCGAGCGCCTGGGCGAAGGCGTCCGTGGACGCCAGGCCGAACTGGGCCTGCGCGTAGGACAGCTCCTCATCCGCGGCCCGCACGGCGTCGTCGGCGGTCACGAGCGCGTTGCCGGCCTGCACCGACAGCTCCGCAAGCGGGACCTGCCCGGCCGACCCGCCCGCCTGGCCGGGGGTCTTCTTGCGTCGTGAGCGGGAGTACACCAGGGCCCCGCCGCCGACGACGGCCGCCGCCCCCAGTGCGAGGCCGATGCCCCCGGCGCCACCGCGCCCGCCGCCGGCACCGGAGGCCGCACCCGCGTCGCCGTCGGCGCCCGAGAGCCCCGTGAGGACCGCCCGCACGGCGCCGTCGTAGTCGCTGTTGCGCAACTGGCCGTAGATCGCGGTGCGCACCCGGTCAGTGGTCTCCTTGCTCCACACGCTGTCCCGGGCAGAGCCCGAGAAGGCGTAGGTGCGCCCTGCGCTCGACGTGTTGATGACGAGCAGGAGGTCCTGCGTGCCCAGACGCGAGTCGACCCACGCCTGCGCGGCGTAGCTCTCGGCCGTCACCGAGTCGTCATCAAGCGTCACCACCCACAGCCCGACCCCCTCCTTGGCGAGCTGGTCGACGACATCCTGGGCGGCGTCGTCGTCCAACACCCCGGCACCGTCGGTGACCGGCTGGGACAGGACGGTCGACGTCGTCGCGGGCGCTACCCGGGCGGGCTCCTGCCACGTGACAGGGGCGGCCACCGCCGTCGCGGGCAGCACCAGGGCCCCGGCGACGAGCAGGCCGCAGGCGGACAGACGGGCGAGTGCCCCAGGACGGGCAAGGCGTGTTGTCTCCATCACCCGTCATCGTCGCCTGAGCGCCCGCCTGCCGCAAGCCGTTTCACCGCAAGCACGCGCCAGAGCAGGGACGTCGGACCTCGGCCGGGCGCCCGGCGCGCACGCCGCACCGCGGCGGGTCGGGTTTGCACGGCCCCCGGTTCATGGCATGAATAGTCCGCATGACTGACATAGAGGAACCCCTCCGGCAGGACTCCACAGGAGCCCGCAGCGCCAGCGCCCCCGTCCTCACGGTCATCGAGCCTGAGGCCTTCGCCCCCCTCGGCCGCCTGGGCGAGTGGCTCTTCGCCTGCGGCGCCCGCCTGCGTGTGGTGCGCCCCTGGCAGGGTGAGTCGATCCCCGACCTGGCCGACGTCGGCGACGGCCTCGTCCTCCTGGGCGGTGCCATGAGCGCCCACGACGACGACGCCCACCCCTGGCTCGCCGACCTGCGTCACCTGGTGCGCCGCGTCGTCGAGGAGCGTGTGCCGACCGTCGCCATCTGCCTGGGCGCCCAGGTCGCTGCCGAGGCGCTCGGCGGCGCCACCGCCGTCCCCTCTCCCCACGGGCCCGAGAACGGCGTCGTCGACATCGAGCTCACCGAGGCGGCCACCAAGGACCCCTTCCTCGCCCCGATTATCGACGCCGCGGTGCGTGCCGCGGTGCGCACCGGTGTCCCCACGCAGGACGGCACCCACCTGCCCGTCATCGTCTCCCATGCCGACGGCGTTGCCCGCCTGCCCGAGGAGGCCACCCTGCTCGCCACCTCCGACGCAGCGCCCATCCACGCCTGGCGCGTCGGCCGCCTGCTGGCTCTGCAGCACCACCCCGAGTCCACGCCCGCCCGCATCGAGCACTGGCAGGCGCGCAACGCGGCCCGCGAGATGGGGCTCGACCTGGAGGGGCAGGCGGGTGAGACGATGGACGACGCCGACCTGCCCGCCGAGGCGGTCGAGGCTGGCAGGCAGGCGCGCGCTGAGGCGGAGAGGGTTGATGCTGTCATCCAGGCCTTCGGTCGTGAGCTCGCCCGGCAGCTGGTCCTCAGTGCCCGGGCCTACGCGGTCACGCGCCGCTGAGGTGCGGGCGGCCGGGTAGGTGAGGGGGCCGACGACGGCGGGCCCACCCGGGTGCACGGAAGAACCAGTCGTCGAGCCCAGGTGGGCGTGACGGCCGTGATCTGTCCGGATCGGCCGGGCCACGCCGTCGGACCCACGTTCCCTTACAGGTCCGCGGCGTCCACGACGTCGTAGGCATACCCCTGCTCGGCCAGGAAACGTTGACGGTGCGCCGCTATGTCCTGGTCCACCGTGTCGCGCGCGACCACCGTGTAGAAGTGGGCCTGGCGCCCATCCTCCTTCGGCCGCACGATCCGGCCCAGGCGTTGCGCCTCCTCCTGGCGCGAGCCGAAAGATCCGCTGACCTGCACCGCCACTGAGGCCCCCGGCAGGTCGATGGAGAAGTTGGCGACCTTGGACACCACGAGCGTGCCCACCTGACCGGAGCGGAAGGCGGCGTAGAGCCGCTGACGCTCGCGGACCGTCGTCGCCCCGGTGATGAGTGGGGCCCCCAGGTGCTCGGCGATCTCCTCGAGCTGGTCGACGTACTGGCCGATGACGAGCGCACTCTCGCCGGGGTGGCGGGCAAGCAGCTGGTCGACCACGCCGATCTTGCGCGGGGTCGTCGCGGCCAGCCGGTAGCGGTCCTCGGGCGAGGCGGTCGCGTAGGTCATGCGCTCGCCGGCCTCGAGGGCCAGGCGCACCTCCGTGCAGACGGCGGGCGCGATCCACCCCTGGTTCTCCAGATCCTTCCACGGCGCGTCGTAGCGCTTGGGCCCGATGAGGCTGAACACCTCGTCCTCACGGCCGTCCTCGCGCACGAGCGTTGCCGTCAGCCCGAGCCGACGGCGTGCCTGCAGCTCCGCCGTCATGCGGAAGACCGGGGCGGGCAGCAGATGCACCTCGTCGTAGACGATAAGACCCCAGTCGTGGGCGTCGAGCAGGTCCAGGTGGGGATAGACGCCTTTGCGGCGGGTGGTGAGCACCTGGTAGGTGGCGATGGTGACCGGTCGCACCTCCTTGCGCGAGCCCGAGTACTCGCCGATCTCGTCCTCGGTGAGGGAGGTGAAGCGCACCAGCTCCTCCTTCCACTGGCGGGCCGAGACCGCGTTGGTCACGAGGATGAGCGTCGTCGTTGAGCTCCTGGCCATGCAGGCGGCCCCCACGAGGGTCTTGCCGGCCCCGCAGGGCAGGACGACGACGCCGCTGCCGCCCGCCCAGAAGGCCTCGACCGCCTGGGACTGGTACGGGCGCAGCGCGAAGGCGCCGGGTGCGTGCGCGGCGGCCCCCGCGGGGTCGTCGGTCAGGGTGATGGGGTGGCGCTCGCCGTCGACATAGCCGGCAAGGTCCTCCGCGGGCCAGCCCAGCTTGATGAGCGCCTGCTTGAGGTTGCCGCGCTCGGAGGGGTGGACGACGACGTCCTCGGGGGACAGGCGCTCACCGAGCATCCCGGCGGTGCGCCGCGAGCGCGCGACCTCCTCGAGCACGGGCACGTCCGTGGCGTGCAGCACGAGCCCGTGCGCCGGGTCGGAGAGCAGCTGGAGGCGGCCGTAGCGGCCCATCGTCTCGGCGACCTCGGTCAGCAGGGAGTGCGGGACGGGGAAGCGCGAGTAGGTGATGAGGACGTGGATGACGGTCTCGGGGTCGAGGCCGGCGGCGCGGGCGTTCCACAGGGCCAGCGGGGTGATGCGGTAGGTGTGGATGTGCTCGGGGGCCCGCTCGAGCTCGGCGAAGGGTGCGATGGCGCGGCGGGCGTCGTCGGCGGCGGGGTGGGCGACCTCAAGCAGGACGGTTTTGTCGCTCTGGACGATGAGGGGGCCGTCGGGCGGGCCGGGCGTGGCGGGCATGGGGGGAGTATCGCGCTCCTGGCGCGGAAGAGGGTATGAGTGCTCACCAACGTCGGTGGAGCCGGCCCCTACTCCCCATGCTGCCGGGAGATGAATCCGGCCATGCCCGGGACTGTGAAGGCGACGACACCGTGGTCGGGCGCGTACACGATGCCCTTACGGATGAGGGAGTTGCGGACCCCGCTCTGGCTCTGGATGGTCCGGTTCAGCCGGCTGGCGACCTCGCCGCTGCCGATACCATCCTCGCCTTCGGGGCACATGGCCCGCAGGTAACGCTTCTCCGCCTGGGTCGTGCGGTCCCAGCGGGCGCGGAAGAACCCGTTGTCGAGTTGGGTCAGACCTGAGACGACACCGAGCTCAGCCGCTGGCCTGTCGATGCGTGTGTCGGATGCGGCGTTCCATGCCTCCTGCCCGAACTGCTGGATGAAGTACGGGTAGCGCCCGGAGTGCTCCACGACGTGCGATAGAGCGTCGTTGTCCCACATCACACCCTCCGCCTTCGCAGGATCGGCGAGCGCTGCGGCAGCGCCATCCGGGTCAAGACGCTCGACCTTGACGAAGCGGAACCTCTCAGAATAGGACCGCGCTTCCGAGAGCGTCTGTGGGAGGCTGGGAAGGCCGGCGAGCGCGAAGAGCACCGGCCAGTCGTCCTGGGCTGCGGCGTGGGAGACGGCCACCAACGTGGTGAGGTCCTCGGCTGAGAGGTCCTGCGCCTCGTCGATGAGGAGCGCGAGCCCGCTGCCCTCCTCCGCAGCTGCGAGCGAGACGTCCTTGAGGATCTTCTTGAGATCCGTCTCAAGTACTCCCGAGTCGGCGCCGCCGCCGCTTCGCCCGCTCAGGTCGATGCCGAAGGACCATGAGCCCGTCTGGTCGTAGGAGGCTTTGAAGGAGAGAGCGGTCTTCAGAGCGCGCAGCAGGCGAGTTCCGGCGGAGGGGCGCGCGCGGTCACTCAGGGGGCCGTACAGCCCCTCACCCACAATCTCGCGAAGGCCCTTGCCGGTCCCGGCCTCGATCTGGACCGTGATCCACTCGCGCTTGTCCGCATCGTGGCGCAGGCGGGTGAGGAGGACGGTCTTCCCGACTCCTCGCAGCCCGTAGAGCACGAGCGGTTGGTCCGTCGTCCCGCGCTCGGCACGACGCAGCATGATGTCCCAGACGTTGATGACGTCATCGCGTCCCACAAGCGCGGCAGGTCGGCGACCTGCTCCGGGAACGTAGGGGTTCAGCACGGGGTCCATGAAGCCCTCCGAATCTATAGGCCTATAGACGAGTATATTGTTTTCAGATACACGTGTATATGACTGTAGAAGTAGTCGGCGCGGGGTGGGGTGGTGCGGGGCTGTACCGTTGGTGAGATGAGCAATGAGGCAGCGTGGTGGTGCGCGGCGAGCGCACCAGTCCCAGCGACGGTGGAGGACCTGGCTGCGGGCCTGACCGCCCTGCCCGACCGCGAGATCGCCGACCTCCTCCTGGCCCGCCCGGATCTTCTCGCCCCGCCATCGTCCTCCTTCACCATGCTTGCCGCCCGCGCCGGGGCGCGCCCAAGCGTTGAGACTGCGCTCGCGGACCTCAACGCCGCTGTGCTCGCGGTTGCCGAGGCCGTCGTCGCCACCGGTGTTCAGGACCCGGGCCTCCTCGGTCCCGCCCTTCTCCTTTCTTCCGACGACGTCGCCGCCCACCTGGCGACGTTGCGCCGCCTTGCGCTCGTCCTCGACTCGGGTCCCGTTGCCGGCCTCGTGGAGGCCGTGGGTCCCCACCCGCTCGGGCTCGCCCCGGCAGCGGCACCGCAGGAGGGCAGGCCCGACGCACCCCCGCCACCCTCGCTGCAGACGCTTCACGCCACCGCCCGGTCGGCCGCGTCCCAGCACGCCAACTCCCAGCGGGCCGCCGCCGAGCGGCCCGGCCCCCAGCAGGCCGCCGCCCGCGACGCGACCCCACTGGAGGACACCCCCGTCCTGTCCCCGGCCGCTCTCGCCGTGCTCGACGCGCTCACCTGGGGCCCACCCACCGGAACTCTGCGCGAGGGCGGCCAGGCACCCGGTGCCGCCTCACTGGTCGAGCGCGGCTGGCTTGAGCGCACCCAGGACGAGTCCGGCACCACGCGCTTCCTGCTGCCGCGCCGCGTCGCCCTCGCCCTGCGCGGTGGCCGCCTGCTGCGCCGGCCCCCCACGGCCCCGGACCCCGCCGCGCTGCCCATCCAGGACCCCGCCACGACCGCCGACCAGTCCTCGCGCGCCGCCGAGGAGGCCGTCCGCCTCGTCGCCGCCCTCGTGGACGAGTGGGGCCGCGAGGGCGGGCCGATCCTGCGCACGGGCGGCGTGGGCGTGCGCGCCCTGGCCAGGACCGCCGACGCCCTCGGCCTGGAGGGCGCGCCCGCGGCCCGGGTCATCGAGCTGGCCGCCGGTGCCGGCCTGCTCGGCCTCGACGATGCGGGCGCCACCTGGGTGCCCTCCACGCAGGTCCCGCTCTGGCGCACCGCCACCCTGCCCGAGCGCTGGGCCCCGCTGGCCGTCGCCTGGGCCTGCTCGGCGCGCGCCCCCTGGCTCGTCGGCACCCGTGGTGAGGACGGCGCCCTGCGTGCCGTCCTCGGCGACGGCCTCGAGACCGCCCGGGCCGGCAGCCTGCGCCGTCGGATACTCCTACTGCTCGACTCCCTGCCGGAGGGCGCCGTCGTCACTCCCACCTGGGTGTACGAGGCCCTCACCTGGGCCCGCCCGCGCAGGCCCGTGCTCGACGGCGACGTCACCGGTGTGCTCGATGAGACTGAGTTCCTGGGCATCACCGGCGGGGGAGCCCTGTCCCGTGCGGGCCGACTGCTCGCCCGCTCTGTGCGCCACGAGACGCTGCTGAGTTCCGACGGCGAGGCCGATCCCCGTCTGCTCGGTGCCCTGGAGCGGGCCCTGGAGGAGGACCTGGCCGCCCCGGTCGGCCTCCTGCTCGTGCAGTCCGACCTCACGGCGGTCGTCCCCGGCCGTCCCGAGCCCGACCTCGCAGCACTGCTGGACAAGGCCGCCACGGTCGAGTCCCGTGGCAGCGCCCTCGCCGTGCGCTTCACCGACGAGTCGGTGCGCGCCGCCCTGGACTCCGGCTGGTCCGCCGTCGAGCTGCGGCAGGCCCTGGAGCGCTGGACCCCGACGCCCCTGCCCTCCGCCCTCACCACCCTCATTGAGGATGTGGCCCGCCACCACGGTGCCGTGCGCGTGCGCGAGGTCGCCAGCGTGCTCAGGGTCCCTGACCCGGCCACTGCGGCGGGTCTCCTGGCTGAGGCGCGTCTGAAGGGGCTGGGGCTCGATGAGGTTGCCCCGGGGGTGCTGCTGGCCACCGCCCCAGCGGGCCAGGTGCTGCGCGAACTGCGCGCCGCGGGCCTGTCCCCGGTGCTGGAGGATACGAGCGGGCGTCTGCTGCTGGCGGGCGACGCCGTCACCGCCCGACGTGGCGGCCCCGGTGTTGAGCCCGTGAGGCCGGGCGCCGTGACCGCCACGCGTCGCCATCGCCACTCCGCCCGGGAGCTGGCCGTGCTGGTGGGGCGCCTGCGCGCCGGGGAGCGGGCGCGCCGGGATCCGGCCGTGCCCGCCGGCGCCGCCACGGACCCGGTGCACGCCCTGGCGGTGATGCGCCAGGCCCAGTCCTCACGGTCCCGACTGCGCCTGCGCCTGGCGGGTCCCGACGGCGTGGTGCAGGAGCGCCGGGTGAGGGTGCTCGCCGTCGAGGCCGGGCGGGTGCGGCTGGCGGACGTGGAGCGCGAGACCGAGCTGACGGTGGCCGTGCACCGCGTCGTCTCCGTCGAGGAGGAGTGAGGGCCGGGGACGCCCGTCGGTGACCGCCGGTGGCGTCGCCGCCTACACTGGCGGAGTGACTGACGTAATGAACGCGACGCCTGAGCTCGAGTCCTACGACTCGCCGGCGAGCGCCACGACCGCCGCGCGCGTGGTCGAGCCCCTGGCTCCCGGTGCGGCCGGCACCCTCAAGGACCCTGCAACCTCCGCCCTGCCCCGCCCCGGCTCCATGCCCTCGCTCGCCGAGGCGAGCGCCGCGGGCAAGGACAAGACCCTGACCTCCGACGAGGCCATCGCGCTGGCCCGCGACTGCCTGGCCGAGATCACGGAGCCCTTGAGCGTCGGCGAGTACATGGCGGCCCGCCCCGAGGGGCAGCGGGTCATCACCCACCTCTTCGAGTGCAACCTCGCGGGCTACCGCGGCTGGCGCTGGGCCGTGACGCTGACCCGGGTGCCGCGCTCGCGCACGCCGACGGTGAGCGAGATGGGGCTGCTTCCGGGTGAGGAGGCGCTTCTGGCACCGACGTGGGTGCCGTGGGCGGATCGGCTTCAGCCCGGTGACATCAGCCGTTCGGACCGCCTGCCGCGTCGGGAGACGGACGAGCGGCTGGAGCCGGGCTGGGAGGCGACGGCCGACGGCGAGGGGGACCAGACCCCGGACGGTGTGGTTCTGGCGGGGACCGACGCCGTCGACTTCGGTCGTGCCCGGGTGCTGAGCCCCGAGGGCGTCCAGCGCGCCGCCCAGCGCTGGTACGACGGCGAGCACGGCCCGCAGGCGGACGGTGTGCGCAAGGCCCACGCGACCTGCTCGACCTGTGGCTTCTTCATGCCGATGGCGGGGCCGATGCGTGCGGTCTTCGGCGTGTGTGCCAACGAGTGGGCGGCCGACGACGGCCGTGTGGTCTCCCTTGACCACGGCTGCGGCGCCCACTCGGAGACGGACCTGCCGGACCAGGGGCCTGAGTGGCCGGTGGTGCCCTCGCGTCTGGACGAGACGGCGATGGAACCGATCGGCACCGACGGCGTGTCGCTGCGCGATGGGGCCACCCAGGCGCAGGCGGCCGCTGAGGAGTCCTCGCCCGTCCAGTCGGCTGAGGACACTGGTGAGGGCGCTGCCGAGGACACCGGCCCGTCGTCCGAGCAGGAGCCGGCTGACGCGCCGACGCAATCCGGCGGCCCGGAGTCGGAGACCCCGGAGTCGGAGGGCCCTGAGCCCGCTGACCCGGAGCCGGGGACTGAGGTGCCGACCGCACGCGCACCTCGACGTCGGACCGCTCGCCGGACGAACCGGACGAAGGAGAACGAGCCCACTGCCACCGGGTCCGCTGGGCCTACCAAGCCCGCGCGTGCCGCTCGGCGTCGTAGTCGCAAGGCGGAGACGGCTCCCGAGCCCGCCGCCCAGACCTCGGCCGGGGCCACGGAGGAGGATCGTCACGCCGCCGCCCTGGACGCCGTCGCCGACCTCACCGCGTCACTGCCGGACGTCGCCCCCGAGCACAAGCCCACCCCCGAGGCCCTCGCTGAGCTCGAGGCCGTCCTCCCCTTCCGCGACTGAGCTCGGCGCCCCGGCCCGACCCAGGCCGCCTGGCGCGCGCCCGCCGGTGTGACGAGCATCCCGGCGCGCAGGGGCGGCCACCTGAGGAAGAATCCGGTGGGTGAGTGCAACAACCACCCCCCGTTCCCAGAGCGCGCAGGCCCCCTCCAGCGCCCTCGACCGATTCTTCCGCATCACCGAGCGCGGCTCCACCGTGGCCCGTGAGGTCCGTGGCGGTTTCGTCACCTTCTTCGCGATGGCCTACATCCTCGTGCTCAACCCGCTCATCCTGTCGGCGACGAGCGACGTCTCCCAGACGGCGATCGCCTCCGGCACCGCCGCCGTCGCCGGCGTCATGACGATCCTCATGGGCCTGATCGCCAACTTCCCGATGGGCATGGCGGCCGGCCTGGGCATCAACGCCATGGTCGCCTACACGCTCGTCGGCGCGAACGGCATGACCTACGCCGACGCCATGGGCCTGATCGTCATCGAGGGTGTCATCATCCTCGTCCTGGTGCTCACGGGCTTCCGTGAGGCGGTCTTCCGGGCCGTGCCCGCCTACCTCAAGACGGCCATCAGCGTCGGCATCGGCCTGTTCATCGCCCTCATCGGCCTCATCAACGCCAAGATCGTCGGCCCCGGCGGCACCCCGCTCGAGCTCGGCCTGGGCGGCAGCCTCCAGGGCTGGCCGGTCCTCGTCTTCCTCTTCGGCCTGTTCCTCATCGTGGTGCTCTACGTGCGCCAGGTGAAGGGCGCGATCCTCATCGGCATCCTGTGCTCCACCGCCGTCGCCGTCGTCATCGAGGCGATTGCGCACCTGGGCCCCTACAACCCCGAGGACAACCCGACCGGCTGGTCCCTGTCGGTGCCGGCCCTGAGCGGCTCGCCGGTGTCCCTGCCGGACTTCTCCACCTTCTTCCAGTTCAACCTCCTGGGCTCCATCGAGAAGGTCGGCATCGTCTCCGTCGTCCTGCTCGTCTTCTCCCTCATGCTCGCGGACTTCTTCGACACGATGGGCACGATGGTCGCCGTCGGCTCTGAGGCCGAGCTTCTGGACGAGCAGGGCAACCCGCCGCGCATGCGCGAGATCCTCATCATCGACTCGCTGTCCGCGGTCGCCGGTGGTGTCGGTGGCGTGTCCTCCAACACCTCCTACGTCGAGTCCGCCTCCGGTGTCGGCGAGGGTGCCCGTACGGGCCTGGCCTCCGTGGTCACGGGCGTGCTCTTCCTGGCCTCGATGTTCCTGGCCCCGCTGGTGACGATGGTGCCCTACGAGGCGGCGACCCCCGCCCTGGTCATCGTCGGCTTCCTCATGATGATGCAGGTGACGGAGATCGACTGGAAGCGTCCGGAGATCGCCCTGCCGGCCTTCATCACGATCATCATGATGCCCTTCTCCTACTCGATCACCAACGGCATCGGCGCGGGCTTCATCGCCTTCCTCGTTGTGCAGATCGCGCGCGGCAAGCTCAAGGAGGTCCACCCGCTCATGTGGCTCACCTCGGCCCTGTTCGTCGTGTACTTCACGCTCGAGCCGATCAAGGCGATCCTCGGCGTCGGCTGACACTGCGGCCTCCACGGCGATCCCTCGCTGAGCACGAGGCGGCGGCCCCACCGGGCCGCCGCCTCGTCGTCGGAGCGTAGGATATGACGACCGCCCGGACCGTCGTTTGCCGGGCGGTCACGCCGCACCGACCCACTAACCCCACACGAAACCAGAGGCATCCGTCACCCGTGTCCACGCCCCTTGGCGGTGTGGTGTCGCTACCACTGGTCGAGGATGTCGGGGTAGGTGTCGGGTGTGCCGAAGGTGCACAGGGTGCCGTGGGTGGTGGGTTCGGTGCGGGTGGCGAGTTGGAGGGCGTGTGCGTGGTGGGGTGAGGTGGTGGAGAAGAACATCTTCCAGCCGGGTGAGTACGTGAAGGGGGCGGGGCCGCCTCCGTACATGTAGGCGCTCTTCCTGAGTAGGTTCATGGTTCCGATGGTGGGGGCGAGGACGGTGATGGATGTGCGCATGATGGCGTCGGCGAGGTCCTCGCTGGCGTCGATGGCCGCACTCAGCTGTACGCCGCCTTCGAGGGAGACTCCCATGTCGCCGGGTTCGGGCAGATTGAAACTGATAAGGGTTTTGGAACCTTGCCCGTCGATGGTGCCGACGAAGGTGGGTGAGCAGGTGAAGATGGGCAACTCAGTGCGGGTCTCGGCGTCGAGGATGCGCTGGGTGAGCTCGGCTTCGGTGATGGGTGGTGAGGCGTAGGCCTTCTTGCGGCTGTCACTGGTGGGTCGCCACAGTGACAGGGCGGGTGTCAGAGGGGCCAGGGCCTGCATCCACGTCCAGACCCGGTGTGCGTCGTCCTCAAGTTTGTCTGTACGACGGGTTCGGAAACTGATGTACCAATCCATGGAGAAGTTCCTTTCGCGTGCGTGCTTGGTGTCTCACGCGTTGGGTGTGAAGATCAGATCGATGTCCGCGGGGAACAAACCTTGCCGCTGAAGGTTGCGCACATACTCGAGTGCTCCGTCGTCGGCGAAGTGCCACTGGATGGGAGTGCCGGGGCGGGTGTTGCGGACGGCAGTGATCTGACGGTGTGCCTGCTCGACGATCTCATCTCGGGCCCTGGTCGCCCAGTCCTCGTTGAGGAGCGCGTCCCAGCGCGGTCCCTTGGCCTCAATGAGAGTAGTGCCATCCCAGCCGTCGAACTCGATCCCGTCGACGTGGTAGGAGTCCTGCACCCGCACGCCTGTGACCTGCTCCTCGTAGAGCTGGGCGCGTAGCGAGCCGTTGTTGCTGCCCGGCCCCCACGCGCCGGGCCCGCCGCCACGCACCTCGCGCACCCCCGACGTGATGACAGCCCGGCCCCCACGCGCCGGGCCCGCCGTCGGCGTGCCCGTGGGGGACGCTACGTACCCCGGGGTAGTGTGTGCCGTCAGTCAAATCGTTGGACGGATGGCCGGGGCGGGCGCCCCCAGTCTCGTCCCGGAGGAAGCGCCGCACGGCGGCACGTCGCTCAGCGGCGTAGGAGTGCCACGCGTGACGGTTGTGCCGCCACAGGTAGGCGCCCCAACGGCTTTCCCGGTAGGCATAGTAGGACAGGCGTCCCGCCTGACCCCCGAGGTAGCCCAGCACCCCGCCGCCCAGGGAGGTCAGGACCCATAGCGCGACCTCAGCCGCGATCTCACCAGGAGTATGGGTTGCTAGGTAGGAGCGCACCGCTCCTCGCGGGTCCCGCAGGAAGGCGGCCCCGCCGCGAAGTGCGCTCATCACCGTCATCAGGCCCATGCCGACGTTGAGCGCCATGCCCAGCGTTCCACCCGACAAGACGACAATTGCCCCAGCGACCAGCAGCAGCAGTCCCTTCTGCCCCCAGGACAGGGAGTCCCACACATCCGCCAGGCCCTCCAGGACACCGGCGAGCCAGAACACGTCGGTCTCACCGAGGCTCACCGCCAGCGAGTGGGTGAGCGGCGGTACTGTCGTGAGCACCAGCAGTCCGAGCACCGCGGCGCAGGCGGCGGCAACGCGGGTGCGCCACCACTGCTCGGGTGGCGGGTCGAGTTGCTCGCGTGCCGCGTCCTGGCGGGCCAGGCGCAACCGGATGAGCGTCTCCGTTGGCAGTCCGGGTCGGCGGGTCGTCTGCGCCTCGCGCACGCTCATGAGGACCGCACGGACCTCCAGGGCGGTCGTGGCCACGAGGTCGACGACGTCGGCGGCCAGCGCCCTCCACCCGCTGCCGGGCAACCTCAGCCAGGCCGACCCGGGCAGCCGGTGCCAGGTTCGCCACCGCCACCGGCCCCACCGGCCGCCGCCATCGTCGCCCTCCAACGAGAGGGTGTAGCCGCTGGCCCACAGCGTGCGCACGTCCACCACCCAGGCGATGGCGAGCATGACGAACAGGAGCAGCCCCCGCCCGTGGCCGTTGCCGGTCAGGGTGGCAGTGGCACCCACTGGCCACCATGGTGCCTCGCCTCCTGTCCGCGACCACAGGCTGGAGTACGAGCCGTTGCGTCCCATGTGGTCGACGACCGCCATCCACCACGCGCCCGCTACCAGCGCCCCCGCACCAGCGCGTGCCAGCACCCGTCGGGCACCGCCCAGGCGGGATGCGCGTCGCCATGTCACGAGTGCTAGGCCCGCCGCCCCCGCAATCAGGCCGGTGACTACGCCATGTCCCGCGAACATGACGTACTCGCCCGCAGCGCCCGAGATCGGGTTGAGGGAGAAGACGCTGATGCCCCGGCACTCGAGCGCCTCGGTGCCCGTGGAAGGGCACGCCAGGGCCGTCAAGAGATCGAACAACCCGCTGGGCTTACCCAGCAGCACCAACCGCCTGGCCGTCTCCTCCACTGTGGTGAACGCCGTTCCGCAGGCGACGCCCAGTACCAGCCAGTCGCTGACAAGGAGACGACGGGTGCGTCCGGGGGCGATCAGGCCCAGCGCGACGAGCGGCACCAGCTTGAGGGTCTCCTCCACAAGAGAGGCGACCACCACCGCCGCCGAGGCACTGCTCACGGACACCTCGGCGGCCAGGGCAAGTCGGGCGGAGACCAGGGCTGCCAGCGGTGCCAGCACCATCCCCACTGAGAACACGCCCGACACCAGCGACCACGAGACGGTCTTGGCGCGTGCGAGCAGGAACCACGCGGCCATCGCCCATACGCACCCCACCCAGGCTCCGAGCGCCGTGCGCATGAGTGGCCAGACCGCCACGGCGATCAGTACGACGACGAGTGCCGCCCATGTCACCACCACACGTACACGCCTGAGCGGTGCGAGCGTCCGCGCGCCCGCCAGGCGCGCCCCGAGGTCCTCCCACCACTCGCGACGGGGCTCCGACTGCCCGCCGGGGTGCGTGAACGGCTCGAACTCGGACATGGGCCCCTTGACCTCGTGCGCGGGGACCGGGTCAGCGCTCCCCGATAAGACGTAACGTGGGTCACACTACCGTTATCGTCTCGGAACCAGCGACCTATGGGCGGAACGTCGGGAGCGGAGCCCCGTACGTCGGAGCGTAGGATATGACGACCGCCCGGACCGTCGTTTGCCGGGCGGTCACGCCGCACCGACCCACCAACCCCACACGAAACCAGAGGCATCCGTCACCCGTGTCCACGCCCTCCCGAACCTTCGACTCCCTGAAGTTCTACAACTACCGGATCTGGTTCATCGCGGCCCTCGTGACCAACACGGGCACCTGGATGCAGCGCGTGGCCCAGGACTGGCTCGTGCTGCGCGTGCTCACCGACGACTCCGCCTCCGCCACCGGCGTCACGACGGCGCTGCAGTTCCTGCCCGCCATGCTCCTATCGGCCCACGCCGGCCTCATCGCGGACCGCGTCGACCAGCGCCGCTTCCTCATCGCCACCCAGACCTTCATGGGCGTGGTCTCCCTGCTGCTCGGGATCGACGCCGTCCTCGGGCGCGCCGAGCTCTGGCACGTCTACCTCGCCGCCCTGTTGTCCGGCCTCGGCGCCGCCTACGACGCCCCGGCCCGCCAGGTCTTCGTCTCGCGGATGGTGCCCCCGAGCCACCTGTCCAACGCCGTCGGACTCAACTCCGCCTCCTTCAACGCGGCCCGCCTGCTCGGGCCGGCGGCCAGCGGCGTCGCCATCACCTGGGTGGGACCCGGCTGGGTCTTCATCCTCAACGCCGCGACCTTCCTCGTGCCCGCCGTCGCCCTGATGCTCATGCGCGCGAACGAGCTCTATGACGTGCCCCGCGTCGCACGCGCCAAGGGGCAGCTGCGTGAGGGGCTGGCCTACGTGCGCTCGCGCAGCGACATCGTGGTCATCATCGTCGTCATCTCCGTGGTGTCGATGCTCACCCTCAACTACCAGGTGACGATGGCGGCCATGGTGCGCAGCGCCTTCGACCTCGAGTCCGACGCCTACGGCACCGTCTCCTCCATCTTCGCCGTCGGCTCGCTCGGCGGCGCCCTGTGGGCCGCGCGCCGCAAGGCCCCCAGGGTGCGCACGCTCGTCATCGCCTCCTTCCTCCTGGGCGTCTCCAGCCTCGTGATGGCGGTGATGCCCACCTACCCGCTCTTCGTCCTGTCCACCATCCCCGTGGGCCTCGCCGTGCTCACGGTCCTCACCAGCGCCAACCAGAGCGTCCAGCTCACGACCGAGCCCTCGATGCGCGGGCGCGTGATGAGCATCTACATGCTCTTCTTCCTGGGGACGACCCCGATCGGCTCGCCGCTCATGGGCTGGGTCTCGGACCAGTGGGGGCCCAGGGTTGCGATTGCCGTGGGCGGGGCGGCCGCCGTCGTCGTCTCCGTCCTGGCGGGACTGTGGGCCCGCAGGCAGTGGCAGGTCGGGCTGGCCTACTCCTCCTCGCGTCCGTTCTTGTCCACCGTGGGTCCACGCGAGCGGGCCCTGGAGGTCGGGCGGGCCGACGGCGACGCCCGGGCTGAGGAGGGGGCCGTCGAGGGGGCGCCGCCCCAGGCGGGTGACGACGGCGACGGCTGGGATGCTCAGGAGGGTCGGGTCGACGTCGATGACGGACGGGTCGATGACGCCGACGGCCGGGCTCCCGGGAGTCCTCGTTGACCGGCCGATATCCTGCCGGGAGCGGTTGACGCGCCCAAGGCCCGCCCGCCGTCCGTACCCGGGACGGCACGGGCCGCTGCCCCGATACCCCGAGGAGGACCCGACTATGAGCGAGCTTATCGACACCACCGAGATGTACCTCAAGACGGTCTACGAGCTGGAGGAGGACGGCGTTCTTCCGCTGCGCGCGCGCATTGTCGAGCGCCTGGGGCACTCCGGCCCGACGGTCTCCCAGACGGTCGGGCGCATGGAGCGCGACGGGCTCATCCGGGTCGCCGAGGACCGCTCCCTCGAGCTGACCGACGAGGGTCGGCGCGTGGCCACCGAGGTGATCCGAAAGCACCGTCTTGCCGAAAGGCTGCTGCTGGACGTCATCGGGCTGGACTCGCGTCTCATCCACGAAGAGGCCTGTCGCTGGGAGCACGTGATGAGTGAGCAGGTCGAGGACCGGCTTGCCGAGATTCTCGACGACGTCACCACCGACCCCTTCGGCAACCCCGTGCCGGCGCGCGCCGTCGGCCACCCGCACCCGGCCGCTGAGGATCTGTCGGCGGATCGTGCCGTGCGCGAGGTCGAGGTCGAGGGGACTGTGCGCCGCATCGGCGAACCCATCCAGGCGGACACCGAGCTCATCGCCGAGCTCATCGATGCGGGCATTGTCCGGGGGGCCCGGGTGCGGCTGCGGCGGGTGAGTGGCGGTGTGCGCATTGTCTCCGACGCCGAGGACCCCGTTGTCCTGCCCAACGACGTTGCCCGGCACCTCTTCCTCGCGCGCTGAGCGCGCTCCGATGGCCTGCCAACCGCTTGATGGGTGCCATGAGGTCGTAGTGGTGGGTGTTCTCAAGCTTTTACACAAATGTAACGTGAGTCACGAAGATGAGTGCCATCTCTCCAGGACGTCGCCGACCTGTTCGGGTAGCGTGTGACCTGGATGTCCCCTAGGGGATGTCCCCCATGCCGAGGCTCAATCCTGCCGCTCGGTCTGGGGCCAACCGCATAGGCTAGGAACGGGGGACCCAATCTCGGCGCCGGACACCATCCAGCGTCTTGGGGTGAAGCCCGCTTCGGCGGGCCGAGCGTCTCCAGCTCGAACCCGACAGCTCACCCCGTCGGCACCACAGGAGAAGAACCGTCATATGACCACACGCCCCGCTGCACGTCACCGCCAGGCATCCCGCCCGCTGACGCCGCTGTCGAGCCTCGCCCCGTCCACCCGTCGTGGGCTTGCCGTCGCCGCTTCGTCCGGCCTGGCCCTGACGATGATCGCCACCGGCGCCAACGCTGCCTCTGGCACTGAGGTTGCCGACTCCGCTGGTTCGCTGGACGCCTCCCTGGGCACCCTCACTGCTGAAGTACGCAGCGCTGTGACCACCAATGCCCCGGTCGTCGCCGAGGCGGCTGCGCAGGAGATCGCCTCCGACGCCGCCGTTGAGGTCGTCGAGACCGCCGACCAGGCCGCCGCCCGCGCCGCTGAGGAGCAGGCCGCCGCCGAGGCGGCTGCGGCGGCCGAGCAGGTCGGCTATGCGACCCAGGCGCCCGCCGACGGCTCGGACCGCGCCCCGAGGGCCAGCGCTGGCGGCATCGCTGCCACCGCCACGCAGTACGTCGGCTCCCCCTACCTCAGCGGAGGCGCCAGCCCCGCTGGTTTCGACTGCTCCGGCCTCGTGGCCTACGTCTACAGCCTGCACGGCATCGCCGTGCCGCACTCCTCGAGCCAGATCCGCGCTTCCGGCACCGCCGTCTCCGCCGCCGAGGCTCAGCCCGGTGACGTGCTGTGGTGGCCCGGCCACGTGGCCATCTACGCCGGCAACGGCATGATGGTCTCGGCCAACAACCCGTCTGTCGGCGTGGTTTACGAGTCGGTTGACTCGGGCGCGACCTACCTGCGCTTCTGATCCGTCTCCTGACGTTTCACGACGGCGCCCCCTTCCGAAACGGAAGGGGGCGCCGTCGTGCTCCTGGTGGCCTGAGCCTGCGCCAGGGGCGCGCGTGGCGATCGTCACGGCGCGAGGTGTGGGCTCCCTAACGAAAGCGTGACGCGAGGTCGGAGTCTCGGGTAGCGTCCTAGGTGATGCCGACCTTGGTTGGCATCGTCGTCGGAACGGGGCTCAGTCCTGCCGCTCGCTCCGGCGGCTTCCAGAACACGGCAGGAACGGGGGGAACCACGTGTGGTCCCGGAGCAATCCGGAACCTTGGGGTCAAGCCCACTTCGGTGGGCCGGGCGTCTCCAGCTCGAACCCGACAGCTCACCCCGTCGGCACACCAGGAGATCATCTCGATTATGACCACCCGTCACCGCAAGGCCTCACGACCGCTGACGCCGCTGTCGAGCATGGCCCCTGCTACCCGTCGTGGCCTTGCTCTCGCCGCCTCCTCCGGCATGGCGATCACCATGCTCACCTCCGGTGCCAATGCCGCCTCGAGCACTGAGGTGGCCGACTCGGTCGGCTCGCTGGACGCCTCCCTGGGCACCATCACGCTCGACGCCCGCGCGGCCGTTGCCACCAACGCCGCCATCTCGGTCAGTGCCGGCGCGCAGGAGGTCGCCTCCGACGTCGCCGTCGAGGTGGAGACAGCGGACCAGGCTGCCGCCCGCGCTGCCGAGGAGCAGGCCGCGACTGCCCGAGCGCAGGCCGCGGCTGCCCGCGAGCAGGCCGCGACTGCTGAGGCCTCCACCACGACCACCGCCGCCAACCCGGGCGGCTCGTCCATCGCCGGCATTGCCATGCAGTACCAGGGCGTTCCCTACGTCACCGGCGGTGCCTCGCCGAACGGGTGGGACTGCTCCGGCTTCGTCCAGTACGTCTACGCTCAGGCCGGCATCGCCCTGCCGCGCACCTCCTACGACCAGGGCGCTGCGGGCACACTCGTCTCCGCCGCCGAGGCCCAGCCCGGCGACATCGTCTACTACGGCTACCACGTCGGCATCTATGTCGGTGACGGCATGATGGTCGACGCCGGCAACCCGGGCACCGGCACCGTCTACCGCCCGGTCTGGGGATCCCCGAGCGGTTACGTCCGCGTCGGCTAACGCCGTTCCTCACGCACTGCGCACGAGGGCCCCGACCTGCCACGGTCGGGGCCCTCGCCGTCGTCATGCCCCCGGCGAAGCGCACCGGACACGACGTCGGAATTCAGGAAAGTGGTTTGGAGCACAGTGCCCCTTCGTTACAGAATGGGGGTGTCGGACAGGCGACGCCCGAAGAAAGGGGCAGAACTCATGAACGAAGACAAAGTCGTCCTCGTCGGCGTGGACGGATCACCGGAGTCGTTCGGAGCGGTGGACTGGGCGGTCGCCCGCGCCGCACGCAACGGCTGGCGCGTCCACATCCTGTGTGCCTACTCGCTCCCCTCGTTCACGACTGCCTCCCTCGACGGCGGCTACGCGGCCCTGGATGACAGCGCCATCCGCGCCGGGGCACAGGCCGTCGTCGACGAGGCTGTTGCCCGTGCCCAGGGCCAGGGGGTGAAGGTCTCCAGCTCGCTCGAGACGGGTGACCCGGCCGGTGTGCTCGTGGACCTCAGTGAGGATGCCGCCATCGCCGTCGTCGGCACGCGTGGCGGCGGAGGCTTCGCCGACCGGCTGCTCGGTACCGTCTCCTCGGCCCTGCCCGCGCACTCCCACTGCCCGACCGTCGTCGTGCCCCGCCACACCGAGGGCGCCGCCTATACGCCGGTCAAGCGCATCGTCGTTGGTGTGGACGGCTCGGACTCCGCGCGCAAGGCCCTGCGCCACGCCGTGCGGGAGGCTGAGGCCTGGGGGGCTGAGCTCACCGCCGTTGCGGCCGTGCCCATGTCCACCGGAGCCGGCGCCCTGGCCTGGCTGCCCGCCGCCGTGGACCGTGACCAGGTCCTGGCCGACGTGAGGGCGGGGCTCGACCGCGCCATCGCGGAGGCGCTGGACGGACACTCCGGTGTCACCGTGCGCCGGCACGCGCTCGACGGCAACGCCGCCCAGCTCATGAGCGAGTTCTCCACAGCCGTTGACCTCGTCATCGTCGGCTCGCGCGGGCGCGGCGGCTTCTCCGGCCTGCTGCTGGGCTCCACGAGCCAGGGTGTGCTCTCGCACGCCGCCTGCCCCGTCATGGTGGTGCCGTGGCGTGTCAAGGAGGGCGACCCCGTCCCCGAGCGCAACTCCGGCACCCCGTGGGGACGCGCCTGACGCGTGAGGCACGCGCGCTCGACCGAACTTCTCGGTTTGCTGTCGGGAGTGCGGTGTTGTGTCGTTGTGGTGTCTTGGGGCGTTGGTGGCGGTTCTGCCTCAAGGGCGTTGGTGGTAGTTCTGTCCCAGGGCGTCGGTGGCGGTTCTGTCCCAGGGCGTCGGTGGCAATTCCGGGGGTTTGTGGGGGTGGGGACGCTTCTGGTTGGTCGTGGTGGTGGTGTGCTCCGGCACCCTGCTGTGCTGAGCCCGTGACGGTTTGAGCCTGGCGTCGGCATCCGTCGGCGGCCGGCCGCCGGCGGGGCTGGGGGCGTGCCCCGCAGGGTGGCGGCAAGGGGGGGCTCGCACGCTCATGTGACAGGTGTTAACGGTTGCACTGGGGTTTGCGGTGGTGGCCCACGCTCCCATGTGCGTGGGCGGCTTCCGTGCACATGGGAGCCGGCGCACTGGAGGGCACCGGTCGACAAACCCTAGCAATGGCGCCGTTGTCGACGAGTGTCGAAAACTGTGAGCGTGCAAGCCCCGGGCCCCGCGGCGCCCGCCTGCACCGTGCTGGTGTGATCACCGCGATTCTCCTCCAGGGCGCTCCGACCGCGTCGCCCGCCTGCACCGCGCTGGTGTGCGTGCGGCGGGCACCAACCACGGCCGGCGCCGACCACCGACGTCCGGGCTCCCGCGATCATGCCGTGTTCCTCCTGGCGGGATGAGCGTCGAGGCCGGCCGTGTGCGCCGTGTGGGGCACGTGCCTGCCTGGCACCCGGCCCCACCGGGGGGGGGCGGGGCGCCTGATGCACCTCTTGGCCACAGCCCGCCCCGACCTGTCTGGGCGCCGCAGAAACCACGGAACCCCAACGACCTGAGAAGTCGCGACACTCTCTGACCAGGGATCAGTGACAGGTGCCGGGCCCCAGCTCCCCCACCGGCGCGCCACGGCAGCGGATCTGGGCACACACAGCAACAGCTCCCAAGCGCCACCGACGTCCTAAGACATCACAACGGCCAAACACCGTACTCTCCAGAGCAAAACAAGGGGTTCGATGCTGGCGGGCATGGGGGCAGGGTGGCGGGGCACGGGCCTGACGCTGGTAGTGTTGCCGACAGGCCCTCGTAGCTCAGGGGATAGAGCACCGCTCTCCTAAAGCGGGTGTCGGACGTTCGAATCGTCTCGGGGGCACGCAAGCCCCTGGTGCTCCAGGGCATGCAGATCGGGGCTCGGGGTCGCGAAAGCGCTCGGAGCCCCGATCTCCGCTCTTATCTCCTCTCTATGCCCGCACATCGGCACCACGGGCCGTCGTTCTTAGCCTGGACGGCCTCGGGGACGATGATCCCCTTGTGACGACGAGCTCGATGTGCGCTTGCCTCCCTCGTCCCGGTGCGCCGCCGCGGTGCGCCGCCTACCGCCCGATATGTTGTGGGATATGACGCCCTCACTCTTCTCATTCGGCCGCAACCGCCGCGAGACCGCCGCGTCCCAGGACGCGGCGGAGGGCACTACCGCGTCCGCGCCGAGCGCCCCCACCGAGCCGCCCGTCCCGGCGCCGCTCAGCGCCCGCTCCCAGGCGGTCGAGGAGGCCCTCGCTACTTGGCGCCAGGAGCTCGTCGACCTCGGCGGGGTCGCCAGCCTCGATGACATCACCCTGCTCGACGGCGTCGTCGACCTCACGGCGGCCCACCCCTCGGGCATCGCCCAGCTCTACGCCGGGCGCGCCACCCTCCTGTCCAGCCTCGTGCGTGAGCGCAGCGCCCTCGGCGTCGCCCGCCAGTCCCTGCGTGAGGTCGCCGGGCGAACGGACCTGCTGGCCCGGCAGTTCGGTGTCGCCCCCGTCTACCTGGCCATCGGCGTCGCCTCCTGGACCCAGGTGGTCGAGCCCGACGGCGAGGGACCCGACAGCGAGGGACCCGTCGCGCCTGAGGCTGCCGACAGTGCCGGCACCGGCGCCCCTGCCGACAGCACCCCTGCTGACGCCGATGCCGTGGATCCGGCCCCCGTCCCCTTCACCCGCAGTGTCAACGCCCCGGTCCTCCTGCGCCCCGTGCGCCTGGCCGCCACCAGCACGGACACCGCCATCACCCTCGACCCCTCCGTCGAGCTCAACCCGGTCCTCACCCGGGCGCTGCGCGAGGCCGGCTCCAGCGCCGACGTCGAGGCCCTGGCCAGCGACTCCCTGTCCGCCGAGGGCTTCACCCCCCGTGCCGCCCTCACCCGCATCGGCTCGCTCGGCCGTGAGTTCCTGCGCGACTTCATCGTCCATGAACGTCTGGTCATCGGCGCCTTCGTCCACCCGGGCCAGGCCCTGGTCGAGGACTTCGACGCCACCCTCGAGCGCTCCCGAGCCTCCGCCCTCGTCGCCGCCCTCGCCGGCGACGAGCCCGCCCGCCAGGCCCTCGACGTCGCCCTGCCCCCCGCCCAGCTCACGGACCGCGCCCCCGAGCAGGAGCGGGGTGCCGGAGACCTCGACGTCGCCCAGCTCGCCGCCGTCGAAGCCGTCTCCTCCGGCGCCTCCATCCTCCTGGACGCGCCTCCGGGCTCCGACGTCGCCGCGACCCTGGCCGCCGTCCTCGCCGACGCCGCCGCCTCCGGCCGCACCGTCCTGCACGTGCCCGCCACGAGTGCAGACGGCCACGCCGTCGCCGATGCCCTGGGCGAGCTGGGGCTGGGAGGCCTGGTCCTGGACCTCACGGAGGACGCGGCCTGGCGCCGCCACGCGGCCGAGGCCATCAAGGAGTCCCTGGGCGCCCAGCCGCCGGAGCTGGACGTCGCCGCCATCGTCGACCTGCGTGAGCGCCTGACCACCCTGCGTGAGCGCCTGGGCGGCAGCGTCGACGCCCTCCACGAGGACCGTGAGCCCTGGGGTGTGTCCGCCTACGAGGCTCTTCAGCAACTCGCCGAGCTCACCAGCGGCCGTGCCCGCACCCGCACGACTGCCCGCGTCGCCGGGCACGGTCTGCCGCGTCTGGACGAGGCGGGGCGGGAGCGTGCCCGCACCCTGCTGCACCGCGCCCACAGCCTGGGCATCCTGAGTGGGCGGCGCACGTCGTCGGCCTGGAGCAGCCTGACGGTCACGGACATCGACGAGGCCACGGACGCCCTCGCCCGGCTCACCCGCCTGACCGACGACCTCCTGCCCGCGGTGCTCCAGGACATCGCCGACGCCGCCTCCACCACGGGCATGACCCGCGCCACCACCCTGGCCGAGTGGGTGGAGCAGCTGGAGGTGCTCGACTCCATCCGCGACAGCCTCGACGTCTTCGTGCCGGAGGTCTTCGAGCGCTCCGCCGCGGACATGGTCATCGCCACCGCCACCAAGCAGTGGCGCGAGACGCGTTCCTTGCATATGAGCGCTTCGGACCGGCGTCGCTTCACCAAGCAGGCGAAGGACCTCGTGCGCCCCGGCCGCGCGGTGGAGGATCTGCACGCCGAGCTCGTCAAGGTCCAGCATGCTCGCGAGAAGTGGCGCCACCACCACCCCGACGGCGGCTGGCCGCGGCTCCCGCAGCACCTGGACGTCATGGAGGACTCCGCCACCCGGGCCCGGGAGGTTCTCGAGCAGCTGCAGCCCCTGTTCGGGACCGCTGAGGACTCTCCTGTCCTCATCGATATCGGGCTCGATGACCTCCTGGCCCGGGCGCGGGCTCTGGTCGACGACGACGTCACGGCCCAGAAGCTTCCCGAGGTCAATCGGGTGGTCCGCGAGCTGGATGAGCTCGGACTCGCGCCCCTGGTGGCGGACCTGGCCGAGCGCGGGGTGCCGGACGAGGAGCTGGACGCCGAGCTCACCTACTGCTGGTGGGCCTCCGTGCTCAGCCGCCTCCTGCGCGAGGATTCGCGCCTGGTGGGCCTGGACACCGGTGTGCTGGCCGAGTGGGCGGAGGCGCTGCGCGACCTGGACACCATGCAGGTGGACACCCTGCCGGGGCCGGTCGGCCAGGCCTGGGCTGAGCGCGTGCACACTGCCGTCGAGGAGGACAAGGATCAGGCCCGCTCCCTGTACGTGGCCCTGTCGCGCGAGGACGGTGTGCCGCTGCGGGAGATTCTGGCGCGCCATCCGGTGGCGATGGTCGCCAAGCCCGTGTGGATCGTCCCGCCGACCCTGGTGCCGCAGGTCTTCGACCCGCAGGCGGTTGTCGACCTTGCCGTCCTGGACGCGAGTGCCCCGATCCCGGTCTCGCAGGTGCTGCCAGCCTTCGTGCGCGCCGAGCAGGTGCTTGTCGTGGGTGACCCGCGCCGGGCCACGAGCGGGCTGGCCTCCGAGCTCGGCCCGCTGCTGCCCCGCGTGACGCTGCCGACGACGCGCAACACCCTGGACGCTGAGATCGCGGCCTTCCTTGCCCGCAACGGCTATGAGGACGTGGTCGAGGCCGTGCCCGCACCGCCGGGCGCCCTGGGCCTGAGCCTCGACCTCGTGGACGGGCGGGGCATGCCGGCCCCGGGGCAGACGGCGGTGGAGTCGGTGCCGGCGGAGGTCGAGCGGGTGGTCGACCTCGTCATCGAGCACGCCCTCACGCGCCCGGAGGAGTCCCTGGGGGTCGTGGCCCTCAACGCCCGCCACGCCGAGGAGCTGCGCCGGGCGACGACGTCGGCCGCCGCCGGCTCGCCGGCGCTGGAGGGCTTCTTCGCGGGGGGCATCGCAGAGCCCTTCGTCGTCGTCGACCTCAGTGAGGCCCGTTCCCTGCGCCGCGACCACGTGATCGTCTCGGTGGGTTACGCCAAGACCCCGCACGGGCGCACGATCCACTCTTTCGGTGCGGTCTCGGACGCCGGTGGGATGGTGGGCCTGGTGGAGGCCCTGTGCGCCTCACGCGGCACCACCCAGGTGGTCTCGAGCCTGGGCCCCGAGGACATTGACCCGGACCGCCTGCACTCGCCGGGCGCCCGCCTGCTGCGCGAGGTCCTGGTGCGGGCCTCGGGGGAGGGTGTCGAGGAGGCGCACGCCCAGGAGCAGTCCCCGGGCCGTCTCCTGGTGGACCTGGCGGAGCAGCTGTGGCGCAAGGGCCTGACGGTCGTGCCGCGCTACGGCCTGGAGGGCGGCGTGCGCATCCCGCTGGCCATCGGGCACCCGGACTACCCGGGCGAGCTCTTCGTGGCCGTGCTTACCGACGACGCCGAGTACGTGGCTGAGCGCAGCCTGCGCCGTCGTGACCGGCACTGGGTCGAGCGCCTGCGCCGACGCGGGTGGCGGGTGCACATGGCCTTCTCCATGTCCTTGTTCGTCGACGCCGAGGCCGAGGCTGCCGCGATCGAGGAGCAGGTGCTGGCGGTGCTCAGCGCCCGCGCGGAGGTGACGACCCCGGCGGTTGCCGCGGTCCCGGCGCGTGTCGAGGAGGCGGACGACCTGCCCGCTGACGCCGTCGAGGCACAGCCCGATGCCGAGGACCGCGAGCCCGTGCGCGGCCTGCGCCCGCCAATCGCCCAGGGTCTGCCCCTGCAGGCCTACTCCGACGACCAGCTCGATGACCTGGTGGCCTGGATCCGTTCCGACGGCATTGCGCGCGAGGAGGCCGAGGAGATCGAGGAGCTGCGCGCGACGCTCGGCCTGCTGCGGCGCGGCTCCGGTATCGACGCGGTGCTCGCGAACGCGGTGCGCCGCTCACGGGCGTGAGCACCGTGGGGCGTGAGCGCCGTCGGCACCGCCGGGTTGTCGCGTTGTCCGCAACGGATCGCGAGCGGGTGGCTCGCGGGGAGCTGCCGGAGGCTGAGGCTGAGGTGGAGCGGCGCCGGGGCCTGGACGCGCTGACACAGGCGCGTGCGCGTCCCGACGGCGCCGGTGAGCAGGCCAATGACGCCCGGCTGCTCGCCGAAGTACCGCCGCACTGGGGCTGAACCCGCCGCACGACGACGCCCGTCCTTCCCCAGGGGAACGACGGGCGTCGTGACGAGACTCGGCCGGCAGTGGCCGACAGAGGTCGGCTCAGTGGCCCGCTCAGTGGCTCACTTGGAGCCAGCGGCGAGCAGGTCGCGGATCTGGACGAGGAGCTCGGCCTCGGTGGGGTCGGCCGGAGCCTCCTCCTCGGTCTTGCGGCGCTCCTTGATCTTGTTGAGCGGCACGACGATGGCGAAGTACACGGCGACGGCCACGAGCAGGAAGTTGACGATCGCGGTGATGATCGTACCGGGCCTCACGACGGAGCCATTGATGGCGAAGGAGAGCACGTCGTCGAAGTTGGGTTGGCCGACGACGCCGGCGATGATCGCCATGATGACGTCGGTGATCGCGGTGACGATCGGGCTGAAGGCGGCGCCGATGATGACGGCGACGGCCAGCTCGAGGGCATTGCCCTTGGCGATGAACTCCTTGAATCCGTTAATCAAGAGGGTCCTTTCTGTGGGGTGCCGGTGTGGCACATGCGCTGACTGGCACAGACGGGCCGATGACAACGCGGAACGGGTTGGAAACGTGCTGCCGAGTAGCGGCGAACATGCCGTGTCAAGGACTCAGCACGATACCGAGGGTACCTTGTGTCGCTGCTCCGACGACAACGGTTGCCGCCGACGCGGGAACGGCGAGGCTGACGAGAGTGGTCTGAGTCCCGGAATCCCAGTGATTCGTCCGCTCCTCTGTGTGCGCGAGCACCACCCTCGCCCCCGCCGCCACGACGACGGACTCACCCGACCCCGAGGGGTCCGCGGCCACGACGTCGACGACGCTGCCCACCTGGGCCAGCTCCGCGCCGATGTCGACTGGGACCTGGACGAGCCGCTCGGCGGGGGACAGGCCGACGGCGAGCGCGGCGGATGTCATCGTCGTCGCCAGGACGGTCCCCTCCTCCAGGGCAACGGCCGCCCGGCAGCCGATGACGCTCTCGTCCGCCAGTCCAGCGCGTGGCAGTGCGGCCTGCGGGACCTCGCGCCACTCGACGTCGGACTCGTTGAGGATCGCCCCGGCGCTGACCGGGCGGGCCAGCACCAGGACGCTGGTCGTCTGAGGGCCGGCCGGGCGCATGATGCTCAGCGCGAGGGCGAGGACCGCGCCCAGGCACAGGCCCACGACGAGGTGGCGCGAGCGCCACAGCAGGAGGGACGGCCGTGGTGGACGACGCCGTCCCGGGCCGGGGGCGCGGGACGGGGCGGAGGGCGAGCGACGGTGCGGCATGCGCCCACCATCGCTCCTCGGGCCCGCGTCCTCACCCTGGGGGCACGCGGGCTGTGGATTCGCGGGCCACGGCCTGTCGCGGAGGGCGGCTGTGGAGCCCCGGGGCCCGGGTGCCGGGCTGGGGCTCAGGCCCCGGAGGAGAATGCTGAGCCCTCGAGCAGGAACCAGGACTCCGAGGTGATGACCGCGTCGACGGCAACGTCGTGCTCCTCGACGGGTAGTGGACCCGCCACGAGCTCGTCCGGGTGGACCATGGCGAAGATCTGGGTGCCGTCGGCACGCAACGGCAGCATCCGGTCGTACCAGCCCCCGCCCTGCCCCAGGCGGCGACCACGCCGGTCCACCGCCAAGGCCGGGACGATCAGGGCCTGCACCCGGCCGACCTCCTCAGCGGGCAGGACCTCGCCGCCAGGTCCCGGCGGACGGCCGGGAGCGTGCTCAGCGAGATCCTCCTCGCCCCGGTAGTAGCTCCACGAGCGTGAGAGCTGAGGCCCGAGCACGGGCAGCAGGACGTTCACGCCCGCCTCGCGCAGACGCTCCAGGAGCAGGCGCGTGCAGGGCTCGTGGGAGACCGAGACGTAGGCGGCGACGCCGCTCAGGCCTTGGACGGCCTGCAGGGCGTGGTCGGTGACGGCCTCGCAGGCGGCGTCGTGACCGGTGGTGGGGTGACGGTGGTGTTGATGCCGGTGCCGGCGCAGGACCTGACGCAGCTGCTCCTTCGCGTCGCTGACCTCTAACTCGTCGGTGACGGGCAGTGGGTGGGTCGGTGTAGTCATAACCCCATTCTCTCAGGTGCGCCGGTGGGGTCCATGCGTGCCTCGCCCGAGTAGCCTGACGACCCGGGGCGCCCCGTTGCCCCGCACCGTTCCGGCAGGCCCGCCGCACCAGGAGGCACCATGAGAACCGTCGCCGAGCACCTGTCCGCCTGCCTCGACATCGCCCAGGCGGCCGCTCCCCTTGATGTGGTCCTGCCCGACGCTGTCGGGTGTGTCCTCGCGGAGGACGTCGTCGCCGACATCGACCTGCCCGCCCTCGACCTGGCGGGCCTCGATGGCTACGCAGTGCGCACCGTCGACCTTGAGGACGCCTCACCGGACCACCCGGTCCGCCTCGATGTCATGGATGCCGTGCGTGCCGGTGATGTTCGGCCGACCCGCCTGGTGCCCGGCTCCGCGGTGCTCATCGACTCGGGGGCCCCGATGCCGACGGGGGCGGATGCCGTCGTCGCCTGGACGGACACGGACCGCGGCACCTCGCAGGTGCAGGTGCGCACCTGCACCACCGTGGGGCAGAACGTCCGCCGACGTGGCGAGGACGTCACGGCCGGCACCACCGTCCTGCCGCAGGGGACCCGCGTCTCCGCCCGCCAGGTGGCCCTGCTGGCCGGCGTGGGACGCCAGCGGGTCAAGGTCCGCCCGGCCCCGCGCGTGGTCATCGTGTCCATCGGCGATGAGCTGGTCGAGCCGGGCAGCCCCCGTGAGAGTGGCGACGTCTACGACGCCAATGGCCACGCCCTGGCCTCGGCGGTGACGGACGCCGGGGGCCAGGCCTTCCGCGTCGCCGCCGTGCCCGACGAGCTGCGGGCGCTGTCGGAGACGATCGAGGACCAGCTTGTGCGCGCCGACGTCCTCATCACGACGGGCGGGCTGTCCGTCGGCCAGGGGGACACGGTCAAGGATGTGCTGGCACCGCTGGGCTCGGTGCGCTTTGACGCGGTCGCCATGTCGCCCGGCCGCCAGCTCGGCGTTGGCACGGTGGAGGGCACCCCGATCTTCTGCCTGCCCGGTGACCCGGTGGGGGCGCAGATCGCTTTCGAGACCTTCGTGCGCCCGGTGCTGCGGCAGATCGCCGGCTGGGCATCGCTGCACCGCACCTCCCTGCCGGCCCAGGTGAGCACGGGCTGGCACTCGCCGTCGGGCAAGCGGGAGTTCGTCCCGGTGCACCTGACGGGCTCCCCCTCGAAGGGCTACCAGGCGGAGCCGACCTGCGAGCCGGGGACCTACCGGCTGCTGGGCCTGGCGCGGGCGAACGCCGTCGTCGTCGTGCCCGAGGAGACGACGACGGTGGTGGCGGGGGACCGCCTGCACTGCCTGCTGCTGGACGCCTGACGTGGGCGGGGCCCTGGCCCGGCTGACGGGTCGGCTGGGACGGCCCGGGCGCCGGTACCCGTGGCCCGTGGTGCTGCGCGAGTCTGCGGTGACGGTGCGCGGGCTGGCGCGCGGCCCGCAGACGGTGGTGCTGCGGCCGCTGTCGGTGAGTGACGAGGAGCCGTGGTCGAGCCTGCGCCAGGCCGACGATGCCCGCCTGTCGCGCTGGGAGGCGAGCCTGCCGCCGGGCTCGGGCGAGCAGGCACCATCGTTCAGCCGTTACGTGCGGCGCTCGTGGGCGCAGGCGCGTCGCGGAGAGGTCATGCCCTTTGCCTTGGAGGTCGACGGCGTCTTCGCCGGCCAGATCACGGTGTCTCCGATCCAGTGGGGTTCGCTGCGCCAGGCGATGGTCGGCTACTGGATCGGCGGCGCCTGGGAGGGGCGGGGCGTCATGACCCTGGCGCTGGCGATGGTCATTGACCACCTGCTGAGGCCGCAGGTGGGTCTGCACCGGGTGGAGGTGGCGGTCCGGCCGGACAATGCGCGCAGCCTGGCGGTATGCCGTCGGCTGGGGCTGGAGCGCGAGGGCCTGCGCCGCGGGCTCATGCATATCGACGGCGAGTGGGCGGACCACGTGGTGCACGTGCGTACGGCGGAGCAGATGGAGGCCGACGGCGCCCTGGTGGCCCGGCTGGCCGCCAAGGCCCGCTGAGGCCGGGGTTGGCTGACGCCGGGTCAGCTGGGGCATGACGTCGGGACGGCCGGGGTTGGCCGACGCCGGAACGGGGCGACCGCCGTCGGGACCGCCGGGGTTGGCCGACGCCGGGTCAGCTGGGGCACGTCGTCGGGACGGCCGGGGCTGGCCGACGCCGGAACGGGGCGACCGCCGTCGGGACCGCCGGGGCTGTGGCTGCCCGGCCAGGAGGGTCAACACGCCGCGTCGCTGCGGTCCACGCGCCTGTGAGCCGCTTACGGTTGACGGGTGGGAATCGAGATCTGGGCGCTGGTCGTCCTCGTCGTGGTTCTCGCCGTGTACCTCCTGCCGCTGCTGGTGGGGCGTCGCGAGGTGATGGGCCTGTCTCGGGCTCAGGACCGCTACTCGGGCAACCTGAGGGTCCTGGCCACGGGGGCGTCCGCACCCTGCGCCGACGAGGCCTGCGCGAGTGAGGTGCATGCGGAGATCTTCAAGTACCGACCGGAGGTCAGGGCCATGAACAGGCCGGCAGTGAGGAACGTGCGTGCGCTGCGTACCGAGCGTGACCTGGTGCGCGCACGTCGAGCTCACCAGGAGGGGCGTGAGCACCGCCGGGTTGCCGCCTTCCGCCGTGCGGTCGTGGCGCTGGCGCTCCTCGCCGTGTTGGCGGGCACCGCCGTCGCATCCGTGGTGACGGCGCTGCCGTGGTGGACGGTGCTGGTGCCGACCGTGTTGCTTGCGACGTCGATGGTGGTGGGCCGTCAGGCCGCTGTGACCTCGGCGGAGGCGGACCGACGCGGGCGGCGCCGCATTGCTCGGCTGGAGGCTGACCTCACCCGACTGACGGGTACGCTTCCCTCCGACCATGCGCCTGAGCAGGTGGCTACGGCTGAAGCGGCCGCCCGGGGAGCGCGGGCGGAAATGCCGTCGGCCGAGGTCGTGGCCAAGAGGGCTCAGTCGCTGCTGGCTGAGTCGTTGCTGACGGAGGAGCCGGCCGCAGCGGCCGGCGGCGCCGTGTCCGCGGAGGCATCGGCTGCCGTCGCGGAGACATCGACAGAGGCAGTGGCGTCGTCGACAAGGACCGTCCAGGAGCCGACGACGGTGACCCCGCCCCAGGGGTGGACGCCGGTCAAGGTTCCCGCGCCGACCTACACGCTGGTGGCGAGCGCCCCGCGTCGCGCGATCGACGGGCTGGCGGAGTCGGCCCAGCCCTCCGCGCCGGTGCCGATGCGTCCTGTTGCGGCGCACGCGTACGTGCCGCTTGAAGAGGAGGTGGAGGCTGCCGCCCCCATCGACCTCGACGCCGTGCTGGAGCGTCGTCGGGCTGCTGGGGCCTGAGCCCGGAGTGGGGTACGCCCTGGCCGTGGTCCGCTTCACGGGGCTGTGGCTTGCAGGCGCTCCCACCGGCGGTGCTACGATCATCCAGCACTTGGGGCTATGGCGCAGTTGGTAGCGCGTCTCGTTCGCAATGAGAAGGTCGGGGGTTCGAATCCCCCTAGCTCCACCAAGGCCCGGACCGCGAGGTCCGGGTTTTCTGCGTTTGGGCGCGTTTCGCCGCGTCTGGGCGCGTCCGCCTCCGAGCCTGGAGTGCGCAGCGTCACGGCGAAGGGGTTTGACGTGTGGGGGCTGGGTGGGGTTAGTGTTCTACCCGCTGCCGCTCGGGGCTGAGGCCTCCGGGAGGTGGATCGACTAGGTCCGGGAGTTCTCTGGGGCTGTTGAGACTGGGATCACCGATCCTGGTGTTGACTGGTTCGGGGTCTGCTGGTTTACTTGGTCGGGTCGCCTTGAGGGGTTGGCGGGGTGCCGGATGGTTCTTCGTGGCTCTTGTGGGTGTGTTGTTTGAGAACTCGATAGTGTGTCATGTTTTTTATGCCATAGTGGGTGTGTCTGCTGGGCCTGCTTTGTTGTGGGTTTGGTGGGTGTGCTTTGTTTTGTTTTTGGTTTTGCCTGTGCCTGCCTCTGTGTTTGTGGGGGTGGGTGTGGGTGTGGGCCTGGTGAGAGTTTTTCTCTTGTTTTTGCCTGGGTGCGTGTGCGCGTGCTTGTTGCGTGTGTGCGTGTTTGGGTGTTTGTTTTGTTTGGAGAGTTTGATCCTGGCTCAGGACGAACGCTGGCGGCGTGCTTAACACATGCAAGTCGAACGGGCTGCCTGCGGGCTTTGTGTTTGTGGGTGGTGAGTGGCGAACGGGTGAGTAACACGTGAGTAACCTGCCCTCTTCTTCTGGATAACCTCATGAAAGTGGGGCTAATACGGGGTATTCTGGCCTGCTCGCATGGGTGGGTTGGGAAAGATTCTGGTCTTTTGGCTGGTTTTGGTGGGGGATGGGCTCGCGGCCTATCAGCTTGTTGGTGGGGTGATGGCCTACCAAGGCTTTGACGGGTAGCCGGCCTGAGAGGGTGGACGGCCACACTGGGACTGAGACACGGCCCAGACTCCTGCGGGAGGCAGCAGTGGGGAATATTGCACAATGGGCGCAAGCCTGATGCAGCGACGCCGCGTGAGGGATGGAGGCCTTCGGGTTGTGAACCTCTTTCGCCAGTGAAGCAGCCGCCTTCTTCTTGGGGGTGGTGACGGTAGCTGGGTTAAGAAGCGCCGGCTAACTACGTGCCAGCAGCCGCGGTAATACGTAGGGCGCGAGCGTTGTCCGGAATTATTGGGCGTAAAGGGCTTGTAGGCGGCTGGTCGCGTCTGTCGTGAAATCCTCTGGCTTAACTGGGGGCTTGCGGTGGGTACGGGCCGGCTTGAGTGCGGCAGGGGAGGCTGGAATTCCTGGTGTAGCGGTGGAATGCGCAGATATCAGGAGGAACACCGGTGGCGAAGGCGGGTCTCTGGGCCGTTACTGACGCTGAGGAGCGAGAGCGTGGGGAGCGAACAGGATTAGATACCCTGGTAGTCCACGCCGTAAACGTTGGGCACTAGGTGTGGGGGCTCTTTCCGGGGTCTCCGCGCCGTAGCTAACGCATTAAGTGCCCCGCCTGGGGAGTACGGCCGCAAGGCTAAAACTCAAAGGAATTGACGGGGGCCCGCACAAGCGGCGGAGCATGCGGATTAATTCGATGCGACGCGAAGAACCTTACCAAGGCTTGACATGTGGGCGGCCGGCGCGGAGACGTGCCCTCCCTTTTTTTGGGCGTCCTCACAGGTGGTGCATGGTTGTCGTCAGCTCGTGTCGTGAGATGTTGGGTTAAGTCCCGCAACGAGCGCAACCCTTGTCCCGTGTTGCCAGCACGTCGTGGTGGGGACTCGCGGGAGACTGCCGGGGTGAACTCGGAGGAAGGTGGGGATGACGTCAAATCATCATGCCCCTGATGTCTTGGGCTTCACGCATGCTACAATGGCCGGTACAGAGGGTTGCGATGCCGTGAGGCGGGGCGAATCCCTTAAAGCCGGTCTCAGTTCGGATCGGTGTCTGCAACTCGACACCGTGAAGCTGGAGTCGCTAGTAATCGCAGATCAGCAACGCTGCGGTGAATACGTTCTCGGGCCTTGTACACACCGCCCGTCACGTCATGAAAGTCGGCGACACCCGAAGCCCGTGGCCCTACGGGGAGCGGTCGAAGGTGGGGCTGGTGATTGGGACGAAGTCGTAACAAGGTAGCCGTACCGGAAGGTGCGGCTGGATCACCTCCTTTCTAAGGAGCTGTGGCCTGCTGGCTGGTGCTCGTGCTGCCGACCGGTGGTGCGGGGTGCTGGTCTGGTGGGTGCTGGAAGCGCTGTGTGCATGGAGGACCGGCTGCTGTGCCCGGGCCCTGTCGCCCTCCCTTTTTGCTTGGGGGGGGCCGGGGTGGGTGTGGTGGCCGCCCCGCGTGCGGCCCCCCGGTGTGGGGGGTTGTGGTGGGGGTGGCACGCTGTCGGGGTCTGGGGCAGTGCGCCCTGGTGGCCCGGGCCCTCCTGTGGCTGCTGGCCGGGTCCTCCCTTGTTGTTGCTTGGGGGGCTGGTTGGTGGTTTGGGGGGTTGTGGGTGGGTTGGTTGTGAACTGTATAGTGGACGCGAGCATCTTTGTTCTTTGTGGACGCGTGCCCGCTGCCTTGTGTGGTGGGTGCGTGTGTTTTGTTTGTTTTTTTGAGCGTTCGGTGGATGCCTTGGCATCAGGGGCCGATGAAGGACGTGGTGGCCTGCGATAAGCCTCGGGGAGCCGGCTGACGGGCTGTGATCCGAGGGTGTCCGAATGGGGGGACCCGGCACGAGTTATGTCGTGTCACCTGCGCCTGAATTTCATAGGGTGTGGGGGGTGACGCGGGGAAGTGAAACATCTTAGTACCCGTAGGAGAAGATATTCCGTGAGTAGTGGCGAGCGAAAGCGGAGGATGGTTAAACCGTGGTGGTGTGATCACCCGGCAGGGGTTGCCGCCGCGGGGTTGTGGGACGCGTGTCTCCAGTGCCTGCCGGTGCTGGGCGCAGTGAGAAACTGGTGTGGTAGCCGAACCCTCTGGGATGGGGGGCCGTAGTGGGTGAGAGCCCCGTAGGTGAAACCGTGCCGGCTGTGTGCGCGTGCTCCCGAGTAGCACGGGGCCCGTGGAATCCTGTGTGAATCTGCCAAGACCACTTGGCTGCCTGAATACCTCCTGGTGACCGATAGCGGATGAGTACCGTGAGGGAATGGTGAAAAGTACCCCGGGAGGGGAGTGAAACAGTACCTGAAACCGGGCGCTTGCAAGCCGTCAGAGCCCTTGCTGGCCTCCCTTTGCCGGGGGGTGGGGGGTGATGGCGTGCCTATTGAAGAATGAGCCTGCGAGTTAGTGCCGTGTCGCGAGGTTAACCCGCCTGGGGGAGCCGTAGCGAGAGCGAGTCCGAACAGGGCGTTTGTAGTGGCGCGGTCTAGACCCGAAGCGGGGTGATCTACCCATGGCCAGGTTGAGGCGCGTGTAAGAGCGTGTGGAGGACCGGACCCACCTAGGTTGAAAACTGGGGGGATGAGCTGTGGGTAGGGGTGAAAGGCCAATCAAACTCCGTGATAGCTGGTTCTCCCCGAAATGCATTTAGGTGCAGCGTCCCGTGCTTCCCGCCGGAGGTAGAGCTACTGGGTGGCTGATGGGCCCCACAGGGTTACTGACGTCAGCCAAACTCCGAATGCCGGTCGGGTGGGAGCGGGGCAGTGAGACCGCGGGGGATAAGCTCCGTGGTCGAGAGGGAAACAGCCCAGACCGTCGGCTAAGGCCCCTAAGCGTGTGCTAAGTGGGAAAGGATGTGCGGCCGCGTGGACAACCAGGAGGTTGGCTTAGAAGCAGCCATCCTTGAAAGAGTGCGTAATAGCTCACTGGTCAAGTGGTCGTGCGCCGACAATGTAGCGGGGCTCAAGCGCACCGCCGAAGCCGCGGGCCTGCCACACGGTCCCCACGACCGGCCCCCCTCCTTGGGGGTGGTTGTCAGGGGTGGTGGGTGGTAGGGGAGCGTCCTGCACCGGGTGAAGCCCCGGGGTGACCCAGGGGTGGACGGTGCGGGAGTGAGAATGCAGGCATGAGTAGCGATACTAGGGTGGGAAGCCCTAGCGCCGAATGACCAAGGGTTCCAGGGCCAGGCTAGTCCGCCCTGGGTGAGTCGGGACCTAAGGCGAGGCCGACAGGCGTAGTCGATGGACGACGGGTTGATATTCCCGTACCGGCGAAGCACCGCCCATGCTGACGCGCGGGTGCTGACCCACGCCCCGGGTCCCACGTTATTGCTGCCACCGGGTCCGGCCTCGGCCGGCTGGTGGTGGTGGTGGGCCGGGGTCTGGGGACCCTCCGTGCAGGTAGGCAAGCGTGTTAACAGGGGTGACGCACAGTGGTAGCCTCCGCGGGCCTGATGGCTTGGCCCGTCCAAGCGCGCGGCCCGCCGCCCAGGCAAATCCGGGCGGCTGTCTTTGATGACGAGGGTGAGGCGTGATGGTGACCGGCACGGTTGTGCTGGGAAGCAGGGTGATCCTGGGGTGCCGAGAAAAGCCTCGACGCGATGGTGCCAGCCGCCCGTACCCTAAACCGACACAGGTGGTCGGGCAGAGCATGCCTAGGCGCACGAGAGAATCATGGTGAAGGAACTCGGCAAAATGCCCCCGTAACTTCGGGAGAAGGGGGGCCCGAGCCCTGAGGCCCCGCAGCGGGCTGGGGGTGAGGGCCGCAGAGACCAGGGGGGAGCGACTGTTTATCAAAAACACAGGTCCGTGCGAAGCCGCAAGGCGATGTATACGGACTGACGCCTGCCCGGTGCTGGAAGGTCAAGAGGAGCCGTCAACCCCCAGGGGTGAAGCGGCGAGTTCAAGCCCCAGTAAACGGCGGTGGTAACTATAACCATCCTAAGGTAGCGAAATTCCTTGTCGGGTAAGTTCCGACCTGCACGAATGGCGTAACGACTTCCCCGCTGTCTCCACCATGAGCTCGGCGAAATTGCACTACGAGTAAAGATGCTCGTTACGCGCAGAAGGACGGAAAGACCCCGGGACCTTTACTACAGCTTGGTATTGGCGCCCGCCACGGCTTGTGCAGGATAGGTGGGAGACCGCGAGACGGCCGCGCCAGCGGTCGTGGAGTCGTCGTTGAGATACCACTCTGGCCGTGGCGTGCGCCTGAACCTCGGCCCGTGAGCCGGGCCAGGGACAGTGCCTGGTGGGTAGTTTAACTGGGGCGGTTGCCTCCTAAAGAGTAACGGAGGCGCTCAAAGGTCCCCTCAGCCTGGTCGGCAACCAGGTGTCGAGTGCAAGTGCACAAGGGGGCTTGACTGCGAGACCGACAGGTCGGGCAGGTGCGAAAGCAGGAACTAGTGATCCGGCGATCCCGAGTGGGTGGGTCGTCGCTCAACGGATAAAAGGTACCCCGGGGATAACAGGCTGATCCTGCCCAAGAGTCCATATCGACGGCATGGTTTGGCACCTCGATGTCGGCTCGTCGCATCCTGGGGCTGGAGCAGGTCCCAAGGGTTGGGCTGTTCGCCCATTAAAGCGGTACGCGAGCTGGGTTCAGAACGTCGTGAGACAGTTCGGTCCCTATCCTCTGCGCGCGCAGGATACTTGAGAGGACCTGTCCCCAGTACGAGAGGACCGGGACGGACGAACCTCTGGTGTGCCAGTTGTCCCGCCCGGGGCACGGCTGGTTGGCCACGTTCGGCACGGGTAACCGCTGAAAGCATCTAAGCGGGAAACCACCCTCAAGACAAGGTATCCACAACCACCCCCCCCGGGGGTGGTTGGAAGGCCCCCAGCAGACCACTGGGTCGATAGGCCGGACGTGGAAGGCCCGCAAGGACCTGCAAGCCGACCGGTACTAACAGGCCGACACAAACAACACACACCCCCCAACACACTTCGAGAGGGGGGACCGCAACCAGGGCACCAGAGCCCGCGTCCACTGTACGGTCTCAGGACCAACCCACCCCACCACACACCCACACACACCCACAAACACTGTGGGCACGTGTGGGCAGGCCGCCACAACACCACACCCACCCCCCCCACACACGCACACGCACAAGTCACTGTGCGCGCACCAGCCAGGAGGGGCAGCCCGGCACCAGGCCGGCGCGCCAGGGTGCGGCACACACACAACCCCATAGACGTCCCGGTGGTCACAGCGGGGGAGCCACGCCCGGCCCCATACCGAACCCGGAAGCTAAGACCCCCAGCGCCGATGGTACTGCACCCGCCAGGGTGCGGGAGAGCAGGACACCGCCGGACACACACCACACACGCCGCCCTGCCACCGTCCCCCACACACCCAGGGGGACGCGGTGGCAGGGCGGCCCGCGCGACACACCCAACCACACAAGCCCCAGAAACCCCAGGCACACACCACCCAACACCCAACCCCAGCCCCCGGCCCACCCCAGCCCCCGGCCCACCCCAGCCCCCAAAAACACGACCATCTGCCGCTGTGATGTCTCCGGACATCGGTGACAGTTTGGGGGTTTGCGGGGGTGAGGCTTCTGGGTGGCTTTTCGGGGGTGGTGTGCTCCAACCACCCGCCCACCGCCCCCGGCCAGGCCGGGCGTACCGTCGGCTGTCCACGCGGCGGACATGAACCGTGACCGCCGTCGACACCCCCGTCCAGACTCCCGTGATCACGCCGTTTCCTCCCGGCGGGTTAAGCGGCTCTTCCCAATTGAGGGTGTGGGTGGGGTCTGAGTCCTCCGGTCTCTAGTTGTGCTTTCTTTGGGGTTGTGAACGGGTTGGGTGGAGGTCTGCTGGGCGGGATGCGGGGTTGACGCTCACGTGCGGTCTGGGGAGGCCTTCATGGCGCATGCTGGCGCACCTTTGACGCCTGGGGGGCGTCGTCGTCTTGCCCGCCTGGGGGGCGTCGTCGTCTTGCCCGCCTGGTGGTGGAGGGCTGGTCCATGGGTCGGGCGGCTGAGTGCTTGCGGGTCTGGCCGGCGACGGTCGGCCGGTGGCTGGGGCCGCTGCCGGGCCCCGGTGCGCTGTGTGGAGCGCCATTGATCAGTTCCGGACCACGTTCGGTCGTTTGGACCACGTTCGGTCGTTTGGACCACCCCAGACGCGTCCGTAGGTGGTCCGAACGACGGCAGGTGGTCCAAGATGGCAGCAAGTGGTCCACACTAACTGTGCTTCCTCGGGACAAGACCCCTGCCTACCACCAGCACGCCCCCGCGTGAGCGAGAGAGGGGGGGGCGCTGGCGGGCCTGGCCCACCACTTGCGACCGCGCGGCGCAGCACCGCACCCACCGGCCACGGCCAGGCCCCGAGCCAAGCCGACGCCGTGGCCCTGCGTCGGCCCCAAAAGGGACGGCCCCCTTACGCAGGTGCTGGCCCAGGCCCTGAACCCACTGTCACAAGGGCCAAGCCCATCCGCAACCGCGCCCACCTCGACACCCACAGCCCCTTGGCAGAACCTGGACGATCTGGACGACGCCCGTGACCGCCACCACCCAGCAGGCCCCCCTGGGCGGGCACCACCCGCCCCCACCCCACCACCGCCACGCTGCGCCCCCGCCCGGGCACGACAGCACCCTCCAACCAGCCACCAACACCCCCCACACCCAGACCACCCACCACCCCCAACCAGCAACCACCGGCACCAGACAAACCAGCCCCCACCAAACCCGGAGCCTGACACAACTAAAGACCAGAGGACCCAGACCCCACCCACACCCCCAAATGGGATGAGCCGGTTAAGCGTTGGGGCCGGTCATGTCCGCCGCGTGGACACCCCTGGCGCCGGGCACTGCCCCCTCGAGCCCACCAGCGCCCCACACGTGCCAGGTGTCCGCGCGCACCCAGCTCTACGGGGCCGGGGGTGTCACGGATCCCTAGTCAGAGCCCATCTCGCCCCACCCGGGCACCCAGAAACCGCAGAATTCTGCGGATCCACAAAAGCTCATAATTCTCTGACTAGGGATCCGTGACAGGCGCTCCGCTCCTGGCCCCGCCCGGACCTGCCCGCTCGCCGAGGCTCAGATCCAGTTGTCGAAGAGCATGTGCCAGCGCCAGAACTCGTAGGACACCGTCTGACCCGTCCAGATCGGCCACCACAGCGCCGCAAAAACCACAGCGGCTAGCACGAGTAGACCCATGAGCGCGTACCCCTCACCCCGCGTGCGCCACACCGGCACGCCGCTCCACGCCTCAGGCAGACCCTGCCGCATCGGGCTCATCTGGAAGCCGAGGAACTGCGCCGCCACGCTACGAGGGGCCGGCAGCCCCGGCCCGATCTCGTCGGCTGCGAGCAGCTCCGCCTCCTGCCGGGCCGCCGCCGACCCGGGCACAGGCTGCAGCAGGCCGGTCACGGAGCCCAGGGCGAGCACGAGTATGAGCACCACGTAGGGCACGAAGGCGACCGTGTAGAAGGTGAAGATCGTGCGGTCCCAGTAGAGGAACCACGGCAGGTACAGGCCCAGGTAACCCACGAGCGCGACCCACACCCGCCAGTCCCTGCGCACCCAGGCGAGCACGATGACACCGAAGATGAGGGCGACGACGGCAGCCCACCACACGGGGATGTTCCCGATGGAGGTGATGGCCTGGATGCACCGGCTGCTGCCGCAGGTCGGGAAGCCCATCTCCTCCTCGGAGGGCCAGAAGAAGGAGGTCGGCCTCCACTGGACGAGCCAGCCGGTCGGCTTGGCCATGTAGGGGTGCTCGGAGTCCAGGCCCACGTGGAAGGCGTACATGGACTGGTGGTACTCGAGCAGGTCGTTGAGCGAGTCGGGCAGCCACGCGCGAATGGGGGTGCCGGCGGCCCGCTGCTCGGCGGCCCATCCGTGCTTATACGCCCCGCTGTGGGCGAACCATGACCACCAGTTGGCCACGTACACGACGAACGCCGTCGGGACGAGGTGGAGGAAATCGAGCAAGCCGCGGTGCAGGACGCCGTCGGCCAGCCACGAACGGGCCTGGACCCGCCACAGTGCGGTGAGGTCCCAGACGACGACCATGATCCCCATCGCGGCGAGCAGGTAGGCGCCCGACCACTTGATGGAGCAGGTGAGCCCAGCACTCAGGCCTGCCGCGAGCAGCCACGGCCGCAGGATCGGCACCGGCGCCCACACCCCGGGCACGGTCCCGGCGAGGTCGCGAGCCAGGCGGGCGCGGAACCGCTCGCGGTCCCGCACCAGCAGGTAGACCGACGCCAGCCCGAACAGCCCGATGAAGACGTCGAGCAGGGCGATGCGCGACTCGGTGATCCCGACCCCATCGATGGCGAGCAGCAGCCCCGCGAGACCAGCCAGCAGCGGGGAGCGCGTCAGTCGCATGGTCAGGCGCGCGAGGAGGACGACCGTGAGGATGCCGGCGAGAGCGGGCATGAAGCGCCACCCGACGGGGGAGTCCGCCCCGAAGAACTGCATGCCGAGCCCGATGAGCCACTTGCCGAGCTGAGGGTGGACGATGAACGACGGTTCGGTTGTGAGCCCGGAAACGTCACCCTGCACGAAGAGCCGGTCGGAGCCCTCGGCCCACACCGATTCGTAGCCGTTGTGCCACAGCGCGTAGGCATCCTTGACGTAGTAGATCTCGTCGAAGATGAGCCCCGAGGGGTGAGCGAGCCCGATGAGGCGCGTGAGGGCGGCCACCAGGGCGACGACGCCGGTTGCCACCCAGCCGCGCAGCCGCACCGCGGGCGCCAGGCTCCAGCCGACGGGGTCGAGCCCGAGGCTCTCTCGCAGCTTCTCCTCGGTGCGGGGGGTGTCGACGTCGATCCCGGGGGTGGTCTGCGCCGCCTCTTCGCCGGGGGTGGCGGCGGCGTCGTCGGGGGTGCCGACGGCGGCCGGTGGCGTGTCCGGGTTGGTGGCGTCTGCGTCGTCGGGGGAGACAGTGCTCGGGTCAGGACTCACGGCGGCGAGTCTACGGGGACCGTTCATACTGGCCCCATGACCCGTGCCGCACCCGAGCCCATGCGCCCCGACGACGAGCCCCGTCCCGGCGTTATCACCCTGGCGGCTACCCCCATCGGCCACGCGGGTGACGCATCGGCCCGGTTGAGGGCCGCCCTGGCCCACGCCGAGCTCGTCGCGGCGGAGGACACCCGGCGGCTGCTCAACCTTGCCCAGCGGCTGGGCGTGCACGTGGGCGGCAGGATCCTCTCCTTCCATGAGCACAATGAGCGTGAGCGTGCCGCCGAGCTCATCGAGGCCGCGCGTGCGGGCCACAGCGTCCTCATGGTCTCTGACGCCGGGATGCCCTCGGTCTCCGACCCCGGCTACCGGCTTGTCGTCGCCGCCGCCGAGGCCGGTGTGCCGGTGACCGTCGCGCCCGGGCCCTCCGCTGTGCTCACGGCGCTGGCCCTGTCCGGCCTTGCGAGTGACCGTTTCTGCTTCGAGGGCTTCCTGCCCCGCAAGCCGGGTGAGCAGCGTCGTGCGCTGGAGGCGTTGGCGCAGGAGCGGCGCACGATGGTGTTCTTCGAGTCCCCGCGCCGCGTGCACCAGACCCTGACGACGATGGCCCAGGTGCTGGGCAGCGAGCGTCGGGCTGCCCTGTGCCGCGAGTTGACGAAGACCTACGAGGAGGTGCGGCGCGCGACGCTGGGCGAGCTCGTCGCCTCCACTGAGGGCGAGGTCCTGGGGGAGATCGTGCTGGTCGTCGCCGGTGCCCAGGTGCTGGCGGCGGATCCGCAGGAGGTCGCGCGTGAGGCCCTGGTGCTGGCCGACGACGGCATGCGCCTCAAGGCCGCGGCGGCCCAGGTGGCGCAGGCGGCGGGGCTGCGCGCCAACGAGGTCTACCGTACGGCCCTGGCCCTGCGCGAGGCGCCCTCCTCCTGACGGGGCATCTCCTTGACGAGTGCGATAGGGAGGGGAGGGGGGTCGATACCTCAGGTATCGACCCCCTCCCCTCACACGTGAACTCGCGTGCTGCTCAGCAGGCACAAGGTCAGAAGTGAGCCCCCGGGTAGCCTCCGGCGGCGGCCTGAGCCTGCTTGTTCTGCGAGCGGCGCACGCCCAGCCAGATGATCCCGCCGATGGTGAGGAGCAGGGCGGGCAGACCCAGCACGATCGAGCCGACGATGCCCAGGCCGCTGGCGATCAGACCGTCACCGTTGAGAGACAGGCCCAGGTACACGGGCTTGGAGGAACTGCTGGTGCAGGTGATGGTGTACTCGCCGCTCGTCTGGGGCGTGAAGACGCCGATGAGCGGGTTGCCGTCGACGTTGCTCGAGTCATTCGAGGAGACGGAGGTGAGGTTGACGGGCTTACCACTCGGGTCCGCCACGTCGCAGGAGACGAGGCCACCGGAATAGATGCCGTAGACGTTGCCCACCTCGAGGGTCGCGGTGGAGGTGCCGTTGCGCGGGATCTCCGACAGGGATCCGGAGACGTTGAGGATCGAGGCGAGTGACACCGCGAAAGCGACGATGGCGCCGACGAGCATGACGAGGCCGATCGTCAGGAGGATCTTCGGGCCGGTGGTCGAGCGCACGGTGGCCGCCGGGCCGGCGCCATATCCGGCGGGGGCGCCGTAGGCGGGCACCGACGGGTAGGCGTTGTAGGCCGGGGGCTGCTGCGTCTGGGGCTGCTGCGCGTAGGGCTGGCCATAGCCGCCCTGGCCAGCGGGAGGGTAGGCCCCGGGGGCCGAGGAAGCGCTCGGGGTCGAGTACGGGTTTGCGCCCTGGCCATCCTGGCCGTAAGGAGCGGGGCTGTAAGGCGATCCTGAGTGGGGGGGAACCTGGGACATGACGTTCCTCTGCGGTCGTGGCGGGATCGACCCGCACAGGTGCGTGGCGGCACGTTGCGCCGCCGGGGCGGGCGCGGTGCCTATGACGAGACTCAGGATACGGTGCAAGACAGACAGGAGCACCGTCTCGACGTCGTCGGCTCTCCCGCCCAGGGGTCTCGTTACCTTGTTGGTGGTTCCGGGTGGTCCGGGACCGGGCCAGCCGCTGTGGGCATGATGTCTTGCCCCTGTCGTGATGATCCGGGGGTGTTGTCACCCATGGTCGGCTCGGTGAGCACGGCCGGGTGCTGGTAGTGGTGGACCATCCCGCCACGATCGGTGCCTTGTCGATGAGCACATGGGAGAACACCTCATCGCTAACAGGCGGCTTGGGGACGGGGACGTGCCAGCACCAGGCGATCCGGCGGCGAAACGCCCTGTCACGACCGCTAGCAGCCTCGGCCTGGGTGTGTGTGCTGGTAGCCCAGGCGATGAACTCGGCCAGCGCGTGGGAAAGTGCGTGGGAACCTGTGCTGGTGCCTGGGTGCTTCCGGGTAGCTGAGGCCCCGCACTCCTTGCACCTTCATCGGGGATGCCCGTGCCGGTGGACCCGTTGCGCTTAGTCTGGGCCACACGCATCATACGCTGTGGCCTGTGGGTCGTAGGCATCCCCAATCATGTCCGGCCACCAATTCATCCCGACTTTCCCACACCAGCACAACACAAAACCCAGAACACAGACACACTTCCTGTCCTATACCCCCCCCAATCTATGGAAGGATGTGCGGTAGTTATGGCTACGCTCAAGGCTCGACAACTAACAGCCATTTTGATGGCGGCAGCGCTACTACTCCTGGGGGTCTGTCGCCAATGCAGCACCAGTTTCTCCTGGTGTGCCAGAAGATGACGCCACTCATTCTGTCTCGGAAGTGTTTGACGCTAATTCATCATTTGGCTTAGGCGGCACGGAAACCGAAACCTCATATGCGGAGATCGTCGCCGATTCTTTCGTTACGGCCGGCATGCTTCCCGACTTCGATAAACCATGCAAGAAGAAGTAAAAAGAGGCGGCGGGCCCCACGTGCCGCCGGTGAAGATATATATGGCCCATGTGCTATCTTCGCTAATTCTCGCTGCAATCATATCTATTATTGCTAGTCTTCTTGGGTGCGGCTCAAACTCTTGCTTGATTCTCCTCTTCAGTCCATTTTTAGGTCTCACGTCCGGGAGTGTTAAATTATGGTATTTAAAATCGCGAAAGAATGAGCCCTAAGAATATAGGTGCAGATACTACCCCGATGATTCCTGTCGGTTGCTGTGCGAGGGCAAGGAGCGAAGGCTGGGGCTGTCGGTGCGAACGTGGTGCTTCATGCCGGCGTGTCGTGGTGTTAGTGGTGTGTGCCGGCGCGGCGTTTGCGTGCCCAGAGTGAGATTGCCCTCGAGCGGCGGACACCCGATTAGTGTGGATCGTGTGTCCGTAGGAGAGGGTGTTCATTGTGAGTCAACAGCAGAGAAAGCGTTATACCCCGGAATTCCGGCGGGAGGCTGCCAGGCTTGTCATAGAGTCTGAGTGCCCGATTGCCCGTGTTGCAGCCGAAATTGATGTCAGCGCTGGGTTACTTTGTTGGTGGGTCGAAGCAGAGCGTGAACGTGCAGGCTTAGATGATGGCCTGAGCCGGGCGGAGCTGCGTGCCGAAAACGCCCGGTTGAGACGTGAATTGGCTGAATCTCGGATGGATAACGAGTTCTTGCCAAAGGCGCCTCCTTCTTCGCCGCGAAGCAACGAGGGCGGAAAAGTTCGAGCCAATGCAGCAGGAGGCTGTGTCCGCCGAACACAGGTCTGCGCCCCCAGACCTGGTGAAGCGGTTGTTTGACCAGGGTGAACTCAATATAGTCTGGCCCTCTGACATTACCTGTCTGCGCACCCGTGAAGGCTGGTTGTACTCGCGACGGACGTTCGCGTCGTGTCATTGGCCGGGCAATGGGTAGCGTGCACGATACCCACGTGGTTGAACGGGTTGTGCGCATGGCGCACACGCTGCGCGGTGAGGTACCGGACGGTCTGGTCTTTCATGGCTCATCCCATTTGGGGGTGTGGGTGGGGTTTGAGTCCTCTGGTCTCTAGTTGTGTCAGGCTCCGGGTTTGGTGGGGGCTGGTTTGTCTGGTGTCGGTGGTTGCTGGTTGGGGGTGGTGGGTGTGGGGGGTGTTGGTGTCTGGTTGGAGGGTGCTGTCGTGCCCGGGCGGGGGCGCAGCGTGGCGGTGGTGGGGTGGGGGCGGGTGGTGCCCGCCCAGGGGGGCCTGCTGGGTGGTGGCGGTCACGGGCGTCGTCCAGATCGTCCAGGTTCTGCCAGGGCTGTGGGTGTCGAGGTGGGCGCGGTTGCGGATGGGCTTGGCCCTTGTGACAGTGGGTTCAGGGCCTGGGCCAGCACCTGCGTAAGGGGGCCGTCCCTTTTTGGGGCCGACGCGGGGCCGCGGCGTCGGCTTGGCTCGGGGCCTGGCCGTGGCCGGTGGGTGCGGTGCTGCGCCGCGCGGTCGCAAGTGGTGGGCCAGGCCCGCCAGCGCCCCCCCTCTCGCTCACGCGGGGGCGTGCTGGTGGTAGGCAGGGGTCTTGTCCCGAGGAAGCACAGTTAGTGTGGACCACTTGCTGCCATCTTGGACCACCTGCCGTCGTTCGGACCACCTACGGACGCGTCTGGGGTGGTCCAAACGACCGAACGTGGTCCAAACGACCGAACGTGGTCCGGAACTGATCAATGGCGCTCCACACAGCGCACCGGGGCCCGGTAGCGGCCCCAGCCACCGGCCGACCGTCGCCGGCCAGACCCGCAAGCACTCAGCCGCCCGACCCATGGACCAGCCCTCCACCCCCAGGCGGGCAAGACGACGACGCCCCCCAGGCGGGCAAGACGACGACGCCCCCCAGGCGGGCAAGACGACGACGCCCCCCAGGCGTCAAAGGTGCGCCAGCATGCGCCATGAAGGCCTCCTCAGACCGCACGTGAGCGTCAACCCCGCATCCCGCCCAGCAGGCCTCCACCCAACCCGTTCACAACCCCAAAGAAAGCACAACTAGAGACCGGAGGACTCAGACCCCACCCACACCCTCAATTGGGAAGAGCCACTTTCATGCTGGTCGTGGCACGCAGCCTATCCGCTGAGCGACTCTGGGAAGTCTGCCAGGAGCTCGGTACTGCCCAGTCGGTCGGCCGTGCTGGGGTGTGTTTCGATAATGCGATGGCAGCGTCGTTCTGGTCGACGCTAAAGACCGATCGCCACCCAAAAACGACAACAAGAAACAGCAGCTTAACCACTAAGCCGCTAAACAACATGTCCACGACTTGCGGGCAACCCCACCCACCAGCTAGCCGCCGCCACTTGACACACCACATAGGGACCCCCCCGCCCAGGTCGGGCCAGGACGGGTACCGATTGTGTGCCCATCTGGGCCAACTAGTGTCCTGGGTTGTTAATTTCTGGACGGTTGGCTTTGGTGAGAATCTGTTCGGCGGTTTTGGTCCAGGTGAATGGGTGGGCGCGTTTGTTCCAGCCGGTGATGTAGGCGCGGAGCTTGTTGTTCAGGTCCTGCACGGACTTGAAGACGCCGCGGCGTATGGCCTGGCGCTCGATCAGGGAGAACCAGACCTCCACGAGGTTCATCCAGGAGGCGTGGGTGGGGGTGTGGTGGACGTGTATGTGGGGGTGGTGCTCCAGCCAGGCGCGCACGTCCTTGTGCTTGTGGGTGGCGTAGTTGTCCATGACCAGGTGCAGCTGGACGCGTTCCCCGGTGTCCGGGTCGATGGCGTCCTTGTAGGCCCTGTCCACCTGTCGCAGGAAGGCGAGGAACTCCTCGTGGCGGTGGCGGGGCCTGGTGGCGGCGGTGACCTTGCCGGTGGCGATCTCCAGCGCCGCGAACAGGGTGGTGGTGCCGTGCCGGACGTAGTCGCTGCTGCGGCGCTCGATCAGCCCGGGCTGCATGGGCAGGACCGGCATGGTGCGGTCCAGTGCCTGGATCTGGGACTTCTCGTCCACGCAAAGCACGATCGCGTTATCGGGCACGTCGGGGTTGGTGCCCAAGTACAGGCCGCAGATGTCGGTGACCTTGCCGACCGGCTCGGGGTCGGTGGAGAAGCGGAACGACTGCTCCCGCCAGGGCTTGATCCCGTAAGCCCTCCAGGCCCTGGCCACCGTCGCCGCCGACACGCCCAGCCGGGCAGCCAGCAGCCGGGTGGACCAGTGCGTGACCCCCAACGACCTCGGCGGCGGGGTCAGCGTAGCGGTCACGATCGCGGTGTGATCGACCTTGCGGGGCCGACCCGGACGATCAGCGTCCTCCAGGCCTTCCATGCCCAGGCGCTGGTAGCGGCCGCGCCACGCGATCACGGTGGTACGCGAGGCGCCCACCCTCCGTGCGATCTCAGTATTGGACAGCCCATCCGCAGCAAGAAGCACGATCCGCGCCCGCCGCACCAGCCCCGCCCGCGCGCTGCGCGAACGCACCAGTGCCTCCAGCTCGCCACGATCACCCTCACGCAACAACAGACCAGGAGCAGGACGATTAGCCACACCCCATGATCCCACCCAACCAACCGTTCAAGAACTAACGACACACGACACTAGACGCCCCCGCCCAGGTCGGGCCAGGGCGGGCGGAGCGGATAGGCTGCCCCCATGAGCCACATCCTCTCCGCGGTCGCCTGGCCCTATGCCAACGGCCCGCGCCACATCGGTCACGTCGCAGGCTTCGGCGTTCCCTCCGACGTCTTCTCGCGCTACATGCGCATGGCGGGCCACGACGTCCTCATGGTCTCCGGCACGGACGAGCACGGCACCCCCATCCTCGTGGCAGCCGACGCCGAGGGCACCAGCGCCCGCGAGCTCGCGGACCGCAACAACCGGCTCATCGTTGAGGACCTGGTGGCCCTGGGCCTGTCCTATGACCTCTTCACCCGCACCACCGCCTCCAACCACTACGCCGTGGTGCAGAACATGTTCCGCACGGTGCGCGACAACGGCTACATGGTCGAGCAGGTCACCCGCTCCGCCATCAGCCCCTCGACCGGCCGGACCCTGCCGGACCGCTACATCGAGGGCACCTGTCCCATCTGTTCGGCGCCCGGCGCTCGCGGGGACCAGTGCGACACCTGCGGCAACCAGCTCGACCCCACCGACCTCATCGACCCGCGCTCGCGCATCAACGGCGAAATCCCCGAGTTCATTGAGTCCAACCACTGGTTCCTCGACCTGCCGGCCCTCGCCGAGGCCCTGGGCGCCTGGCTGGACGAGCGCGAGACCTCCGGCACCTGGCGGCCCAATGTCATCCGCTTCTCCAAGAACATCCTGGAGGAGATCCGCCCGCGCGCCATGACACGCGACATCGACTGGGGCATCCCGGTGCCCGGCTGGGAGGACCAGCCCTCCAAGCGCCTGTACGTGTGGTTCGACGCCGTCATCGGCTACCTGTCGGCCTCCATCGAGTGGGCCCGGCGCACCGGGGACCCCGAGGCGTGGCGCCAGTGGTGGAACAACCCGGAGGCCCTGTCCTACTACTTCATGGGTAAGGACAACATCGTCTTCCACTCCCAGATCTGGCCGGCCGAGCTCCTGGGCTACAACGGCCAGGGCGAGCGTGGGGGCGAGCCTGGGGACCTGGGGGTCCTCAACCTGCCCACGGAGGTCGTCTCGAGCGAGTTCCTCACGATGGAGGGCCGCAAGTTCTCCTCCAGCCACGGCATCGTCATCTACGTGCGCGACTTCCTCTCCCGCTACCAGGCGGACGCCCTGCGCTACTTCATCAGTGCCGCGGGCCCGGAGACGGCCGACGCCGACTTCACGTGGGCGGAGTTCGTGCGCCGCACCAACGGCGAGCTCGTCGCCGGCTGGGGCAACCTCGTCAACCGCACGGCCTCGATGATCCACAAGCGCTTCGGTGAGATCCCCGCCCCGGCGCAGTTGGAGGAGATCGACCGCGCCCTGCTGGACTCGGTCGCGGCGGGCTTCGCCACGGTCGGCGACCTCATCCGCCACCACCGCCAGAAGGCCGCCCTGACCGAGGCCATGCGCCTGGTGGGCGAGGCCAACAAGTACGTGGCGGACACCGAGCCCTTCAAGCTCAAGGCCGAGGAGCAGCTGCCCCGCCTGGCCACGATCCTGCACACGCTCGCGCAGGTGGTCGCGGACCTCAACCTCATGCTCTCGCCCTTCCTGCCCCACGCCGCCAACGACGTCGACCGCATCCTCGGTGGTGCCGGCCAGATCGCCCCGATGCCGCGCATCGAGGAGGTGGACGAGCTCGACCCCGAGGTCCTGCCCAACGACTTCGTCGGCCGCACCGGCTACCCGATCATCACCGGCGACTACGCGCAGGCCCCCACCTGGGGCCGTCACGAGGTCGCCGTCGGCACACCGGTGGGCAAACCCTCCCCGGTCTTCGTCAAGCTCGACGAGGCGATCGTCGAGGAGGAGCTGGCCCGCTACTCGCAGGCACGTCCCGACGACGTCACCGGGGCCTGAGTGAGTCGTAAGCACCGCGACCGCTCGTGGCCGAGCGCCGACGCCGTCGCCCCGCTCGCGCTGGCGGTCACTGACAACCACACGCACCTGCCGGTACCGGGCCTTGAGGAGAACGGGCCCGGCTCCGACGCACCCCTGACGGCGGCCGAGTTGGTGGAGCGGGCCATCGCCGTCGGCGTCGCGCGCACGATCACCTCGGCCTGCGAGACCCCGGCCTGGGAGGGCAGCATCGCCCTGGCCCGCACCCTGGAGGGGGTGCGCGTCGCCCTGGCCGTCCACCCCAACGAGGTGGTGCTGCACGCCGGTGTGCGTGAGATCGGCCCGGACGGGCTGGAGCCGCATGTGTGCGAGCACCACGCCGAGCCGCTGGACGAGGCCATGTCCCGCCTCGAGGGCCTGGTGCGTACCAACCCTGACGCGGTGGTCGCCGTCGGGGAGACCGGTCTTGACTTCTTCCGCACGGGTGAGCGAGGGCGCGCCGTCCAGCGTGAGGCCTTCCGGGCACACATCGCGCTGGCGAAGGAGACGGGCCTGCCCCTGCAGATTCATGACCGTGACGCCCACGCCGAGTGCGTCGAGGTCCTGCTGGCCGACGGCGCCCCAGAGCGCACCGTCCTGCACTGCTTCTCCGGTGGCCCCGAGCTGGCAGCCGTGTGTGCGGAGCAGGGCTGGTATGCCTCCGTCGCGGGGCCGGTCACCTATCCCGCCAACGATGAGCTCCGGGCAGCCTTGGGCGCCGTGCCGCTGGAGCTGCTGCTGGTGGAGACGGACGCGCCCTACCTGCCACCCACACCATGGCGGGGCAGACCCAATGGCGGCTACCTCATGGGGGAGACCGTGCGTTTCCTCGCCGCCCTGCGGGGTGTGGACGAGGCCGCCATGTGCGAGCGCCTGGAGCACAACACCCGGGAGGTCTACGGCACCTGGTGAGTGCCTGTCCGACGGCGTCGGCCCGGGTGAGTGGGTTCGGTATCTTGGCTGCGGGGACGGACTTGTCCGACGGCGTCGGCCCGGGTGGGCGAGTCCGGGAGGCCGACGGCGGTGTGACCAGTCGCATTGCGACGCCATGGCGGGGTCGGCTAACGTCAACGCCAGCCTGTCAACAGTGAGGACATCGGACGTGGGACGACACTCGGACGCCGGCTCCGCCAACACAACGTTGGCCAACGTCGGAGCCCTGGCGCGCCGCAGCCTGACGCGCGGTGCCACGAACACCCCCGCTCACCGCAGCTCCTCCTCTCACCGTGGCTCCTCCTTCCGCCCTCGCACCTCCCCGGCCGTGCTGCGCGCCTCCAGTGCCGCGGCTGCGCTCGCCCTGGCGGTCTCCGGCGGCGCCTACGCCGCCGTCCAGGTCAGCGCCTCCGACGTGCGGCCCCTGAGTGAGGCTCAGGCCCGGATGCAGGCCAGTGGCGCCAGGGACGTGGACGGCGAGACCTCGGCCTTGAGCGTTGCCGGTGGCGCCGTCGTCGTCACGACCGTCACCGAGGACCAGGTGCAGGCGCACACGACGGTCGAGAGGGAGACTGACGCGCTGGCCTCCGGGCAGCGCAAGGTCGAGACCGAGGGCGTGGACGGCCTGACCCGCGTCACCTACCAGGTGGTGACCGAGGACGGTGTGGAGGTGTCGCGCGAGGAGGCCCTCAGCGTCGTCGTCACTGCCCCGGTTGAGGAGGTCGTCCTGGTGGGCACGGGGCCGGACCCGCAGGCCGCGTCCGCGGGCTCGGGGACCGCTGCGGTCGCCGTGGACGGATCGGCAGCCTCCGCGCAGGCGGCGGCCCGGGACATACTGGCCTCCCGCGGGTGGGACGACTCCCAGTTCCAGTGCCTGGTGAGCCTGTGGCAGCGCGAGTCGGGCTGGAACTACCAGGCTCAGAACCCCTCCTCGGGCGCCTACGGGATCCCGCAGGCCCTGCCGGGCTCGAAGATGGGCACGGTGGCGGCCGACTGGGCGACGAACCCGGTCACGCAGATCACCTGGGGCCTGCAGTACATCGAGGGTCGTTACGGCTCCCCGTGCAACGCTTGGGCCCACTCCAACTCGGTCGGCTGGTACTGAGCCACCCCCGGACGTGACACGTCCCATTGCCTGCCCCGTCGGAGCTCCGTTACGTTGAGCGCAGCCGACGGAAGGATCGCTCGCGTGACGCGGCACCAGAACCCGAACGACACTCCCAGCACGCCGGGCCACCTGCCCGGTGGGGACAGCGCGCACAGCGCCGCGCAGCACCGCGTGGCGAGGTCGGGCGCCCTGCTGCGTGCGGGGGCCGTGTCCACTGCCCTTGCGCTCGCCGTGTGCGGTGGTGCCTACGCGGCTGTCCGGGGGACGGACGCGGTGCTGCTGACCGAGGCACAGGCCCGCCTCGGTGCCCCCACTGATACGGGGGAGGACGTCGCCACCGCTGCGGCGCTCGACGTCTCGACGGCGCAGGTTGTCATCGAGACGGTCACGCAGGATGTCACCGACCCTCACGGCACGGTGGAGCAGGAGTCCGGTTCCTTGGCCGAGGGCGTCACCGAGGTACAGACGGCCGGTGTGGATGGCGTCGTGCGCACCACGTACCGGGTGGTGACCGAGGGCGGTGTGGAGGTCTCGCGCGAGGCGGTCCTCAGCGTCGTCGTCACCCCGCGCACGGACGAGGTGGTTCTCGTCGGCACGTCCAGGTCCGCCAGTGGCTCCGCCGAGACGACGGCGACCACCACCGCGGTCAACGACGGCTCGGTGTGGTGGAGCCTTGCCCTGTGCGAGTCCGGCGGCAACGCCGGGATCAACACGGGCAACGGCCTCTACGGCGCCTTCCAGTTCTCCCTTCCCACCTGGCAGTCCCTGGGCGGCACGGGCTACCCGCACGAGAACAGCTACGAGACCCAGCTGGCCCTGGCTCAGGCCCTGCAGGCGCGTTCGGGCTGGGGCCAGTGGCCCGCCTGCGCCGCCTCGCTCGGGCTGCGCTGAGCCCGAGTTGCGGCCGCCCTCCCCGTGAGGGTGTGCGGTGCCGGCTGCGCGGGGGTGTGCGGGGCGCGCACCCCGGCCGGGTCCTCGCGGGCGTGATCGTGCCGGAGGCTCCCGTTACGCTGGGCCCATGCCGCACCCCGCTGAGAGCCGTCCCCTGAGTGCGCAACCGGACGCTGACGCCCAGCCCTCCGGCCTGCTCGGGCTTCAGGACGTGCGCGGCCTCGCCGAAGCCCTGGGGGTGCGTCCCACCAAGGCCCTGGGGCAGAACTTCGTCCACGACGCCGGCACTGTGCGGCGCATCGTGCGCTCGGCAGGTGTGCGTGAGGGGGAGACGGTCCTCGAGGTCGGGCCGGGCCTGGGCTCCCTCACTCTGGCGCTCCTTGAGGCCGGTGCGCGCGTGGTCGCCGTCGAGATCGACCCGCTGCTGGCACGCGCGCTGCCCGTCACCGTCGCCGACCGTGCGCCCGCTGCGGCCGAGCGCCTGCGCGTTGTCACCGCCGACGCCCTGACCATCGACGGCCCGCAGGCGCTGGGGCCGTTAGACGGCGAGGCCCCGCCCACCCGTCTTGTGGCCAATCTGCCGTACAACGTTGCCGTTCCCGTGCTTTTGACGCTCCTGGGGTGCCTGCCCTCCCTGGAGAGCATCACGGTTATGGTCCAGGCGGAGGTCGCGGACCGGCTCGCCGCCCCGCCCGGCTCACGCACCTACGGGGTGCCGAGCGTCAAGGCCGCCTGGTACGCGGCGGCCCGGCGCACCATCACCATCGGTCGCACGGTCTTCTGGCCGGTGCCCAACGTGGACTCGGCCCTCGTCGAGCTCACCCGCCGCGAGCCTCCGGCCACGGGTGCCAGCCGCGAGGAGGTCTTCGCCGTCATTAACGCGGCCTTCGCCCAGCGACGCAAGACGCTGCGCAAGGCCCTGGCCCCGCTGGCCGGGAGCGCACAGGCCGCCGAGCTGGCCCTGCGGGCCGCGGGCATCGATCCGGCCCGGCGCGGGGAGACCCTGGACGTGGCCGACTTCGCGGCCGTTGCCGAGCGGCTGTCGGCCGCCAGCAGCGGGAACAGACCCCGCCAGGAGGTGCAGTGAACCACCTCAGGGCCGTTCCCAGCCCGGACGAGCAGCCGCGCACCCGCTCCGGCTCCGCCACGAGCGTGCGCGTTGAGGCCCCGTGCCGCGTCACCCTCTTCCACAGCCGGGCGGCCACTGATGCCGACGACGAGGCCCCGGCCACCAGCGTCTACCAGGCGGTCCGGCTCATCACGACCGTCACGGCCCGTCGCCAGTCCTGCGACGACCACGGCACGGTCACCCTCACCCCCGAGGACCCGGCCGGGGGACAGCTGGATCTGGAGGGGCCCGCCGCCCGGGCCGCCCGGGCCTTGGCTCAGGCCGCTGGCATCACCGAGGGCGTTGACCTCCTGCTGCGTCGGCGCGTGCCCGTGCACAGCGGGCTCGGGGCCGGTGCTGCCGAGGAGGCCGCGACCCTCGTCGCCTGCAACCACCTGTGGGGGACCGGGCTGAGCCAGCCGGAGCTGCGCGCCATTGCGGCCGGGCTCGGCGGGGACGCCGTCTTCCCCCTCACGGGCGCCTGCGCCGTCGGACGTGGACGCGAGCTGAGTCCCGTCATGTCCCGGGGCGCCTACCAGTGGGTGCTTGCCGTGCCCGCTGAGGGCCTGGACCCGGCTGAGGTGCTGGCCCGCCATGACGCGCTTGACGCCGTCGGCCACGAGGCACCGGACCAGGCCGGGCACGTGACCCTCCCTGATGGGCTTGCTGCTGTCCCCGCCGACGCCGTCGGAACCGACCCTGGCGGGTCCCGTCCGGACCCCGGCCAGGAGGTCCCGGACGCGCTCACCGCCGCCCTGCGCGCGGGTGACGCCCCCGCCCTGGCCCCCGCCCTGCACAACGACCTCGAGGAGGCCGTCCTGTCACTGAGGCCCGAGCTCACCGACGTCATCGCGGCCGCCGAGCAGGCCGGGGCGCTGCGCGCCCTCGTCACCGGCACCGGCCCGGTCGTTGCCGCCCTCGTGGCGGACACGGTCGCTGCCGCGCGCGTCACCCGCGCCCTGAGCGCCAGCGGGCTTGTTGCCCACGTCCTGCGCGCCGACGCCCCCGTGGCCGGCGCCCGGGTGGTGGGCTGATGGCGCACCTCATCGGACTGGAGTCCATCCGTATCGTCGTCGGCTCACGCCTGCTCCTGGACGACGTCACCCTCGGTATCGAGGACGGCACGAGGGTCGGCGTCCTCGGTCCCAACGGGGCGGGAAAGTCCACGCTGCTGGCCGCCCTGGCCGGTACCCGCGAGGTCGATGGTGGGCGTGTCACCCGCGCCGGGGGCACCCGTGTCGCCATGCTCACCCAGGCCGACGACCTCCCCCCGGGCACCACGGTGCGCCAGGCGGTCCACGGCCACGCCCCCGAGCACGAGTGGGCCTCCGACCCGGCCGTGCGCGACGTCCACGCGGGCCTGCTGGGGGACCTCGACCTGGGGGCCGACGTCGCCACCCTCTCCGGTGGTCAGCGCCGTCGCGTCGCCCTCGCCGCGGTCCTGACCGCCGACGCCGACGTCGTCGTCCTGGACGAGCCCACCAACCACCTCGACGTCGAGGGGGTGGACTGGCTCGCCCGGCACCTGAGTGCCCGGTTCTCCGGCCGACGCGCCTCCACGGGCGCGCTCGTCACCGTCACCCACGACCGCTGGTTCCTCGACGCCATCTGCACCAATGTGTGGGAGGTCGTCCCGGGCGTCGACCCCGGTGGCGGCCGCCCCCAGGTGCCCGGCGGCGTCGAGACCTACGACGGCGGGTACGCCGCCTACGTCCTGGCCCGGGCCGAGCGTGCCCGCCAGGCCGCCGTCGCCGCCGAGAAGCGGGAGAACCTGCTGCGCAAGGAGCTGGCCTGGCTGCGCCGCGGAGCCCCTGCCCGCACCTCCAAGCCCCGCTTCCGCATCGACGCCGCCGAGGCGCTGATCGCGGACGTGCCGCCGCCGCGTGACACGGTCGAGCTCATGGCGATGGCCACCGCCCGTCTGGGCAAGAAGGTCATTGACCTCGAGGACGTCACCGTCCGCTACCCCCGCCCGCAGGGCCCTGATGGTCGGGCGGTCGGCGAGCGGGAGGTCCTGCGCAAGGTCACCTGGCGGCTCGCGCCCGGCGAGCGCGTCGGCGTCGTCGGCGTCAACGGCGCGGGCAAGACCACCCTCCTGCGCCTGCTCGAGGGCGTCCAGGCACCCACCGAGGGACGGGTCGTGCGCGGCACCACCGTTCAGGTGGCGACGCTGTCGCAGTCCACGCATGAGCTCGACGCCCTGGCGGACCTGCGTGTGGTTGAGGCGGTGGCCGCCGTGGGTGAGCGCGTCACGGTCGGTGGCAAGGAGCTCACCGCCGCCCAGCTGGTCGAGCGCCTGGGCTTCACCCGCCAGCGCGCCTGGACCAGGGTGGGGGAGGTCTCCGGCGGTGAGCGCCGCCGCCTGCAGCTCCTGCGCCTGCTCATGACCGAGCCGAACGTGCTCCTGCTGGACGAGCCCACCAACGACCTCGACACGGACACGCTTGCGGCCGTCGAGGACATCCTCGACTCCTTCCCGGGCACACTCGTCGTTGTCTCCCACGACCGCTACCTCCTCGAGCGGATCACCGACCACCAGGTCGCCCTCATGGGGGACGGGAGCCTGCGCGACCTGCCCGGCGGGGTCGAGCAGTACCTCCAGATGCGCCGCGAGGCCCTGGCGGCGCAGGCCGGAGCCCCCGTTGCCTCGTCCGTGCGGGCTGGTGCGGAGGCGAGTGCGCCGGCGGGAGCGGAAGCGGGTGCCCTCAGCGGTGCCGAGCGGCGCGAGGCCACGAAGAACCTGGCCCGCGTCGAGCGGCGCATGGACAAGGCCGCTCAGGCGGTCGAGCGGCTGCACGCCCGCATGGAGACGGTCTCCGCGGACCCCGCGCGCGTGGGTGAGCTCGCCGAGCTCGGTCGCGAGCTGTCGGCCGCGCAGGCCGAGCACGACGCGCTCGAGCTCGAGTGGCTCGAGGCCGCGGAGCTGCTAGAGCAGTAGCCGCCCCGGCCGACCTCGAACTCCTCGGTTTGCGCTCGAGAGTGCGGCCAAACACCACTTGTTATGTCTCAGGACATCGGTGACACTTCGGGTGTTTGTGGGGGTGGGGTTTCTGGCTGGTCGTGGCGGTGTGCTCCGGCACCCTGCCGCGCCCGTGACGGCTTGAGCCTGGTGCCGGCATCCGTTGTCGGCCGGCTGCTGGCGGGGCTTGGGGCGTGCCCCGCGGGGTGGCGGCAGGGGGGGCTCGCACGCTCATGTGACAGGTGTTAACGGTTGCACTGGGGTTTGCGGTGGTGGCCCACGCTCCCATGTGCGTGGGCGGCCTTCGTGCACATGGGAGCCGGCGCATTGGAGAACACCGGTCGACAAACCCTAGCAATGGCGCCGTTGTCGACGAGTGTCGAAAAGCGTGAGCGTGCAAGCCCCGGGCCCCGCGGGCGCCCACCTGCACCGTGCTGGTGTGATCACCGGGATTCTCCTCCAGGGCGCTCTGACCGCGTCGCCCGCCTGCACCGCGCTGGTGTGCGTGCGGCGGGCACCAACCACGGCCGGCGCCGACCACCGACGTCCTGAGACACCACAACGGCACAACACCGTGACTCTCGAGAACAAACCGAGGATGGGAGGAGCTGGGCGGGGTTATGGGGCGGGGTGGGTGGTCTCGCGCAGCTGGGGGTGCGCCTCCAAGGCCCGCAGGCCGTTCCAGGCGAGGTTGACCATGTGGGCGGCCACCTCCTCCTTGCTCATCGTCCGGTTCTCCAGCCACCACCATGCCGGTGAGGACACGATCCCCACGAGCATCTGTGCGTACAGCGGCGCCGTGCGCGGGTCCAGGCCATGCTCCTGGAACTGGGAGGCGAGGATTCCCGAGACCTGGATGGCGACGTCGGCCAGCAGGGTCGAGTACGTGCCCGCCGTGCGGTCCCCGGAGGAGGACAGGATCTGGAAGCCGTCGGGGGAGTCCTCGATATAGGTCAGCAGGGCCAGTGCCGCCCGCTCCACCACCAGGGAGGGCGACGGCGAGGAGCTCAGCGCCTGGGTCACCGTCGTGGAGATGGCACTGAGCTCACGGTCCACGATGACCGCGTACAGACCCTCCTTGCCGCCGAAGTGCTCGTAGACCACCGGCTTGGAGACCTTTGCCCGGGCCGCGATCTCCTCGATCGCTGTGGCCTCGAAGCCCTTCTCCGCGAAGAGGGCGCGGGCGACGTCGATGAGTTGCTCACGTCTCTCGCCCGCGCTCATCCGGGTCCGCTTGCTCACCTTGGCTGCCATGCGGCCCATCATGCCGCCTGGGCGGTCGGGGCGCTCGCGGCTGTGAGAGGATGTCATCGCGCTGCCCGCGGGCGCGCGGTCCGCCCTGGTGTAGTGGCAGCACGCAGGCCTTTGGAGCCTTGAGGCCCGGGTTCGAACCCTGGGGGCGGAACGGCGCGGGTATGTCCGCAGCAGGCCCGCCCAGGACGTAGGATGACGCTGCTTCGCACCGCACAGCTGGGTCACGGCCCGGTCGGCCCGCAATCTCAGTGAGAAGAGGACCAGTGGTTCCCACGACCCCACAGCCGTCGTCGTGCGCTTGCCCCAGCTCGATGGGAACCCCCACGAGGGCCGGTAGGTCCCGGGGCTGCCACTAAGACCACCCACCCACAGCCAACCAAACCGGGGCACTAGGGCCTCAAGAGGGGACACAGTTCATGACGGGCATCATCACGAGCGGTGAGAAGCGACTGGTCATCGTCTCGGGGCGCGCGCACCCCGAGCTCGCGGCAGCCGTCGCCAGTGAGCTCGGCACGGAGGTCCTGTCCTCCACCGCCTACGACTTCGCCAACGGTGAGACCTACGTGCGCTTCAACGAGTCCGTGCGCGGCTGCGACGTGTTCGTCATGCAGTCCCACGGCGACCGGGTCAACGACTGGCTCATGGAGCAGCTCATCATGGTGGACGCTCTCAAGCGCGCCTCCGCCAAGCGCATCAGCGTGGTCGCCCCCTTCTTCCCCTACGCCCGCCAGGACAAGAAGCACCTGGGACGTGAGCCCATCTCCGCGCGCCTGGTCGCGGACCTGTACCAGACGGCCGGTGCGGACCGCATCATGAGCGTGGACCTGCACACGAGCCAGGAGCAGGGCTTCTTCGACGGGCCCTGGGACCACCTGTGGGCCCAGCCGGTCCTCGTGGAGTACATCAAGAGCCGGGTGGACCCCTCCATGACGACGGTCGTGTCCCCAGACGCCGGGCGTATCCGTGTGGCCGAGCGCTGGGCGCACGCCCTGGGTGACACCCCGCTGGCCTTCGTGCACAAGACCCGTGACGTCACGCGCCCCAACGAGTCCGTCGCCAACCGCGTGGTCGGTGACGTCGCGGGCCGCTCCTGCGTGCTGGTGGATGACATGATCGACACCGGCGGCACGATCGCCAAGGCAGTCCAGGTGCTCCTGGACCAGGGGGCCAAGGACGTCATCGTGGCGGCGACGCACGGTGTGCTGTCCGGCCCGGCGGTGGAGCGGCTGTCCTCCTGCGGTGCTCGCGAGGTGGTGGTGACGGACACGCTGCCGATTCCTCCCAGCAAGCGCTTCGGCCAACTGACGATCCTGCCGATCGCCCCGCTGCTGGCGCAGGCGATCCGGGCTGTCTTCGACGACGGCTCCGTGACCTCGCTCTTCGAGTCCGCAGGCGTGTGAGGCGCGCCGGGCCCTGAAGGGCCTAGCGTAGTTGACGCTGACAAAGGACGATACGTCATCTCGAGATCGTGCTAGGGTGCTTCGGCTGCCATGTGTCTATGAGTGCCATACGGAGTTGTAGATTCCCTGTACCCGAGCGCGAAAGACACAGCATGCAGATGAACGGCTTGACCTCTCGAGACATCCGAACGGGGGTGGTCGCCGCTGTTGTGACGGTCCTGGCTGCGCTGGCTCTAGCAGTCCAGAGCCTTGCCGTGCCGGCAGCGGCCGCTGTCAACAACGCCATCACGGTCGACAACCTCACGCTGACCAAGATCAACTACTAGGGAACGGAGCAGCCCGGTAGCCCGCTCGTCGTGAGCGACCTCGCTCTGCTGCGCTTCACCTGGGACGCCAGCAACGCGAACCTCAAGGACGGCGACCAGTTCTCCATCAAGCTCCCTCAGGAGGTGGCGTTCAAGGTCCCGACG